>NZ_SJPO01000007.1:0-300000 GCF_007859935.1 Posidoniimonas polymericola | reverse complement strand
TAGATTGCTCGGAGGCCTTTCCCGCAGTAATGAGGATCACGATGTGCCCAGAAGCCGTATTAGGCGTTTGCATTTATGCAGCGGCGTGCGCTGCGGTCGCCCAACCCGAGAGCAATAGAGATAACCAGCCAGAACGACTGGAGTGGCTGCAAGACGCCGGGTTCGGGCTCTTCGTGCACTGGAGCGTGGACAGCCAAGTCGGGAGCGTTATTAGCCACAGCCTCGTCGGCGCATCGGCGGAGTACACCGACTGGTACTACAATGAGTTGCCGAAGTCGTTCACAGCCCGCCGTTGGGCGCCAGACGAGCTGGCGGAACTCGCCAAGCTGGCGGGTGCAAAGTATGTGGTGTTTACGACGAAGCACCACAATGGCTTCTGCATGTGGGACACAAAAACCACACCCTACAACATCATGAACACCCCGTGCCACCGCGACCTGGTGCGCGACTACGTTGACGCCATCCGTCGTCAGGGGCTGGGCGTCGGCATCTACTATTCACCAGAAGACTTCCACTGGATGCACGAGAATGGATTCGAGGCTCGCCGAAAGAACCTGCCCTTCGATCCAGACACACATCCCCCCTTTGTAAAACTCCTTGAGGATCAGACCCGCGAACTGTTCACAAACTACGGGCCAATCGACGTGCTCTTCATCGACGGCGAAGGCGCAGAGCCCGTGAAACGCGTCGCCTGGCAGCTGCAGCCGGATTGCCTGATTACACGCGGGGCCATCCCGACGCCCGAACAGTTTATCCCCGGCGACGCCCCGGAAGGCCCGTGGGAGTCCTGCTTCACCATGGGCACGCAGTGGCAGTACAAGCCGACGCACGAAGACTACAAGTCGGGCACGCGGGTCATCGAGATGCTGATCGAAACGCGAGCGAAGGGGGGAGCCCTACTGCTCAACCTGGGGCCGAAGCCCGACGGCCAACTCCCGATCGAACAGGAGTCCCGGCTTCGTGAGATTGCGTTGTGGATGGCGGTCAACAACCAGGCGATCTACAACACGAGGCCCTGGGCGACCACCCGCGAGGGCGACGTTTGGTTCACCAAGTCGAAAGACGGCGGCACCGTCTTCGCGTTTCTCACCAAACAGAGTGACTGGCCGCGGGGAGAACGCCGGGAGTTCTTGCTACGGTCCGTGCAGGCGACCGCTGAGACCACGGTCCGCGTTCTCGGGCAGTCAGATCAAGTCGTTGAGTACATGCCCGACGTCGACGCCCAGTCCCGCTTCGAGCAGACTCCCGAGGGCCTCTCGGTCTCAATTGTGCGCGCGCAACGACTCTACAACGACCACCGCTGGCCTAATCCGATCGTGCTAGAAGTCTCAGCAGTGCAAACTCCTGACAGCGGCGGAGATCCTCGATAGCCCGCCGCGAGGCCGCTGCACTTTTCAAGTCTACGCGTGCAAACACACGAGGCTCCGGGCTGACGAATCGCACCGCACGGCGGAACTGCAGAGGCAGCAACAAAGCACTGACAGCCACTACCGACCGCCATCAGCCCGCAAGTCTAGAGTCGAAAACGCGATCGCCTTGCTCTTCATCAATCGATCCGTCAGTTAACGGCAGGAGTGACCGTGGAACCCACTCTCGCACGCGTTCCAACACTACCCTACTGCTAGCGAGTCCCTGTTCCCGACGCGGAATTTCTTAATGCTACCAATGAAGAAGTCGATTAGCCCGCGTCGTCAAGTTGAACTTGAACCACAACGAATAAAACGCTCCTACTAGATCGGTAACGGCTATGACCCGCTCTCGAACTCCGACGGCGTTGTTTCTCACCGCTCTGTTCTCTACTGGTCCGGTGATCGCGGGCGCGGCGCCGGCAGACACGAACACCGGGGAGTCGGACCCCGCGCTGCATCCCGACGGAAAATCCTGGGGCCTTGACCAATCAGAAGTCGAAGACCCGACACGCCCGCGGGTGCTGCTGATCGGCGACTCGATCCTTAACGGATACCGCAGCTACGCGGTCGGAAGTCTTGCTGGCAAGGCGTACGTGGACAGTTGGGTGAATCCTCACTACCAATCGCCTAAGCTTAACGAGACGCTAACCGAAGTGATCGAATTCGGCGGACCCTACGATGTGGTGCTCTTCAATGTCGGCCTGCACGGCTACCAGGAGGGACGAATCCCCAAGAGGCGGTTCAAACCACTCACGCAGGCCTACGTCCAGGTGCTGAGAGACAAGCTCCCTGAGGCGCATCTCATCTGGGCCAGCAGCACGCCGGTGACCGTCGAGGGAATGCCGAGCCAACTTCACCCCGAGATCAACCCGGTGATTGTCGAACACAACCGCATGGCGGCCGAGGTGATGCAGGAAATGAACGTCGAAGTCGTCGACTATTACGGGCTGCTCGCCAACAAGCTCACCCTCGCCCGTGGCGACAGTTTTCACTGGACGCCACCGGCATACAAGCTCCTTGCTGGCAAAGCGTCGGATACGATCCGTTTGGCTCTCGCGACGCAACGACGCGAGCAATAGCCGCTCACAGCAGGCCCGAAACCCAAGCGACCCGTCCTGCGGACCGACCTTCTGTACGCTAATTAGCACGGTAAGCGCCCAGGATTCTGGGGCACAATCGCTGGTCGATCCTCTCTAGCGGACCGCTACGCAGGCCCTGCAGACTGATGTTCGCCCGCGTGCGGCGCCGCGAGCCAGGGCCCACTGGCTATGAATCGTATTGGGCGCCACACGAACCGGCTCCGACACGCTAGAATGGGGGCGCCGGATTCCTCGCGGCCTGCCTGCATTGAACAGGGCAGGTGTCAGCGGGCGACGATCCCAGCTGAATCGTTCTTCGGCGATTTGAATTTCTTTTCGCCCCGATTGAAGCCTAAGCCATTGGATAGCGCACGCCCGAGTGGTGGTTCCCACCCACAAGAGCCGCCATCTGCTAGCGGCGGTCCGCGTGTGAATTGGGTGCTGATCGGCGGTCCCCTGATGGCCATCGCAGTTGGCGCGTGGGTTGCGAGCAGCTTTGGGTCAGCCCCCGCAGGCTGGACGGCGGGCGTGACTACGCTGTGCGCGGTTTGGTGGGTAGCAGAGCCGATCCCGATCCCGGTCACCTCGCTGTTGCCGCTAGCGATTTTCCCCCTGGTCGGGGTGCTCTCCGCCAAGGATGTCGGCGAGGCCTACGGCAGCCCACTGGTGCTACTGATGCTCGGCGGCTTCATGCTGTCCGCGGCGATGGAGAAGAGCGGCGCTCACCGCAGGATTGCTATCGGGATGGTAAACTTGTTCGGCGGGGGCGGCCGCCAGCTCGTGTTTGGATTCATGGCGGCCGCCGCGTTCTTGAGCATGTGGATCTCCAACACGGCCACGGCCCTTATGATGCTGCCGATTGCGATGGCGGTGCTGCAGCAATCAAAGGACCGGAATCTTGCCCGGGCGCTGCTCCTCGGCATTACGTACGCCGCAAGCATCGGCGGCATCGGCACGCCGATCGGCACCCCGCCCAACCTGCTTTTCATGGAGGTCTACGCGCAGACCACTGGGGTTGAGCCGACGTTCCTGCAGTGGATGGGGTGGGCGCTGCCTATCATGGCGGTAATGCTGCCCCTCGCGGCCTTCTGGCTCACCCGCAGCGTTGCACGCGACGACCAGATAGCGTTGCCGCAGGCGGGGAGATGGCGAGCCGAAGAGGTGCGGACCCTTGTCATCTTCTCTGTCGCGGCGTTGTTGTGGGTGACAAGGAAGGAACCGTTCGGGGGTTGGAGCAGTCTCGCGGGGCTGCCCTCGGCCAACGATGCGAGCATTGCACTGCTGGCGGTGATCGCCCTGTTTATAGCGCCGAACGGTAAGGGGGCGAGACTGCTCGACTGGCCCACGGCGGCCAAGATTCCGTGGGGAATCTTGATTCTGTACGGCGGAGGGATTGCGATCGCAAAAAGTTTCAGCGAGTCGGGGGTCAGCGACGCTCTTGGCGGCGTCGTGTCGGGGCTCGCTGAGCTCCCCACTATCCTCCTGATCGGCGCGGTCTGCTTCACCGTGACGTTCCTGACCGAGGTCACTAGCAACACCGCCACTACCGCCCTGCTGATGCCCATCCTAGCGGCGGCCGCTACTGCCGCGGGAATCGAACCCCGCCTCCTAATGGCTCCCGCCGCGATCAGCGCCAGCTTCGCGTTCATGATGCCGGTCGCGACGCCCCCCAATGCCATCGTGTTTGGCGCCGGCAAGCTCAGCATGCGTGAGATGGCGAGAGAGGGGTTTGTGCTCAACCTCGCTGGGGTCGTCGTCGTCACGCTGCTGGCAACGTGGCTGCTGGGGAACTAGAGGGAAGCGGCGCCACCACTTTGAGGCGACACGTTCGCGGTCCGTGCCCCGGACTCCTGCGCGCCTCGGCGGATCGTTCTTCGGCTGCCAGCAGGGGAATCCATGGGCCGATCAGCGGACACGGCCACGGACCTCGGCAAGTCATAAACACTAATCCATGCAGCCACTTACGAGGAACCCCACCCCCGATCAGATTGCGTCGGCCGCGTTGCGGCCCTCTGCATCCTTGGCGATCCTAAAATTTTTCGATACCAATCTGGTGGAACGGACGCCTAACCATAGGTGAGCGTCTTCTCCCGCGAGCCCCCCTTTTCGGCAGGGCCGTAGAGGCACGCGAATCGAACACCTTATCTAAAACCTCATCCAGATTACCGGGCGGACCAGTGGAAGCACCTCGCGACCGCGTCGACGCACACGACATCGGAGAGCAGGCAACCTCACCGCAGAGCGAAGAGGAACGCCGCGCTAGATTTGCGAGGATTTTCGCCACACACGACCGCTGGCTCTACGCCTACCTGATCAGTCTGCTTGGCAACGCCGCGGACGCCGAAGAAGTTTTTCAAGAGACCTGTGTCGTGATCTGGAAGGAGTACGAGCGGTTTGACCTCAGCACCAACTTCGTCAAGTGGGCGGCCGTTGTTGCCCACCATCAGGTGCTGACGTTCCGGCGGAAGCAGATACGCGACAGGCGGTTCTTGTCTTTGGAACTGGTCAACTTACTAGCGGCCGAGGCGATTGAGCGGTCCTCTCTTATGGAAGACCGTCGTGCCGCCCTTGACGGGTGCCTGCAGAAGCTCCGCTCTTCGGACCGCGACCTAATCGCCGCCTGCTACAGCGACACCCAAACCCGCTACCGCGACGTTGCCGCCAAGCTGAACCGCCCGGAAAACACCGTCTACAAGGCGCTCGCCAGGATACGCCGGTCGCTGCACGACTGCATCGACCGGCGGCTGACCACCGGGGGCGCGGCATGAGCACCCATCCCCCGGAAGCGTCGTTCCCCTCTGCAGAGCTGCGTGGGCTCCTCGACGGGTGCTGTGACCAGCGGCTGGACGAGCGGGAGCTGGAGCGTCTTAAAGAGTTGATGCTGACAGACCGCTCCGCCAGGCACGCCTATCTCGATTGGATGACCGTCGAGGCGGAACTGCGTGTCCGCAATGCACAGAATCAGTCGCTCACCCCCGCGGAGGAGCACGCGATTGTGGCGGCCGGGACACGCGCCGCGACAGGCGTTGGCCCCCGGTCGCTTAGCCGCGCCGCGTGGGCGGCTCTGGCGGCTTCGCTTGTCGGGGTGGCATTGCTGTCGGGCTGGCGGCTGCCCGGCGGCTGGACGCGAAACGAGCCGGTCGCGCTGATTACGCCTCAAACACAGCAGCCTATCGCCACGATCACCGCCACTCAGAACTGCCGCTGGCGAGACAACGCACTTGGATACGGCGCCAAGCTGGCCGACGGAGACCGAGTCGAACTGCTCACTGGCGTCGCGGAGATTACTACAACCGGCGGAGCCAAACTGCTGCTGGAGGGCCCAGGCGACCTGCTGGTCCGGGGCGATTCTCCATCGGTGCTGCGGGGCGGGAGGCTAACGGTCCACGCACCGGCGGACTCCGCGCCGTTTGCACTCGCTACAAGGCGCATGCAATTCGACCACGGCGGCGCCGACTTCGGCGTCGTGGTGGGACGCAGCGGCGGCGGCGAGCTGCACGTGTTCGGTGGCAGCGTAGTGGCGAAGATGATCGACGATCGGGGAGAGCCCGCGCAGGAGGTGACGCTGACCGCCCACCAGGCCGTGCGGGTGGCGGGGCACGACCCCGCGGTTGCGGTGTTCGAAGCGGACGAGGACCGGTTTGTGCGGTCGCTCGACTCGACACCGGGCCCGCGGAACGGGCTCTACGCCTACGAGGGCTTCGACTACGGGCCCGGCCAGCTTGCGCAGCAGAACGGTGGCTTCGGCTGGGCCGGTCCGTGGTTCGACCTCGAGACCGCCGACGCGCCGGGCGACGACCCTACCAACCGCGTCGGCCGCGGCAGCTTGAACTACCCTGCCCTGGTCCCGCACGGCAACAAGGCGGCCCAGGTCGACCAGCAGAACCGGGTGAGGCGGACCCTCGCCGCTTCGGTCGGCGGCGTGTTCGACACGGCCGGCCTTGTGGAGATCCAAGACGGGCAGCGACTCGTCGGCTCGGCGGGCAAGACGCTCTACCTGAGCTTTCTGCAGCGGGTCTCGGCGGTCGACGACGGGTTCTACGGCGTTGAGCTGCACCGCGGCGACGGCAACCCCAACCGCGTGCTCTGCATCGGCAACGGGGCCGAGGGCTCGGGCTACGGGGTCACCTCCAACTATAACGGCTACGGCCGCGACAACTATCTGAAGCTCGGCGCCGAGTCGGACCGCGTCAACCTGATCGTGGTCCGGATCGACTTTGGACAAGACAACAGCGACACAGCGACCGTGTACCGCAACCCACAATCGCTTGTCGACGAGTCGGTCTGCCAACCGGCGGGGATGCTGCTGGGCAACTTTGCGTTCGATCGCGTCTGCTTCGGAAACTTCGATCAGTCGAAGCTGCACGAGGTCGACGAGCTGCGGATCGCAACGGTCTTCCACGCTGCCACCGGTCGACGCGACCTGCCGGACCACGCCTCGTCACGTGCAATGGCCCGCCTGCGTTCGCCCACAGACGGACCGAGAATGGCGGCTACTTTTGCCGCGCTGCTGGCGCACCAATAAACACCTCATCACGAACTGGCTGACCACCCGGCGTCACCGCCGACGGTCCACGAGAGTCGAACGAAGAGAAGGCAGGGGGCGTCCCTTCGGGCGCGAACACGTCTGTTGCTTCACACCCAGGTTTACGACTTGAAAGGGAGATGTGCTCATGAAGAAGCTTAGGTTACTCGCCGCCGGCGCGTTACTTGCATCGCCGGCCTCGGCGGCGATCACCGTCGACGGAACGGTCGACGGGGGCTACGGCGGACCGCTCGCGGTCCAGTCCGTTGAAACAAACTTCGGCGATTCGGCCGGTGGCAACTCCGGGGGCGGCGAGCTCGACGCGGGCTACGCCACGGTTCAGGGCGGTCGTCTGTACGTGACGCTGACCGGCAATATCGAGCCCAACTTCAATAAGGTGAGTGTTTTCATCGACTCGAAGGCGGGCGGCGAGAACACGCTCTCCGGCACGCCGGCCTACGACTCTGGGAATGTCTCGCAGAACTTTGGCGGACTGACCTTTGACGCGGGCTTCGAGGCCGACTACCACCTGTTCGGCCGCTGGGGCGGCGGCGCATTCGAGGTCGATTTCATCGACCGGGCAGGCGGGACCTCCGCAACGGTCAACGGAAATGGGGCGGCGGCGGCGGTCGGGGCGGGCACGCCGGTTCAATCGGGCGTCGTCACCCCAGGTGACATCTCCCTGAACGCCGTTGGCAGCGCCCTGACCCAGGACTTGCAGTTTGCCTTCAACAACAGCAACGCGGCTGGAGTGCTGGGAGGCACGGCCGCCGCGGACCCGGTAGCCGCCGCCGCGGTGACGACTGGTCTAGAGTTTTCGATCGCGCTGGCCGACCTCGGCAACCCCGCCCCGGGGAGCGAGATCCTGATTCACGCCGCGTACGGGAACGGCGACAACAACTACCACTCCAACCAGGTCCTCGGTGGCCTGGCGGGGGGAACCGGCAACCTGGGCGGCGATGGCGGCGGAACCTTCACCGGGTCGCTGTCCGGCATCGACTTCAATCAGTTCGCCGGCGACCAGTACTTCTCGGTCCGCGTCGTGCCCGAGCCGTGCGCCCTGACTCTCGCTGTCATGGCGTTTGCTCTCCCGCTGGCGCGTTGCCGGCGCAGCTAACCGAAGATTGGACGCCAGACGCTCGGCGCGCCCCCTGCTGGGGCCGCGTCGGGCCGGCGCCACACGTAGATCGATCACGCGGTCACGCCAAACTCTTCACGCGTCGAGAGGAAACAGGATGAGATCTCGCAACGATCCCAGGGGGTTCACGCTGGTTGAACTACTGGTCGTCATCGCCATCATCGGCGTGCTGATCGCTCTGCTGCTGCCGGCCGTGCAGTCGGCGCGAGAATCGGCACGGCGCATGAGCTGCACAAACAACCTCAAGAACCTGACGCTAGCGTGCCTCAACTACCACGACACGTTCGGGCGCCTGCCGACCAGCATCTCGAGCCGTCCCGAGGACGAGCGCGACCTCTACCGCCGGCCGGTTGGTCCGCCCGGTGGGTCGCTCAGCACCAGCAACGGAGGACCGGGCTACAGCGGCCGAGGCTGGATACCGGCCGTGCTGCCCTACATCGAGCAGCAGCCGCTCAACGACGCGATGAGCGAAGGCTACACCGGCAACTACAGCCCGAGCACGCTGTTTGGCCGCGGGATGTTCAACCCCCGCATCCGTGAGCAGATCCAACAGCAACTGCCGTTGATCACCTGCCCTTCGGACGGGATCACCCCGCGCCCGTCGCTCGTGCAGTGGTACTTCAAGGGTGTACCGGTCGCGACGACTAACTACAAGGGCTGTATCGGCGACTCGATCTTGGACGTCTCGGGCAGCTATAACGAGGGGACGCTGGGCTCCGAATCTGACTTCGGATCGATCAGCAACCCACCGGAGCCGACCGACATCGGCTCGTACGACTGCCACAACACGGTCGACTGCAACGGGCTTATCTGGCGGGTGAGCTACTTCCGCCCGGTGCGGTTGGCGAAAGTGACCGACGGCGCTAGCAAGACGTTCATTGTCGGCGAGGCCGTGCCCGCGCAGGACAACCACTCCGCGGCGTACTTCTCGGACGGCGACTGGGCGACCTGCGGCATCCCCCTGAACGTGCTTGACTTTGACGTCTCGCCGACTCAGCCCGGCGAGACCTCATCAATCTTCGACACCGAGTGGTACCGGTACCGCGGGTTCAAGAGCCTGCACCCCGGGGGAGCCAACTTCGCCATGGCCGACGGCTCGGTTCACTTTGTCACCGACAGCATCGAGACCCGTGTCTACCGCGGACTGGCCACCCGCAACGGCGAAGAAGCGGTTTCACTCCCCTAGCTCCCCGAGTGTCATGGCAGTGCGTACAGCAATCTCTGTGTTTGGCCTCGCCTGCCTGCTGCTGGCGTCGGGGTGCAATGGATCGCCCGAGGCGTCGGTCTCGGGCACGGTGCTGGTCGGCGGCGAACTGGCGTCGTCGGGCGTAGTGACGTTGTACCCGGTGGGCGGCGGCGCGACGGCAAGCGGTCGGATACACCGCGACGGCAGCTACGTCGTGAAGGTCGGCCAGGGGAACCGCGACAACCCGGACGCCTCGACGATCCCGCCGGGCGAGTACGTCGTGACGGTCGTGGTGCTGCGGGACGCGCGGCCCAACGAAGACAGCGAGAGCGGCCCGCCCCGCCCGGGCGACCGCTGGAGCGCACCGATCTACGCGGACCGCGAGTCGACACCGCTGCGTGTAACCGTGAGCAGCGGCCGGCAGCTGCTGCCACTCGAACTGGACGCCGCGCCAGACGCCGTGTCAGCCGACGATGGCTCCGACCCGCCTTCTTCCGCGGCCGATACTCCGGGAGACCAGCCCGACCGTGACGAAACTTTGCCTGAGGAAACCGTGTCAGAGGAGGACGCAACATGAGCCGCATCAACCAACTCTTTGCCCTGTGCCTCTGCGCTCTCGCCGCGCTTACGCAGGTTGGCTGCGGCTCTTACGACGCCACGGTTTCTGGCAGCGTGTCGCTAGACGGCGAGCCGCTGAAGAGCGGCACGATCTCGTTCTTCCCGGTCGCCGATGGCCCGACCGCGTACGCCCGGATCGAGCCCACCGGCCAGTACGAGCTCCGCACCGGCAGAGAGGCGGGGCTTGCCCCGGGCGAGTACCAAGTGACTGTCGTTGCCCGTGAGCAGCGCGAGCTGGCCGCGAACGACGCCGGCGGCCCGCCGCCCCCCGGCAAGCAGCTCACCCCCAACCACTACCGCGACCGCAAGACCTCGGGGCTCGCCTACACAATCGAGCCGGGCCACAACCAGATTGATCTCGACCTCACGACCGCCCAGCCCGGTGGTTGAGCGCGCCGCGCTGCCGACGCTGCTGATACTTCACCACGAATTTACCCCTGCGAATGCACTATCGGGTCCCAACATTCTGCAATCCCCGTTCTTGGGCGCCCCTCGTTGGCTGTCTGGCGGCGGTGTTCTGCGCGCTGCCGGCCCTCGCGGAAGACGCCTCCCAGCCGGCGATCCTGCAGGTATTCGAGGCTCGCTGGGACACGATCGATGACCGCATGGCGGATGTCTTTGTCGCGGGTTACGGCAGGCT
Organism: Posidoniimonas polymericola; assembly: GCF_007859935.1. Classification (NCBI taxonomy): domain Bacteria; kingdom Pseudomonadati; phylum Planctomycetota; class Planctomycetia; order Pirellulales; family Lacipirellulaceae; genus Posidoniimonas; species Posidoniimonas polymericola. The sequence goes on along the minus strand of NZ_SJPO01000007.1, from coordinate 289,405 downwards.
CTGGCTGCCGCCACCGGCCAGGGCCGACTCGGGCAACCTGTCGGTGGGCTACGACGTCTTCGACCGCTTCGACCTCGGCAGTCCCCGCAACGAAACCCTCTACGGCACCGAGAACGGGCTCAAGCAACTCGTGCGGCAGGCCCACACGGCGGGCCTCCGCGTTAACACCGACTTCATCGCCAACCACAACGGCTTCAGCGACTCCCGGACGTTCGACAGTCAAGGGACATCCGATCCCGCCGACGACGTCTACTGGAATGAGTCGGGCGGCTACCCAGGATTCCTCAGCACGCTCGCCCCGACCGACGACCCCAACGGCGTCGGCGACCCAGACGGTGACTACCACCCGCTGGGCTGGAGCGGTCAAGAGTACGAGCGGCTCGCCGGATTGATCGATATCGCCCAGGAAAAAAACCTGCAGTTCATCCGCAACCCCGTGAACGCCGGCGACGCGCTAAACATCCCCCCGGGCCAGAGCGGCATCTTCAGCCGCGGTCCAACCAATACCCCCGATCCGAACAACGCCCGCTTCTACCCCGACCACGGCCTGGGCGGCACGACCGTGTGGGACCCTGCGCTGGGGGCCAACGTCACGCTGTACGACTTCAACACCGAGACGCCGCTCAGCGGCGACGCCTACGCCGAGAACGCGACCGGCCTGCTCGTCCGCAACCTCCGCTGGATGATCCAAGAAGTCGGCGTCGATGGCTTTAGGTTTGACGCCGCCCGGCACTTCCCGAGGTGGGTGCTCAACTACCTGGACCAGGGCGCCTACCTGGCGAAACAGGAGCCGCTGCTGGACGGCTCGCCGGACCACGTCTACTCGTTCATCGAGACCGGGGGCGACACCGACCAGTTCGTCGCCAGCTTTATCCGCAAGGACATCGCCGACAACAACCCCACGCAGCTCGGCGGCAACCGCGACGCATTGGACTTCAATCTTTTCTTCGCACTGCGGGACAACCTGCAGGAAAATGGTCTACTCAACGACTGGCGGAACATCAAGAACCGCAGCGTCGACATCGTCGACGACGGCCTGGCCAACAACGGCACCCAGGGCGTGGCCTTTGCCCAGAGCCACGACGACGGCCCGGCCGAGTTGAACGACCTCGCCCATGCGTACCTGCTGATGCGTCCCGGTCAGGCGCTGGTTTACCTCAACGCGAAGGAGTTCGGCGAGGACCGTCCGTTCCCGCAGGACGGGCGCCCAGACGCGCTCGGCGGCGTCTACGGCGACGCGGTCACGACGCTAGTCAACCTCCGCAACACCCACGGCCGCGGGAACTACCTCGACCGCACCCCCGTGGCGGACGAGAAAGAGCTGCTCATCTACGAACGTGAGAAGTCGGCATTGGTGGTGCTCAACAACCGCGGCGACATCGGCTACGACGCCCGCACCGTGCAGACCGCTTTCACCCCCGGGACGCCACTGGTCGAGCTGACGGGCAACGCCGCCGATCCCTCGATCGATCAACTGGGCGAGCTGCCGGAGGTCTTGATCGTCAAGTCCGACGGCACGGTCGACGTGCGTGCGCCCCGCAACAGGGGCTCCGACGGTGCGCGGCACGACCACGGATACCTGATTTACGGGGTCGCCGCGCCGCAGGGCGAGATGCGGCTCGCCAACACCAACGGGCAGGCGTTGGCGGAGCGTCTGCCGGGCTCGGCGCCCATTTTAGGCCAGGGGGGTCCCGGCGGCCCCTCTGACGATTACTACAACGGCGTCTCGCGGCTAACGGATATTACCGTCATCCGCGACGACGCCTTTCAGCTCCGCGTCGAGACCACCGCCGCTACGCTGCCGGGCGGGATCCGCGACGCCCATGCCGATGGCGACCGGGCCCAGTTCAAGATTGATGGCGGGCTTGACGCAAATAGCTCGGGCGCGGTCGATCACGTTGCGGCGGGGAGCGTCGCCTACGGCTTCGAGGACTTCACCGAGACCCACTCCCCCGGCTACGTCTGGCAGGGCGGCGCCAATATCGGAACGGGCAACGGCCTCTTCGTTCAGACCATTGACGCCACACAGCTCGCCGAAGGGCGGCACTACCTTGAAGGCCGCGTCTACCGACACCGCGACGCGGCGACCGGCGGCGACGGCGGCCCCGCGGTATTCACCGACTTCCGCCAGGTCGTTTACGTCGACCGGCTGGCTCCCGAGTCGCGGGTCGAGTCGTTCGATCCCTACGCGGTCGACCCGTCGAACCCCAACAACCGTGACATCATCGTCGAGTCGGTAGACGGGACCGCCGAACGCGTGCACGTGTTCGTCGACTTCCCCGCCGCTTTGGACGACCAGGCGTACCTGGACCGGGCCGCTGCGGGCGAGGGCCTCGCGGGCGACTTCGACCACGACCGCTTCGCCTTTGGAGTGTCGGGCGTGACCAACGGCAATCACGTGATCACCGTTCTGACGATCGAACCAACCGGCACGCACAACCTGCAACGGCTCAGCGGGTATGCCCCAGAGACTCAAATCGGCCTTGGTATTGGCGACGCCAACGCCGACGGCCTGTACACGGTGTCCGACCTCGTGGGATTTGGCGGCTTCGAACCCGTATTGCGGTCGCAGAACGCGGTATTCCGGGCGACGCTCGACGCCACCGGCGATGGCCTCATCGACGCCCGTGACCTCATTCCGCTTGGCGCCGCGTTAGCGGCCGGCGACGCGTCGGCCGCGGTGCTCGCCGAGTACGACGCCATGCTGCTGCGACGCGCTGACCTCGACCAGGACGGCGACGCCGACACCGACGACCTACTCGCCCTGATCGCCAACTTTGGTTCGGGCGTCTGGGACTTCGACTTGAACGTCGACGGCGCCACCGGCCCCGCCGACTCGCGCGTGTTCGTCACCCAACTGCTGGGCGCGGTCCCGGGCGACTACAACCTCGACGGGGCTGTCGACGCGGCGGACTACACGGTTTGGCGGTCTAGCGTTTCTCGCGGCGATCGGTTGGCCGATGGCGACTTCGACGGCGACGTCGACGAACAAGACCTGCAGGTCTGGGTTTCCAACTTCGGCTCTGAGCGCCCCGAGCGTTGGAACGCGATCACGGCCACGCCGGAGCCGTCGGTCCTGCCAATCACGGCCGTCTTGCTTGCAAGCACCGGCGCCGTTCCGCGTCCTAAGACAACCGGCCGCTTCGGCTTGAAAATCATTTAGCATCCACTTCATGGAGAACTCTTCGATGAACCGACTCTTCTCGCTAGCCATCCTGCTGTCCGCCGCGTCGCTGGCCTCGGCCCAGCCGAGCATGGACGGCTCGCTCATCGGCGACGAGGCCTTCTACGGCCCCGCGCTCTCGGTACAGAACACCAAGACCGGCTACGGAGACGCCCAAAACGGAGACCCGGTGAACGGCGGCGGCGGTTCGGAGATCGACCAGGTCTTCGCGACCGTCTCGGGCGACCGACTGTATGTGCTGATCGCCGGCAATCTGGAGCCCAACTACAATAAGCTCAACGTCTTCATCGACTCGACCGCGGGCGGCGTGAACACGATTAACGGCGCCTCGCTCCCGACCGGGATGGACGCCTTCTGCTGCGGCCAGACCGACCCGAGCGTCGATCCCGGCGACGGCGCCCTGCAGCGGCTAGACGGGCTGACCTTCGACGCCGGCTTCACCGCCGACCGCTACCTGGTCTTCAGCAACGGGTTTGAGAACGTCAACGCCCGCGATTCAGGCGGCGGCGCAGTCGACCCCGACGAGCCGCAGCTCACGTTCTGGGCGGTCAACGCGCACATGGCGGACCTCACCCAGGGGTCCGCCGGCGCGGTCCAGGGCCTGGGCTACCAGCTCGCGCACCGTGGGCTGCCGAACCCGCTCCGCACTCCGTTCGACTACAACCAGAACGGCCAGATCGACGCGGCCGACTACACGGTGTGGCGCGACTCGCTCAACGACGAGGGGGACTCCGCGGCCGACGGCAATAACGACGGCGTTGTGGATCAGATCGACTACGACAATTGGGCGAACAACTACGGCAAGAGCACCGGCCTCTCCGGCACCGCGTACGCGCCGCAGAACGGCTCCGAGCAGATCTCTGAGAAGCTGCTGTCTGCCGAATCGTTCCCGGGTCTCAATCAGGGCGATTTGATCGACAAGAACTACGCCATGGGCGACGGCGGCTGCACCAACAACGAGGGCGACGGCTGCGTCGCCGAGGAGCTTGAGTTCGCCCTCGACGCGGCGGCCGACGAAGTCAACAACGGCAGCAACCATCGTGGTTACCTCAACACGGCCGACCTCCGCATGGCGTTCGACAACAGCAACACCCAAGGCGTTGCGGGCAGCGGCAGCCTCCCTTGGGCGACCGATGGGGCCGACAACCCGGCGGACGTCACCACCGGTCTGGAGTTCAGCATCCCGCTGAGCGAGCTCGGCAATCCCGCTGGGCAGATCAAGCTGATGGCGTTTATTGGCAACGGCTCATTCGACTACATGTCGAATCAGTTTTCCGGCGCCGGGCTCCAGGACGCCAACCTCGACCAGGTGCTCATCAACGCCGGCGGCCCGCCCCTCGGCTCGCTCGCCGACATCCCGGGCGACCAGTTCGTGACTATCACACTCCCGTCGCTGGCCAGCGCGGGAGCGGCGGCTGCGCCTGAGCCGGGTGCGGTGATCCTGCTCGCCGCGGGCTTGGTGACGGGGGCACTCACGCGCCGGCGGGCTCCATCAGTCGCATGGCCTAGCTAGTAAGATCGGGGGCGCCGGCGTGGATCTGCCGCGGGGCGCCCTGGGCTGCAACTTTCCCAGGCAGGCGTCGATTGACTCTAGGCGGCCTGCGGTGACCTCGACTATTAACAAGGGGCGCCTCTGCACGCAGGGCGACTGGTGCGGTCCGCCGAGGCAGCCGCAGCCGTCGCTACCCCCCATGCGTCGCCCTAAGTGTCCTGCTGGAAACGGTTTTCACAACCAGAAGGCAGGAGTCGGCAGGCCTGGCCGGCTTCTCGACCAGCGAGGACCGTCTGGTGCGTCGGACCGCGTGCAGTCTCCCAGGCCCAGAAGCCCGTGAACAGCAGGGCCGGGCTTTTGAATTCTACCGCTGCTTTCTGGTATCATGCGATTCTGGCTCTGAATGTCCGTTATTTCGTGGTCGCGACCGCGGAAAAGCAGGGCAGTTGCATAGTTGCGACCTGCCAGAAGGGGCTGAAGGCTTGGAAAGCTGAGCGTTTTGACGGCCCCTAATCGAACGCATGGTGTTCAGTTTCTTACTCGTTCCTCGGTCGCCAACCAGATGCCCTTCGACCCTGCGGAGACCCTCTACTACCGACAGACCCGCTTCTCGACTCGGCTGCCAACGTCGCACCTGTACTCGCCGTCACACTATTGGCTCGCCAGACAGGAAGGTGGGCGGTTCCGCGTTGGACTTACGAAATTCGCGATGCGGATGCTGGGGGACTTTGTAGAGCACGACTTTAGCGTCTCCCCGAGTGACGCCGTCGAGGCGGGAGATCCAATCGGCTGGATCGAGGGTTTCAAAGCGTTGTCGGACATCTACTGTGTTTCAAAGGGAGTCTTCCTGAGGGGCAACCCGAACCTGGCGGCCGCGCCACAACTGGTCGACAAGGACCCCTACGACGGCGGGTGGCTCTACGAGTACGAGGGCGAACCGCCTGTCGACGGGGTGGACGCCGCCGGCTACGTTGAGATACTTGACGCGACCATCACCCGGATGCTCGCCGAGCAGCAGAACCAACCAGACAAGTCATGCTAAGAGCTCGGTATATCATGGTTGGCGGCTTCCTCGGAGCGGGCAAGACAACCGCCATCCTTGAGGTTGCTCAGCGGCTCATCGCCCAGGGGCTCCGTGTCGGCCTTATCTCAAACGACCAGAGCGTCGGCCTGGTCGACACGACGATGTTTGGCTCCGGCGGCCTGCCGACCGAGGAGATCAGTGGCGGATGCTTCTGCTGCCGCTTCCAGTCACTCGTCGAGGCGGCCCAGAAGCTAGCCACGGAAGCAAGGCCCGACGCGTTCCTGGCCGAACCGGTCGGCAGCTGCACCGACCTGCAGGCGACCGTGAGCTACCCACTCAAACAACTCTATGGCGACGACTACTCGGTGGCGCCGCTCAGCGTGCTGGTCGACCCCATCCGCGCCAGCCGACTCCTTGGCCTGCGTCCCGGCAAGACGTTCTCGCCCAAGGTCAACTACATCTACAACAAGCAGCTCGAAGAGGCAGACGTCATTGTCATCAACAAGGTTGACCTCCTCGAGGCGAGCCAGCTCGAAGAGTTGCACGCAGCCCTCCAGGCCGCCTACCCCGCCGCCGAGGTCGTACGTGCTTCGGCACGCTCGGGCGACGGAATCGATCAATGGATGGCGGCAATCGCCGCGGACGCCCCCCGTGCCCGCGACGCAATGAAGGTCGACTATGAAACCTACGCAGAAGGCGAAGCGTTGCTCGGCTGGCTGAACCTATCGGCCACGCTGCGGGGCGATTCGTTCGACGGCAACCAACTGCTTTCTAGCCTGATCGCGGCGATCGGCGCCCGGCTCGCCGCCGACGGCATCGAGGTCGCCCACCTGAAGGCCACCCTAGCGCCCAACCAGGGGAATGACCTGGCGGTCGCCAACCTGGTGCTCAACGGCGGACAGGCAGAACGTTCTCACGACCTTGCTGCGCCGCTCGAGGAAGGAGAGCTGCTCGTCAACCTGCGAGCTGAAGGCGACCCCGCCGCACTCGAGGCGATTACCCGGGAGCAGATCGCCGCGGCGGCGCGCACCGCGAACGCCGCGTTCGATATCCTTCACTGCGAAGCCTTCCGACCGTCGCCGCCAACGCCCACGCACCGTTACGCCTAGCAGCCCCACCACACGGCGCGCCTCAGCTGAGAGTGAGTCACGATGAGTCCCCCCCAACCAATCCTCTACTGCAGGTGCGCGTACGCCAAGGTCGTGCCCGCGGACGTCAAGGACGGCGTGCTCGAGCGTCTGGCGTGCTCGGATGTCGCGTTCGACTCGGTCGCCGACCTGTGTGAGATGTCCGCCAAGCAGGACCCTGCGCTAGAGCGTTTCGCCAAGCAGCCTGGTCTCCGCATTGCGGCCTGCTACCCGCGGGCGGTCAAGTGGCTCTTCTCCGCCGCCGGCCACCCGCTGCCCGAAGGGCAGGCCGAAGTAGTGAACATGCGGACGCTCTCGGCGGACCAGGCCGCGGCCTGCCTGATCGAGGGCGCCCCAGTCCCGCAGATCGATGCCGAGGGCTCGTCCGAGAAACCGCCTACGGGGGACGGCGCCTAGCATGGTCTCAACCAGTCAAAGTGTGCAGCGGGTGATCCTCTACGAGGGGAATGGCAGCCAGCCCGTGGAACCGCAGGAACGTTACGCAACGATGCGGGCATTGCTCGACCGCGGCTACTCTGTAGGCGCCGTCCGGCCCGGCGGACGGCTCGAGGATCAGGGCCACCGCGAACTAGTCGTGCTCGGCCGCTTCGGAGGAACGCCCCCCACGATCGACAGCCACGACGCGGAGGTTCGGCTGCACCTCCGCGACATCACGGGCCTCGCGCCCGGGGCGGTTGTCGAGATCGTCGAGGGCCTGTGCGACGATACGGGCGCCGGCGCCGCCGACGGGTGGAAGCCGTGGTTCCCGGTGATCGACTTCGACCGCTGCACCAACTGCATGCAGTGTCTGAGCTTCTGCTTGTTTGACGTGTACGGCGTCTCGGGCGAGGGAAAGATCCAGGTCCAGAACCAAACCAACTGCAAAACCGACTGCCCCGCCTGCTCGCGGGTCTGCCCGGAAGTGGCGATCTTGTTTCCGAAGTACAAGGCCGGCCCAATCAACGGCGACGCGATCAGCGACGACGACCTCCGCCGCGAGGCGATGAAGGTCGACATCTCGTCGCTGCTGGGAGGCGACATCTACGCGATGCTCCGGGACCGCAGCGAGAAGGCCAAGTCGCGGTTCTCAAAAGAACGCGACGACGACCGGGCGCTGAAGGAACGGCAGCGTTGCCTGAAGAAACTCAAGGACGGCATGGGCGACCTCGAGATCCCCGCCGAGGTGCTCTCCAGCCTGCCCAGCGCCGACGAGATCCAACTGAAGGCCAGGCAGGCGGCCCAGCGCGCCAAAGAAGCCCTAGCTAAAAACGCGGCCAACAACCCGGCGAACTAGTCCTCACCGCCCTCACCCCCGCCCCCAGAACACGCCGACGATGGTTGCTAGAATCGCTGCACGAATGCTCCTCACGACCGACAAGCGGGCGTTGTGGAAGTTTGCCTACAACTTTGGCTACAAGGGGATGCGGTCGGTTCAGAAGTTCAAGAAGCGGCTCAAGCAGGGAGAGCACTTCCCGCCGTTCTTGTTCATCTCGATCATCAACAGCTGCCAGCTGCGGTGCCAGGGCTGCTGGGTAGATGTCGCATCGCCGCGGCAGATGATCTCGCTCGAAGACCTCGATAAGCTGGTCACCGACGCCAAGAAGCGGGGCAACAGCTACTTCGGGCTGCTCGGCGGCGAGCCGTTCATGCACCCGGGATTGCTGAAGCTGCTCGAGCGCCACCCCGACTGCTACTTCCAGATCTTCACCAACGGGCAGCTGATCACCGACGAGGTCGCCAAGAAGCTCCGCAAACTCGGCAACGCCACGCCGCTGATCTCGATCGAGGGCTCGGAGGTCGTTAGCGACGAGCGCCGTGGCGGACGCGACGTGCTGAACAAGACCATGGAGGGTGTTAAAAACTGTGTCCGCAACCGGCTGATCGTCGGCGTTGCGAGCAGCATCTGCCAGACCAACTACGATCTGGTCAGCAAGGAGTGGCTCAACCGGCTGATCGAGCTCGGCGTCCACTACGTCTGGTTCCATGCGTACAGGGTGGTCGGACCGAGCCCCACGCCCGAGCTGGCCCTCACGCCCGAACAGCTGCTGAACCTCCGGAAGTTCATCGTCGAAATGCGGACCAAAGCCGCGATCGGCATAGTCGAGCCTTACTGGGACGACCGCGGCGAGGCGCTCTGCCCGATGGCGACCGGCATCAGCCACCACATCGGTCCTTCGGGCGCGATCGAACCGTGCCCAATTATACAATTTGCGAAGGAAACCATTCACGACGGGCCGGATGTATACGATATCATGACGAAGTCGGAGTTCCTGGACGACTTCCGCCGGACCTCCGCCGAGGCGACCCGCGGGTGCGTGGTCCTGGAACGCCCCGACCTGGTGCGCGACCTGGTCAACCGGCACAGCGCCGGCGACACCACCCAGCGCGGCACGGCTTTAGCCGAGCTCGACCTGCTGGAACCCCGCGTCAGCCAGCACAACCCAGAGCACACCGTGCCAGAGAAGCAGTGGCTCTACCGATTCGCTAAGAAGTACTGGTACTTTGGTTTCGGAGCCTACACCTAGCGTGCCCCCGAGGGGACGCCGCTCGCCGACCTTGGCTCGCCGAAGGGGCTCGCCGGCGTCGTCCGCCGCACACCGCTCCGCCCCAACTCCTAGAACGAATTCCATCTCGAGACTTCTATGCAGTTGCCCGTTGTCACCCTGCCGCGAGCCGTTCCCGTGCAACGCGAGCGGCAGCCACAGGACAGCATCCCGCAGACCCGTCAGGAGCGGGAAGTCCTCCGCAATCAGCTTCGCGAGTTCGTACGCAGCGAAGGGTTGACGCCACCGCTGAGCATGACAAACCTCCGTTCTGTGTCGGAGCGTTTCGCGGAACAGCACGGCCTCGACGCCAAGTATGTCGACTACGCGGGTATCCTGCTCAACAGCGAGGTGTGGCGGGACCAGCTGGCGACCGTTCCCTACAACCGCCGGCTGCTGCTGCTCCCCAAGTGCCTGCGGATTGAAGACCTGTGCCCCGCCCCGTTCGACGAATTCGGTCTGCTCTGCAAGCAGTGCGGTCTCTGCACGATCCAGGACCTGCAGGAGGAAGCCGAGAAGCTCGGCTACGCGGTGCTGGTCGCAGAGGGCTCGGCCCTGGTGATGTCCATCATCGAGACCGGCCAGATCGACGCCATCGTCGGCGTGAGCTGCCTGTCGGTGCTCGAGAAGGCGTTCCCGTACATGGAGGCCGCCGCCATCCCCGGCATCGCAGTACCACTCCTGCAGGACGACTGCAAGGACGTCACGGTCGACGTCGACTGGATCTGGGAAGTAATCCACCTCAGCAGCGCCGACCGCACGCACCGCCTGAACCTCGACGCGCTGCGTGCCGAGGTGCAGACCTGGTTCGAAGCCGACTCGCTCGCCGAGATAATGGGCCCCGCCGCCAGCGAAACCGAGCAGCAGGCCCGCGGCTGGCTGGCGAAGGAAGGCAAGCGTTGGCGGCCGTTCCTGACCGCCTGCGTCTGGAAGGCGGCCCAGGAAGACCCCGAGGCCGAAGTTCCGCTGTCGGTGAAGCGGGCGGCGGTAGCGGTCGAGTGCTTCCACAAGGCGTCGCTCGCGCACGACGATATCGAGGACGACGACGACTACCGCTACGGCGAGGCGACGCTCCACATCGACTACGGCGTGCCGGTCGCCCTCAACCTGGGTGACCTCCTGATCGGCGACGGGTACCGGCTGATCGCCGACTGCGACCAGGACATCGACGCCCAACGGCTCCTCACCATGACTCGCGACGCCGCGGCCGGGCACCGGTCGCTGTGCCTTGGGCAGGGCGCCGAGCTCAACTGGACCCGCAACCCGCGGCCGCTGAGCTCACTCGAGGTGCTCGACATCTTCCGGCAGAAAACCTCGCCGGCGTTCGAGGTCGCGCTGCGGCTGGGCGCCTCGCTGGCGGGCGAGGGCCCGGAAGCCATGGCGGTGATCGCCCGCTACAGCCAGGCCCTTGGCATCGCCTACCAGATCCGCGACGACATCGACGACCTGACCGACGACTCCCAGCCCAACGACCTGCAAGCGATGCGTCCGACGCTGCCGCTCGCCGTGCTCCACGACCGCACCAAGGCGAAGCCGGACGAGCGGGCGCTGGTCGAGAAGGCGTGGCGGCGTGAGTGCTCGACCGACGAAATCGTCAAGCTCCACCAGCTGATCGACGAGTACGAGGTCGGCTCACGCTGTCGGGTGCTCCAGGAGTCGTACAAGGAGGAGGCCATCCAGTGCCTGGGCGAGCTGCACAACGCTAGCCTCAAGGGCCTGCTGCGCCGGGTTGTCAGCAAGATCTTTACCGTGGAAGTGAAGGACTGGTGCAGTGAGTTTGAGGCTCGAAATGCTGCAGGTCGCGAGGCTGGCGCCCTGCCTGCTCGGTGACGCGGCGGCACTGGTCGAGGGCTACCTCCGCGGCCAACAGAACGACGACGGCGGCTTCAACGACCGTGAGGGGAAGAGCGACCTGTACTACACGGCGTTTGGGCTGCAGGGCCTCGCCGCGCTGAGCGTAGACCTTCCCACCGAGCCGGTTGAGGAGTACCTCCGCGGCTTCGGCGATGGCGAGGGTCTCGACAGCGTCCATGTCGCGTGCCTGGCCCGGTGCTGGTCCGCTATCCGCCCGGGCGGCGTCGACGGACCGCTGGTCGACTCGCTGCTGGGCCGCATCGAGCAAGGGCGCACGCCGGACGGCGGGTACCACATCGACCTCGAATCCCAGCAGGGGGACATCTACGGCTGCTTCATGGCGCTGGGCGCCTATGAAGACCTGGGCCGACTCCCCCCCGAGCCAGAACGCGTGGTCAGGTGCGTGGCCGCCCTGCGGACATCAGACGGAGGGTACTCGAACGAGCCCGGCACGCAGGTCGGCCTAACGCCGTCGTCGGCCGCGGCGGCGGTGATCAACCGACGGCTGGGCGGGGTTGCGTCGGACCCAGAGCTTGAGCTGTGGCTGCTGCGACAGCTTCACCCCGACGGAGGTTTTTACGCCGCCCGCGGGGCGTTGTATCCTGATCTGTTGTCGACCGCGACCGCGTTGCACGCCCTGGCCGGCATGCACAGCGACCTCGGCCCGCTGAAGGAAGCGAGCCTCGACTTCATCGACACGCTGTGGACCGCACGCGGGGGGTTTCATGGCCACTGGGAAGACGACGACCTCGACTGCGAGTACACCTACTACGGCCTGTTGGCCTTGGGACACCTGAGCCTGTGACGCTCAACACCGACACCGACGATCTGCAGCATTGCCGCGACGCTCTAGCCGCCGCACGCGAGACCCTGCTCTCGCTCCGCGGCGAGCAGGGGCACTGGGAGGGCGAACTCTCCAGCAGCGCTCTGTCTACAGCCACGGCGGTGTGCGCGTTGCGCCGTTACCTCATCGACGCCGCGACCGCGGACGAACGCCGGGCGGCGGAAGTCCGCCGTCTTGTGGACGCCGGGCTGCGGTGGCTGGTCGACAACCAGAACGCCGACGGCGGCTGGGGCGACACCACGCTCAGCTTCAGCAACATCAGCACCACCGCCCTCTGCTGGGCGGCCGTGACCAACGAACCGGCCTGCGGGTCGGCCGAGCAGGCGGCGATCGCCTGGCTTACACAGGCCGCCGGCAGCATCGAGCCCAGCGAGCTCGCCGCCGCTGTTCGCCGCCGGTACGGCAAGGACCACACGTTCTCGGTCCCCATCCTGACGACCCTCGCCCTGCACGGCAGGCTGGGCGAGGACCCGCTGGGCAGGTCCCGCGAGTCGTGGCGGCTCGTGCCGCAGCTGCCGTTCGAGATGTCCGTCTGCCCTCCCTCCTGGTACGCCCGATTGCGGCTCCGCGTGGTGAGCTACGCGTTGCCGGCGCTGATCGCCATTGGTCTGGTCAGGCACACCAACCGCCCGACGCGGAACCCGTTGATGCTTGCGATCCGGTCGGCTGCCCGCCGCCGGGCTTTGTCGGTGCTCCGTTCGATACAGCCCGCTGACGGCGGCTTCCTCGAAGCGACGCCGCTCACGAGTTTCGTCACGCTCGGCCTGCTCGGCGCGGGCGAGGCCACGCACCCCGTCGTCGGCGAGGCCATCGCCTTCCTCATCCGCTCCGCGAGACCGGATGGCAGCTGGCCGATCGACACCAATCTCGCCACCTGGGTCACGACGCTCGCTACCAACGCCCTCTCTTTCAAAGCCGTCGCCTCGGGCGACCAACCGCTGCCGGAGGATGACGCGGCGCCAATCCGCGACTGGCTCCTCGCCCAGCAGCACCGCTTGGTCCACCCGTACACGCAGGCCGACCCCGGCGGATGGGCCTGGACCGATCTGCCCGGCGGCGTTCCCGACGCCGACGACACGCCCGGCGCGCTGCTCGCCCTCGACACGCTGGGAGTCGCCGACGTTGGCCCCGCAGCGGCCGGCGTGCGGTGGCTGCTCAGCCTCCAAAACAGCGACGGCGGCCTGCCGACTTTCTGCCGCGGCTGGGGCGCCCTCCCCTTCGACCGCAGCAGCTGCGACATCACCGCCCACGCCCTTAGGGCCTGGCGCGTGTGGCGTGATCGACTGCCGGCCGAACTCCGACAGCCACTCCGCCGGGCCCAGCACCGCGCCCTCGCCTACCTCGCCCGCCAGCAGCAGGACGACGGCTCCTGGCCGCCGCTCTGGTTTGGCAACCAGCACGCAACTGCGGTCGACGAAACTAATCTTACCTACGGCACGAGCCGCGTCCTCCTCGCTCTTGCCGACCTCCTCGCGGCGGACGAGCCGCTCGGGGCCGCCAGCGCCGCGCGAGCTGCCGATTGGCTGGTCGCCGCTCAGAACGCCGACAGTGGCTGGGGCGGGGTTGGAGGCGTGCCCTCCAGCATTGAGGAAACCGCTCTCGCCGTCGAGGCCCTGGCCGCCTACGCCGCATCCACCAATCCGACCGACGCCCACCTCGCCGCCGTCCGCTCCGGTGCGCAGTGGCTGATCGAGCGGACTTCCGGCGGAACCGAGTTCCCCCCGACGCCGATCGGATTCTACTTCGCCAAGCTGTGGTACCACGAGCGGATGTACCCGGTTGTCTACACGGTGGCTGCCCTCGGACGGGCGACCCTTCTGCTGGCGACGGTTGACCAGCCGTCCGCCGTAAGTACGGGCGCCACCGCATGAGCCTGTACCTCGACAGCCACGCCACAACGCCGCTCGACCCGCGGGTGCGGGAGGTGATCCTCCGCCACCTCGACCCTAGTTTCGGGAACGCAGGAAGCACGCACGAGTTCGGCCAACGCGGGAAGGACGCGGTCAATGCAGCGCGCGACCAGATCGCCCGCGTGGTGCACGCCCGACGGCACGAGGTCGTTTTGACCAGCGGCGCCACCGAGAGCAACAACCTCGCCCTCCTCGGGCTCGCTGCCCACGGCGAGCGGACCGGCCGCCGCCACCTCGTGTCGACCGAGATCGAGCACAAAGCGGTGCTCGAACCGCTCGCAGTACTCCAAGAACGCGGCTTCGAGGTGACCCTTGTGCCGGCCGAGCCTTCCGGCCGGGTAGCGGCCGACGCCGTGCTCGCCGCCGTGCGGCCCGACACGCTGCTGGTGTCGGTCATGCAGGTCAACAACGAGACCGGCATCGCCCAGCCGGTCGACGCCATCGCCGCCGCATTGGGCGACAGCGCCGCGTTCCTGCACGTCGACGCCGCGCAGGGGTACGGCAAAGACTTGGTCCCGCTCACTCACGACCGAATCGACCTGATCAGCGTTAGCGCCCACAAGATCCACGGTCCCCAAGGCGTTGGTTGTTTGATCGCCCGGCGGCGGGCCGGCATCCTGCCGCCGCTCGAGCCCATCATCCACGGCGGCGGCCAGGAGTTCGGCCTCCGCTCTGGCTCTTTGCCGGTGGCGCTGATCGCCGGCTTTGGGCTCGCGGCCGAGCTCGCGGCCGACGAGCGCAATTCGCGCCATCAGCACTGCGTCCGCCTGAAGAAGCACTTCGTGCGGGCTTTCACGGACCTCGGCGCCGCGTTGCACGGCGACGCCGAATTTGCGTTGCCCAACGCCCTCAATATGTCGCTGCCGGGGCTTGATTCGGATCAGGCCCTTGAAGCCTTGGCCGGCGTCGCCGCGGTTTCCGACGGGGCGGCCTGCACAACTATTTGCGCGACCGCCAGCCACGTGCTCGCGTCGATGGGCGTCACCGGCGCCGAACTGGATGGCGCGGTCCGACTGTCCTGGAGCCACCTCACCCCCGAGTCCGAAGTCGTTGCGGCAATACCTAAGATGGTTCAACGCTTGCAGGCCGCACGGGCGCCGCACGACGTGTGGCCCGCCCCAGACGCGTAGCGTCCCCGCTGCCGTCGCCCGCCCGCAATGCCACCCCGATCGGCTTGCTGCTACAATAGAACGGGTCGGGGCGTACAGGGCATCCCTTGGGCGGCGCTCCCGACAACGTCTCTCAAGGCTCTTTTCCGCCAATTCAGGCGATCTAGGATTAATGACTTTCCCCAGCATTCGACTCACTCTCGCTCCGTGGTTCGTCTGTTTGGCAGCGACCCTGGCCACGCTGATGGCCCCTTTATCTGTGTCGGAATCCACCGGCGCCGAGCCATTCCGACCCGAGCTTCAGGCGTCGCTCGAGCCTGTCGTGCCGCTGGAGGATGGCTGGTCGAAGCCGCCGATGATGTCCCGGACCCGCTGCTGGTGGTGGTGGATCAATGGCAACGTTACGAAGCAGGCAATCACCCGCGACCTCGAAGCAATGCGTGCGAAAGGCATGGGCGGCGCCAACGTTGTCGACGCGGCTCACGCGAGCAGCGGCCAGAACATTAAGCCGAAGCACGGCCCCGACTTTGCCTCGCCAGAGTGGGTCGAATTGTTTGTTCATGCGTTGCATGAGGCAGACCGGCTCGGCCTGGAACTCGGTTTCAATATCCAAAGCGGCTGGAACCTTGGCGGCCCGACCGTCACTCCCGAACAGTCCGCCAAGTCGATCGTGTGGACCGAGTCCACGATCGACGGCGGCCAATTCATCCGCACCGATATCAAGCAGCCGCAGAGCCGCCTTGGCTTCTACCGCGACGTCCGACTGCTGGCGGTCCCGCTGCCCGAGGACAACTCGCCGCTCGCCAAGATCGACAACTTCGAGCAGAAGGCCTACCACCGCTACCCGGGGCACTTCACCGCGGTCGACGCCTCGCACCTGCTCGAGTTCGGACACGGGGACGCCAACGAGGCGACGATCTCCCACGACGCTATCCTCGATATCACCGATCGACTGGACGGCGACCGGCTAACCTGGCGGGCGCCCCCGGGGAAGTGGCTGGTGCTCCGCTTCGGCTACACCCCGTCCGGCGCGAGGGTCTCGACCTCTAGCGACGGCTGGAAGGGGTTGGCGATCGACTACCTCGACGCCGAAGCGTTCCACCACTACTGCGACGACGTCCTCTCCCCGATCCTCGAGGCGGCCGGCCCACTGGTGGGCCGCTCGCTCCGGTTCCTCCACACCGACAGCTGGGAGCTCGGCCCGGTCAACTGGACCGCCGCCCTGCCGCGGTCGTTCGCCGCCCGCCGCGGCTACGACCTGACGCCCTACCTGCCGACAATCGCCGGCTACGTTGTCGACGACCGGCAGACCTCCAACCGCTTCCTCAACGACTTTCGCCGCACCCTCGCCGACCTCATCGCCGCCAACAACTACCAGGCGTTCGCCGACTACGCCCACCACCGCGGCGTCGGGATCCACCCGGAATCGGGCGGGCCGCACGCCGCCCCGGTCGACGCCCTGCTCAACCTCGGCAAGAGCGACATCCCCATGGGCGAGTTCTGGGCTAGTTCCCAGACGCACCGCGTGCACGACTACGAGCGGCTGTTCGTCAAGCAACCCGCGTCGGCCGCCCACATCTACGGGCGGCGGCTGGTGATGGCCGAGGCCTTCACCACCATTGGCCCGCAGTGGCAGAAAACCCCCGCCGACCTCAAGCCGGATTTCGACCGCGTCGCGTGCGAGGGTCTCAACATGGTGATGTGGCACACGTTTCCCTGCTCTCCCCAAGAGGAAGGCCTGCCGGGCATCGCCTACTTCGCCGGCACGCACCTCAACCCGAATGTCACCTGGTGGCGCCAGGCCGACGGCTTTCTGGGCTACCTCAATCGCTGCCAGTTCATGCTCCAGCAGGGTCAGCCCGCCGCCGACGTGCTCTACTTCTACGGCGAGAACATCCCGAGCTTTGTCCGCCTGAAGGCAGAAGACCCGGCCCACGTCCTGCCCGACTACGACTACGACGTCGTCAACGCCGAGGTCCTCCGCAGCCACGCCCGCGTGGAGAACGGCCGCGTCGTGCTGGACGGCGGCGCCCGCTACGAGGTGCTGGCTTTGCCGCCGAGCGGCCACTACGCACTCGCCACGCTGCAGGCGGTCGCCGAGCTCGCTCGGCAGGGCGCCACCGTGGTTGGCCCGCGGCCGTCGCACCCCTACGGGCTCGGCGACGACGAGCCCTTCACCGAGTTGGCCAACGCCTTGTGGGACGCTGGTCACATCGCCGACCGCCCCGCCCGCGATGCCCTCGCCGGGCTGGCGATCGCCGCCGACTTCGCGGTAGACTCCCCCAAACAGGCCGGCGAGCTCGACTACATCCATCGTCGAACCGACAACGCCGATGTCTACTTCGTCACGAACCGCTCGCCGGAGCCTTGCGCGCCGAGGTGCCGCTTTAGGGCGACCTCCGACCGGCCCGAGATCTGGGATCCGGTGACTGGCGACATCCGTGCGCTCGCGGCCGAGCAGGTCGAAGGCCGCACCCGAGCGGTGGTGGAGCTCGCCCCGTACGGTTCCGCATTCGTTGTGTTCCCCCGCGACACCGCCATTACCTCTCCAAAAAAGACACGCCCCCAACCGACCACCACCGAGGCCACCCTGGCGGGCCCCTGGCAGGTCCGGTTCGACCCACGGTGGGGCGGCCCTACAGAGGCCGCCTTCGACCAGTTGTCCGACTGGTCCCGCGCGGACGATCCCGGCATCCGCTACTACAGCGGGGCGGCCGTCTACCGGCAGACCTTCGAGTGCCCCGCGGTCGACGCCAGGCGTCCGCACTGGATCGACCTGGGGCGGGTCGAGTGCTCCGCCCGCGTCACGCTCAACGGTCAGGAGCTGGGCGTCGCTTGGACGCCGCCGTTCCGCGTTAGCACCCGCGACGCACTCCGCAGCGGCGCCAACGAGCTGGTGGTGGAGGTCGTCAATCTGTGGCCCAACCGCCTGATTGGCGACGCCCAGCCCGACGCCCCCCAAACCTACACCAAGACCAACATCACCCGCTTCGACGCCGACTCGCCGCTCGAGCCTTCCGGACTGATCGGCCCGGTGAAGATCTTGAGCGGCGCCGCGCAGTGACACTCACGGCAGTGATGCTCCGAGTCGGAAGGTCTCGCCGCCCTGAGCGGTGACTTTTGTCCCTGAATTCCGGAAACGCAATCATAGGGACAAAAGTACCCTCTGATGTCGCCCCTCGATCGCCGCAAAGTCTTTTCATTCCAGCAGTTACCACATCGACTCTCTAATCATTTCCGCTGACTTTTGTCCCGTTGGTGCGCTACTCGGGACAATAGTCGCCCTTGGAACTGCGCCCAACGCAAGCCCGCCGTCTCCTGCGTCGCAAGCATCGGCAGAGCAGGCCGCCGCGTCCTCCTATTCGAACGCGCTGTACAGCTCTTCTCTACAGGAATCTGCCGGGAAAGTTGTCTTCGCGATCCGACCCAAGAGGTGATACGAACCAGCACTAAGCGAGCCCGGTCTGCCACAAGAATGGAGGCCGGGCTCCGAGGCGTTTCTTTCGTAGCCACGCCCGCATCGGCTGTGACAGTTTCTCGCAGGAAACCGCTGCAAGAGCTCCGGCTGAGAGGGAACTCAATCCGCTCTGGGCGTCGCGGCCAGCAGAGCGAACCGGCCGCAGAAATAAATCCTGCGCAGGCGGCAGCCGAACTGAGAGAGAGGCGCGGCAGAGAATCATTCGACACCGGTCCGCCCCGGCGGTGGCCGGGGCGGAAAGCAGCGTCGAGCAGCACGGTCGGCGGCGACCAAGAATGACTCGTCCCGCCGAGAGCAGCCGAGGAACTCCGGGCCCCTCTGGCGAGTTCATCGCCTGCCGGCTACCCCACCGCAGAGCGGCGGGGAAACAACGTCAGTCGGACTCAAGCCGCACCTCGGGCAGGTGCGTCCCGTGAACTTCCATCAGCTGGTTGCGGGTGCCACTCAGGCGTTCGGCGATCGTGAGCGCCGTCATCCGCATCAGTTCGAAACCGAACTTGGTGTGCGATTGGCAGTAGTCGAGCAGTGCGCTGCCGTCGATCTTCAGTGCGGTGACTGCTGTGTTCGCGCAGGCCATGTCGGTCAGGAGGCGCCGCTCGAGCACACTCGACCAGCCGACCAACTCGCCGGCACGGGCGACGCCGATCTGCCGGCAGGCAGAGATGGCGTCGCAAACCACCAAGGAGACTTCGCCGTCCACAATCACGTAGACGTCAGACGCCTCTTCATTCTGGCGGAAGAGAACAGAGCCAGCAGGGATCTGAACTTCTTCACAGAGCTCTGCAACCTGCTGCAGCTCGTCTTTGGGAACGGCAGAGAATACTTTCAGGTTCTTCAGGGAATCTGCCGTAACTTGAGCGGACATGATCATCGTATCGCTAGGGTAGGACAACTTAAAAACAGCGGTTCAGAACGCCTGAATCAAGCATCAATTTTTATCGGGAATGACAGCGCCAATCCCTACCCCAAGGATAGCCTGCGCCGCGAAACCCAACAAGACTCGTTGGGCGCCCTGCGTAAGCTGGTCAACCGGACCGAGGGCGTATTGAATCGCCCCGCGAGGAACGATCAACGAGGCAGCGGTTTTCGGAAAACGCCGTGTTCGGCTCCTCCGCAGCCGGCCCGCAGACGATTACAATTTAGGGAACTTTTCTGCCGTTAGCCGCGCTGCCATCGCCAATTGCCAGTGGCCGCGTAAACAATTCAAACCATCGATGTACAGAATCCTCGAAGCGAGATTTCTGGCGCCGGATGTAAAGCTTCTGCGGCTCGAAGCTCCGCGGGTCGCGAAGATGCGACAGCCGGGCCAGTTCGTCATTGTCCGCGTGCACGATCAGGGGGAACGCATCCCGCTGACGATCGCCGACTCCGACCCCGAGACCGGTTCGGTCACGATTGTCGTGCAGGGCGTCGGCAAGACGACCAAGATGATCAACCAGCTCGACGAGGGCGACGCGTTGCTCGACGTGGTGGGCCCGCTTGGCGCGGCGTCTGAGGTCGAGGATTTCGGAACCTCGGTCGTTATCGGCGGCGGGGTGGGAACCGCCATCGCCTACCCCACGGCGGTCGCGATGAAGCAGGCCGGCAACCACGTCATCAGCATCCTCGGCGCACGCAACCGCCAGCTCGTGATCCTCGAAGAAGAAGTACGCGCCACCAGCGACGAGCTCTTCGTCATGACCGACGACGGCAGCGGCGGCGAACAGGGCTTCGTCACGACCAAGCTCCAGCAGCTGCTCGACGACAAACGGGAAATCAACCACGTGCTGGCGATCGGCCCGGTGCCGATGATGAAGGCCGTGGCCGAGGTCACGCGACCGGCCGGCATCCCGACCGTGGTGAGCCTCAACCCCATCATGGTCGACGGGACAGGCATGTGCGGCGGCTGCCGGGTGCTGGTCGGCGGCGAGACCAAGTTCGCCTGCGTCGACGGCCCGGAGTTCGACGCCCACCTGGTCGACTTCGAGACCCTCGTCCAACGCAACCGCATGTACCGCGACCAGGAGCGGGCGGGCCTGTGCCAACTCGAGATGGCGCACCCCAAGGTAGGACCACAGCACCACCCGTAGGCGTTGCGTGCCGGCATGCCCCGCCGGTCACCGGGCCGCTTACCGCACCTCAGAGCGATCAAGAACCCCTCCGCCGGCCTCTCTGAACCGTCGCCGGACCCCAGCAACAGCGCGACCCCATGGCCGATAAACTACCCCCCAAACAGCGGACCAAGATCCCCCGGCAGGCGATGCCCGAGCAGCCGGCGCTCGAGCGGGCCCGCAACTTTGCCGAGGTTAACCTCGGCCTCGACGCGGCCGTTGCCGAGAAAGAGGCCCAGCGGTGCCTGACCTGCGCCGACCCCAAGTGCAGCCACGGCTGCCCGGTCGGCGTCCAGGTGCGTGAGGTGGTCGACCTGGTCCGCGATGGCGACTACCTGCGGGCGGCGGCCAAGCTCCGCGAAGACAACGTGCTGCCCGCGGTGACCGGGCGGGTCTGCCCGCAAGAGAACCAGTGCGAGGGCGCCTGCATCCTCGGCAAGCGGTTCGCGCCGCTCGCGATCGGGCACATCGAGCGTTTCGTCGCCGACTACGAGCGCGCGACCGGTGAGATCGGCCTCCCGGAACCCGCCAGCCCCACCGGCAAGAAAGTGGCGGTCGTCGGCAGCGGCCCCGCCGGGTTGAGCTGCGCCGGTGACCTCACGCTCAAGGGGCACGAGGTCACCGTGATGGAGGCCCTGCACGAGCTCGGCGGCGTGCTCGTCTACGGCATCCCCGAGTTCCGCCTGCCGAAGGAGATCGTGCGGAACGAGATCGAGAACATGCGGAAGATGGGCGTCAATTTCGAGACCAACGTCGTGGTCGGCAAGTCGGTCACGATCGACCAGCTGATGAACGACGAGGGCTACGACGCGGTGTTCATCGCCACCGGGGCCGGCCTGCCGAAGTTCCTCAACCTGCCCGGCGAGCACCTCGGCGGCGTCTACTCCGCCAACGAGTTCCTGACCCGAGTTAACCTGATGAAAGCGTACGACCCCGAGCACTACGACTCGCCGGTCTACACCTGCCGGGACGCGGACGTGGTCGTGATCGGCGGCGGCAACACCGCGATGGACGCCGTCCGCAGCGCGCTGAGGCTGGGAGCCAAGAGCGCCTCGATCATCTACCGCCGCGGCGAGGCCGAGATGCCCGCCCGCAAGGAGGAGCAGCACCACGCGCGGGACGAGGGAGTGACTTTCCTGACGATGCACAACCCGCTGCAGTTCCTCGGCAACGACCAGGGGCTGCTGACCGGCGTCGAGGTCCAGCAGATGGAGCTGGGCGAGCCCGACGGGTCGGGCCGCGCCCGCCCGATCCCGATTGCCGGCTCCGAGAAGGTCGTGCCGGCGAGCGTCGCGATCGTGGCGGTCGGCACGGGGGCCAACCCGCTGGTCCAGTCGAGCACGCCGGAGATCAACACCAACAAGTGGGGTTACATCCAGGCCGACGACGACAACCTGCGGACGTCCAAGCGCGGCGTGTTCGCCGGGGGCGACATCGTCAGCGGCGCCGCGACCGTCATCCTGGCGATGGGCGCCGGCCGCACGGCGGCCGCCTCGATCCACGAGTACCTGACGACCGGCGACTGGCCAACGGCCGAGTAGCGGTGGTCGAAGGCCGCCGTGCTACGCCCGGTTGAAGTCCGCGGTGTAGTCGATCAGGGCCTGCATGTAGTTGGCCCGGCCAAGCGTGCTAGGGTCGGGGCAGTTGGCCATGCTCATGCTCCCCTTCACCTGCGAGACCGACTCGAATTCGTACTCCTCGAACAGCGTGCGGAGCTCGTCGAGCATCACAGTGGCGTACCCCACGCCCCGCCTGAGCAGCGTGGTGGCGACCATCGCCACGTCGGCGCCGGCCAGGATTAGCTTCGCCAAGTCGTGGGCGTGGTGGACCCCACTGGTCGCCGCCAGTGAGAGTGTCAGCTGATCGCGGAGGATCGCGATCCACCGCAGCGGCAGCCTCATTTCGTGCTCGGCGCTGAGCACCAGGTCGGGCTGGTACTTGAGCGTGGTGAGGTCGAGGTCCGGCTCGAGGAACCGGTTGAACAGCACCACGCCGTCGGCGCCGGCCAGCATCAGCCGGCGGACCATGCTAGGGATGCTGGTGAACTGCGAGCCGATCTTCACTGCCAGCGGGATGCTCACCGCGTTCCGGACCGAACCCACGAGGTCCTCGTACCTGCGGGCGACGTCCTCGCCGGACATCTCGCAGTCGGTCGGGACAAAGTAGATATTGAGTTCGAGCGCGTCGGCGCCGTTGTCCTCCATCCACTTCGAGTAGCGCGCCCAGCCGCCGTCGGTGTGGCCGTTGAGGCTCGCGATGACCGGGATCTCAAGCTGCTGCTTGGCCTCGGCGACCCTGCCGATGTGCTTGGCCGGGTCGGAATCGTCGAGGCCTAGCTCGGGAAAGTAACTCAGCGCCTCGGCGAACGAGTCTGCCTGGTAGTTGTAGAGCTGGTGGACCTGGTTCTGGTTGTGCTCGATCTGCTCCTCGAAGAGCGACGGCAGCACCACCGCGCTGACGCCCGCCTCTTGCAGACGCAGCAGGCTCTCGACCGAACCGGTCAGCGGGCTGGCCGACGCCACGAGCGGGTTCTTGAGCTCAAGGCCCAGGTACTTGGTCGTCAGGTCGATAGACATGGTTGACTCGCTACGCCGAGGTTGCTGCGGGTTGCACGGAATCACTACTCGCTCACGCCGGCGGGAGCGATCTCGCGTTCGACGCCGGCCATCTGCTCGTAGTAGTGCCACTGGTCGTTGATGTCTTCCTGGGCCTGGGCGAACAGCCGCTCGGCGGCCTCGGGGTTCGACCGGGCGAGCATCGCGAACCGCGCCTGCTGCATCGCCAGCTCCTTGAACGGCTTGCTTGGCTTGCGGCTGTCGAGCCGCAGCGGCCGGCTCTCGAGGTGGGCCTCGCGGGGGTCGTAGCGGTACAGCGGCCAGAAGCCGGTCGCCACGACGTCCTTCTGCTGGGAGGTCGCGGTCGTCATGTTGATGCCGTGGGCGATGCAGTGGCTGTACGCCAAGATCAGCGATGGCCCGCGGAAGCTCTCCGCTGCGGCAAACGCCCGGATAGTCTGGGCCGGGTTGGCACCCATCGCGACCTGCGCCACGTAGACGCTGCCGTAGGAGACCGCCAGCATGCCGAGGTCCTTGCGGCGGGTCGGCTTGCCGCCGGTGGCGAACTTGGCGACCGCCGCGCGCGGCGTGCTCTTGGAGGCCTGGCCGCCGGTGTTCGAGTAGACGCCCGTATCGAGCACCAGGATGTTGACGTCGCGTCCTGAGGTGAGCACGTGATCGAGGCCGCCGAACCCAATGTCGTACGCCCAGCCATCCCCGCCGACGCACCACACGCTGCGCCGCACCAGCACCTCGGCCACCGCGGCCAGCGTCCGGGCGTCGGGCGAATCGAGGCCCGACAGCTTCCGCTGCAACGCCGCCACGCGTTCGCGTTGGGCGGCGATCTGCTCTTCGTTTTCTTGCGGCGACTGCAGCAACTCAGTGGCGAGGGTCTCGCCGATTTCGCCCGCCAGCCGCCTGACCAGGGTCGCCGAGCACTCCTGCTTGGCGTCCACCGCCAGCCGGAGGCCGAGGCCGAACTCGGCGTTGTCCTCGAACAGCGAGTTGTTCCAGGCCGGGCCCCGCCCCGCGGCGTCGGTCGACCACGGCGTCGTCGGCAGGTTGCCGCCGTAGATCGACGAGCACCCCGTGGCGTTGCCGATCAAGAGCCGGTCGCCGAACAGCTGGCTCATCAGCTTGAGGTACGGGGTCTCGCCGCAGCCGGCGCAGGCGCCGGAGAACTCGAACAGCGGCAGCAGCACCTGCGACCCCTTCACCGACTCGTGCGTCAGCTTCGACCGGTCGAACTCGGGTATCTCAACAAAGTAGTCCCAGTTCAGTCGCTCGCGTTGCAGGCAGGCCTCCTTCGGCTCCATGTTGATCGCCTTGTGCTTGGCGACCTGCTTGCTCTTCGCGGGGCAGACGTCCACGCACACGCCGCAGCCGGTGCAGTCGTCCGGCGCTACCTGGATCGACATCAGGCTGCCCGGCAAGTCCTTCCCTTTCCAGCCGCAGCTCACGAACCCGTTGGGGGCGTCGGCGACCGAGTCGCCACTGAACGGCTTCATCCGAATCGCCGCGTGCGGGCAGACGAGCGTGCACAGGCCGCACTGGATGCAGATCTCGGGGTCCCAGATCGGGATCTCGTGCGCAATGCTGCGTTTCTCCAGCTTGGCGGTCGCGGTCGGGAATGTGCCGTCGACAGGCATGGCGCTTACGGGCAGCAGGTCGCCCCGCCCGGCGATTAGCGCCCTAGTGACGCGTTCGACAAAGCCGTCGGCGCCGCCGGCCGGCTCCCAGGCAGGGCCTGCGTCCTCTTGCGCGTGGACGGGGGTCGCGACCTCGTGCAGCGCGGCGATCGCGGAGTCGACCGCCTGGAAGTTCTGCTCGAGGACCGTGGCGCCACGCTTGCCGTAGGTCTTGCGGATAGCGTGCTTGATCTCCTCAATGGCCTGCTCGCGCGGCAGCACGCCGGAGATGGCGAAGAAGCAGGTCTGCATCACGGTGTTGATGCGGTTGCCCATGCCGGCCTCGCTGGCGACCCGGTAGGCGTCTACGACGAACAGCCGGATCTCTTTGGCGAAAATCTCGTGCTGCGTCTCCGGGGGCAGGTGGTCCCAGACCTCTTCGGCGGAGTAGGGCGCGTTCAGCAGGAACACGGCGCCCGGTTGAGCCGACTGCAGCACGTTCATCTTCTGCAGAAAGTCGAATTGGTGGCACGCCACGAAGTTGGCCCGCTCGATCAGATAGGTCGACTGGATCGGGCGGGGGCTGAACCGCAGGTGCGAGACCGTGACCGAGCCGGCCTTCTTAGAGTCGTAGACGAAGTAGCCCTGGGCGTAGAGGTCTGTATTCTCGCCGATGATCTTCGCCGAGTTCTTGCTCGCGCCAACGGTGCCGTCGCTCCCCAGGCCGTAAAAGACGGCGCGGGTCACGTCGTCCGCTTCGGTGCAGAACTCGCTGTCCCAACGCACGCTGGTCCCGCCTACGTCGTCGTGGATGCCGACCGTGAAGCGGCGTTTCAGTGATTCATCGGCCATCCCTGCGAAAATGGCCGCCACCATCGCGGGTGTGAATTCTTTGGAACCCAAGCCGTACCGCCCGCCAGCGATCTTGGGTGTCGGCTTGCCGTTATGGACCTCCGTCCAATGCTCCGCGACAGCGGTTAGCACGTCCTGGAACAGCGGCTCGGCGGCAGAACCGGGCTCCTTGGTCCGGTCGAGCACGGCCAACTTCACGGTAGTGGGCGGCAGTGCCGACAGCAGAGCCTCGGCGCAGAACGGCCGAAACAGCCGGACCTTCAGGAGTCCGACGCGCTCGCCCCGCTTGTTGAGCTCATTGATTGTCTCCTCAACGGCGCCCGCGCCAGACCCCATGATCACGACCACGCGGTCCGCGTCCGCCGCGCCGACGTAGTCGAACAGCCGGTAGCCGCGGCCGGTAGCCTGGGCGAACTGGTCCATCACCTCCTGCACGACGCCCGGCGTGGCGTCGTAGAACGGATTCACGGCCTCGCGGGCCTGGAAGAAGACGTCGGGGTTCTGGGCGGTGCCGCGGAGCACCGGCCGGTCCGGGTCCATGCAGCGCCGGCGGTGTTCGTGGATCAGGTCCTGGTCGACGAGCGCGGCGACCACCTCGTCGGGGATCTGCTCGATCTTGTTGACCTCGTGCGAGGTGCGGAAGCCGTCGAAGAAGTGCAGGAATGGCACGCGAGTCCGGAGCGTGGCCAGGTGAGCAATGAGCGAGAGGTCGTGCGCCTCCTGGACGCTCGCCGACGCCAACATGGCCCACCCTGTCATGCGGGCCGCCATCACGTCGCTGTGGTCGCCGAAGATCGAGAGGGCGTGCGTCGCCACGGCGCGTGCGGTGACGTGGATCACCGCCGGGGTCAGCTCGCCGGCGATCTTGTACATGTTGGGCAGCATCAGCAGCAGCCCCTGCGACGCGGTGAAGGTCGTGGTCAGGGCCCCGGCCTGGAGGGCACCGTGCACGGCTCCGGCAGCGCCGGCCTCGCTCTGCATCTCGATGACTTGGGGCACGACGCCAAACAGGTTCTGCTGCCCCTGCTCGCTCCACGCGTCGGACAGCTCCCCCATCGGGGACGCGGGCGTAATCGGGTAGATCGCGATCACTTCGCTAAGCTTGTGGGCAATCCGCACTGCGGCTTCGTTGCCGTCGACCGTGATAAATTTACCACCGCTCATCGATAGATCTCGTCCGGAGAGGGCCGCGGGACATCCGAGGTTGCATGAACTCCCACGCATGGGCGAATTGCGTACCGCGAACGCCGAAAACGGTTTCTGCTGAGAAGCCCCCGCGGGTCGCCCCATGCTGGGGGGCGCCGAGCACTCAGAATCCCCGGCGGGGCCGCCGCACGACCGTGCGGTCTAGCACACCGGAGGTAGAAGAACGAGCCAAACCCGCACAACTGCAGCGAGGGTAGCGACCCTCGACGCGCCCGCAGTTCGTCACGGTCAAAAGGCCGCGGCCGTTAAGATTGGCGCAAGACGAGGCCGCAGGACGCGGCGGGCAATCCAGTTATGAGCAGCGCTTCGTTAGTGCTCTTTGATCGACGCCATGCTCAACGACCGTACCTTCGAGCGGTAGCGGTTGGGGGTCGTCTGCAGCTCCCGCCGGAAGACCTGCACCATGTAGCTTGCGGAGCTGTATCCGGCGACGTCCGCGATAACCGGCACGGGGTGGTCGGTCTCTTCGAGGAGCCGCCGGGCGTGGTCGAGCCGCATGTTCTGGATCTCGACCGCGATCGACTTGCCGGTGCTGTCACGGAACAGCTTGTCGAGCTCGCGTCGACTCATACCGCAATGCTCGGCAACCAGATCGGCATTGATCCGCGACCCTCGTGACCGCTGGATGTGCGCCATCGCGAGCGCGACATGCTTGTTGCCGACACTCACCAAGTCGGTCGACTGGCGAGTCTCGACCCGCAGCGCGCTGACGTTGATCCGGCGCGGCTGGTTCCGCCCCTTCTTCATCATCTTGTCCAGGTGGGCCGCCGCCTGGTAGCCGCCCTCGACGCCATTGAGCACCACACTCGAGAGGCTCGGGCTGCAGAGTCCGCATAGCAGGCTGTCGTTGTCGACTCCCACCACGGCGACTTCTTCTGGCACCGACGCGCCCGACCGACGGCAGGCGTCCAGGACGTGCAGGCCGTGCTCGTCGTTGCAGGCCATGATGCCGATTGGCTTCGGTAGCGATCCGATCCACTCCGCCAGCCGCGGCATCTCCCGCTCCCACCTGCCGATCGCCGCGACGTGCTGCGGGTCGTACACGTGGGTCTCGTAGCCCTCGCCGCGGATCCGCTTGACAAAGGCCGCCTCGCGGCGGTCTGACCAGACCACGCCCGACGCCCCGACGAACGCAAAATGTTCGAAGTCCCGCTCGATCAGGTGCTCCGCGGCGAGGGTCGCCGCCTGGCGGCTGTCGACGCTCAGGTTGCTGAACTTCGAGAGCGGATTGCTCTTCTCGAGCTGGCTGTCCTCCATGTCGAGCGCGACCGTCGGGAGGTCGGCGTCTAGCAGCTGCTTGGAGATCTCGCCGCTGGCAAGTCTCGCGAAGATGCCGTGGCCCCGCCAGTACTCCCACAGCGGCGCGGCCTGCGTGAAGTCGCCTGGCGTCAGATGAAAACTCCAAGGACCATGCAGCGCCGCGTAGCGGGCGATCCCGGTCGCGACGTCACGCCCGTAACCGCGTGCGGTCTCGATCAGCAGGGCGACTTGGGGTGGTAGTGACATCAGATTGAAACTAGAGGGCGAGTGCTTGCAAAGTGACACCAGAAGCGTAGCCTGCTTCTGCGGTAAACGCGATTATTACGCCCATTCTTGCCAGTGCGGAACCGCTAAAACCGCAGCCAACGCTCAATAATCCCTTTGCTGCCAAGCCGTCAGCGGCCCCTCCGGCACGAGCGTCCTGAGAGGGCTCGCCTGCGTGTTCGTCATAGCCGTTGCGACCGGGCGCTGGCGCCGCGTGAACCACTGGCCGCGCGGTGCAGAGCCACAGACGATAGCGTTCTGCAGCCTCCATCCTAATCAACCGCCTTCATCAAACGCACGTCGTAGATCCCGCCCGCCATCGACCCCGGTTTGGCCTGGAACTTTACGGTGATCTCGGTGGCGCCTTCGAGCAGCCGGGCGGGGATCGGGTAGTCCACGTCGACGAACTCGTCGGGGCTAGGCGCGTCGAGCGCAACCGAGGCAATCACCTGGTCGTTGACGAGGATTTCGAAATCCCGGCGGTCGGAGCCAAAATAGGCGACCCGCAAACGGGCGTCGGTTTGGCCGTGGGTCTCGAGCACGTAACTGAACCAGCCGTCTGCGTGGCGGAAGCTGCGGTCTCGCCAGACGCCTGTCGAGTTCGCTTCGCCACGGAACTGGTGCTCCACCTCAGGCTGCTGCTGCCCGGGGGTGACGCGATCGAGCGTGGCCTGGTCGAGAGCCGCTTCCAGACGCTCCGCCTCGCGTCGGGCGTTTAAGAGGCTCTGGTACTTGGCCGGCGTCGTCCGCTGCCAGTAGAGCATGTACCTGGCGTCGTGGACCTGAAAGAACGGCACAAGCTGCAGTCGGTCGAAGCTGTTGGGTCGGACCGCGGCGGCCAGGGTGAAGGCGTTCGGCGCGTCGGGGACCGGCTCGACAAGCGCCGCGAGTTCGCCCTCCTCGGCCACCACAACGGGGACCTGATCGGCGGGCATCAGCTCGCCGCTGGCGATGTGATCCATCCGCCCATCCCCGGCTATGAGGCCGTCGAGCTCGTCGCGGCTCAGCTCGGCCGCCAGCACAATCGGCCCCTCTCGGAAGGCGACGTACTCGGGCAGGTAGGGCAACGGCTCTACCGTGACCGTCATCGGCAACGCCACGCTCACAATATCCCCGTCCCGCCACTCACGATCCAGCGTCACATACGACGCGCCATCGCCAGCGATCTCGGCGGACTCGCCGTTCACCAGGACCTCGAAGCCCCCCTGCTCTACCCAGCCAGGCTTCCGGATCTTCAGAGCAAAGGGCGTCGGCCGTTCGAGCGATAGCTCCAACTCGGTGCGATCAGCCTGTGGGAAATCGGTCCGCTGCGTTAGCACCACCTCTTTCTCGGCCCACTCAACCCTCGAAGCGACAAACAGGTTGACGAACAGCTCCAGATCGCTGTGGGCGTAGACGAATGTACCGTGGCGGCTGTGGTTCTCCATGCCGCTGCCGACGCAGCACCAGAAGCACTCTCCCGGCTTGGAGTAGACCCGGTAGTGCCCCGGCCGCGCCGGAGTGAAGTAAACGTAGCCGCCGTGCTCGGGATGCTGCGACGACAGGATGTGGTTGTACAACGCCCGCTCGTAGAAATCGGCGTACCGCCCCTCCGGCGACTGCTGGAATAGCTGCTCGGTGAGCCGCAGCATGTTGTAGGTGTTGCAGGTCTCGGGGCCCTCGCGGCGCGTCACAAAGTCGGACGCCTGCCGCGCGGACGGGAAGTGCTCCGCCACACTGTTGCCCCCGATCGCAATCGACCGGTCGCTCACGACCGCGTCCCAAAAGGTCTGGGCGGCTCGGTGGTACTGCTCGCCGCCGCCGATCGCGGCGATCCGCTGAAACCCGATCACCTTCGGCACCTGCGTATTGGCGTGCAACCCATCGAGACGGTCTTCGCCGTTGGCCAGCGGGTCGAAGATGAAACGGTGGCTGAAGCGTTCCGCGAGCCGCAGGTAACGATCCTCGCCCGAGATCGCCGCAACGTCTGCTAGGACCTCGTTGATGCCGCCGTGCTCACACCGCAAGAGGTCTTGGATCTGGGCGTCGGTCAGGTCGCTGAACTCACGGTCGAACCAGTCCGCCAAGTCCAGCAGCACCTGCTTCGCCTGGTCCACTTCGCCCACCAAGTACGCGTCGCGCAGGCCGGCAAAGGTCTTGTGCAGGTTGTAGATCGGAACCCACGAACCATTGAGGCTGAACCCCTCGGCGGCGATCTTGCCCGCGTGGATTTGCTCCCACAGGCGGTCGCTGTCCGGCACCCCACCGACGTAGCCGTCGCCGTTGGCCTGTTGGCACCTGCCCAGCTCACTAACCATGTACTCGAGTCGCTGTCGACATTCGGCGTCGTCCAGCGATGACGCGGTGTTCGCCAGGGCGCTAAGGTAATGGCCGGCGGTCTGCCCCCCCAACCCAGTCGACTCCCAACTCGGATAGCGGTCTGCCTTGGGGTCCAAACCCGCTTCCGCCAGGAACGGGGCGAGCAGACGGTCCGGGTCGTAGCTCAATAGGTGATTGCGGTTGAGCCTGACCGAATGCAAAAACGGTCCATTCAGGAGCCGCACGTTGCGAAGCTCAAAGAACTGTGTTGCGCGTGCCTCAACGGGGACAGCCACACAAGACGCCACGCCCCCAAAAACCACGAGCAGGCAGCACAATAAGCGTTGCATTGACGCAAAACTCCGGGAATGAGAGCAGACGCTGCGACTGCTGCGGCAGCAAGAGAAAAGCCACCTTAAGTATAACGTAAACGCGCCTGATCTAGCTCCCGGGCGATCGCAGGAGTGCGGACTTGCGCTAATTCTAAATTTCCCTGGCCATTCCTGGTCGTCCTACTCAAACTGATACACAGGGCTGCTACGCGGATCCTTGCGCACCTAAAGACCTCAACAGGTCCACCACCAACGAGCGTGATCGATCGGCGCCTCGTCTTGCCTCATTCGATTTGCAGCGGCATTAAACACCGCTTGTAGAGATCGGGGCCGGGCTGCCTCGATTCCCGCATTAAACCGCAAAAGAGCCCTACAGTGCATTGCGACGCACTCAATGGACGCAATGCCGCAGGCCGGGCGGCGTAACGCGGCAGTTGGACAAACACCCGTAGTGCATTCGTCCGCAAGCGGGGACGAATACTGCAAAACGGGCTTCAAAGGCTTGCGTGACTACCCAAGCGTGCATAAACTGCAGTTGCTGCTTTTCTAAATCCTTATGAGCTTTTGCACCTCTCTTCTCTAACCGCCTGTCGGGTTGTCAACTCGCCTGACGGGCCACCCGAAGAATTCGCCTCAGGGAGCTACGAATGTTTGCTTTCGCGCGCTGTCGCACATCTCTGGTCGGACCTGCCCTGTCCACTTTGCTGGCGTTTGCCGGCGTCGCCTCGGAATCGCAGGCGGTCATCACCCATCAGTACCTTTTCAATAGCGGCGATGGTTTGACCATCGTCGATAGCGTTGGCACGGCCAACGGCTCGGCGCTTGACGGCGCCACAGTCAACGTCGCCGACAGCCGTCTGGTGCTCGACGGCGTCTCCGGTTACGGCGCGTTGCCGGGTCCCGACATCGCGGTGAACACCTACTCCGCCATCAGCCTCGAGTCTTGGTTTGTCCAAAACGGCAACACCAATCAATTCACCTTCCTGGCCGGCTTCGGCCGCACGAGCGAAGGCCTGAACGGAGAGTCCGCCAACCTCGGCTACGACTACCTGATGCTGCAGCCGACCCGCGGCCCCGGCGACCAGGGCAGCCGCGGAGCCATCTCGTTCGGCACGTTCGACGGCGAAGTTGGCGTCACCGACGGCGCCCGCGACCTAAACGACGGCCAGCTGCACCACGTCGTGATGACGGTCGATGCGACCGACCTCGCCTACTACGTCGACGGCATCCAGATCGGCACCGCCCCGCTTTCCGATGTGCCCGACGCCTCGCTGGCGAACGTCAGCACCGACCTTGCCTACCTCGGCCGGGCGCTCTACCCGGACCCGTTCTTCGAGGGCTCGATCTTCGAATTCACCGTCCACGACAACGCCCTTTCCGCCACCGACGTCGAGACCCGCTTCCAGAGCGGCTGTATCGCCGGCTGTGGTGAGCCCCTGCAGTTCGTTGTGGACCGCGACACGGGCGTCGGAACCTTCACGAACGAGCTGGCGATCCAGAACATAGTCGCGTACTCGATCTCGTCGGCCGCCGGCGCGATTGACACCGCCAACTGGGCCAGCGTCGCAGACAACGGGGACGCCGACAGCGGCGGCTCGATCGACGCCGACGACGTCTGGCAGCTCGGCGCCACGATCAACTCGACCGAGATTAGCGAGACCGACCCGATCGGCGGCGGCGGCCCGGACGACGGATTCGGCGTTGGCGCCGACGTCAGCCTGGGCGCCCTGTGGACCAAGTCGCCCTTCGAAGACCTCACCGTCAGCGTGACCACGTTCGACGGGATTTCTGAGGCGACCTTCGAACTGCCCGTGACCTTCACCGGCAACGGCGGGGCCGGCTTCAGCCGCAGCGACCTCGATGTCGACGGCGACATCGACGCCGACGACTACGCCACGCTGATGGCCAACCACCTCCAGACTCTGGCGGGGACCACCGCGGTCGAGACCTTCCCCTTCGGCGACATCGACGGTGACCTCGACAACGACTTCAGCGACTTCCGCCTGTTCAAGAACGACTTCATCGCCGCCAACGGCGCGGCGGCTTTCGCGGCCCTCGGCGCCGTGCCCGAGCCGTCGACCGCGCTGCTGGTGGGCCTGTCGGCCTTCGGGCTGACGGCGTGCCGTCGCCGCAGCTAGTCGGCACAGCGGTTTGATCAATTGATTCTGCATTCATTCGATACAACACCATTTCCTGGAGTAAGCCTCGTGAACGCCCCGCAACGTTTGATGTTTGCCTTAACCGCCACGCTTGCAGTGTGCAGCGTCGCCAACGCGGCCACGGTCGCCTACTGGGACTTTGAGGACGGCACTGCCGGCCAGGAGTTCACCCCGGTCGGTGACGCGAACGGCAGCGGCGGTTCGGTCGACACGGCCAACGGCATCCTGATGCGTGGCTACAACGAAGAGTTCGGACCCAATTTCACGTCCGCCACTTCGGACCTGACTGGCCTGGCGATGGACCTCGTGATCGGCGTGGCGCCAAACACCACCTCGGACGGCTACGTTACCGAAGGCGCCCTGCACGGCTGGTCGCCCGAGCAGTGGACCATTGAGACTCAAGTCATGCTCCGGGATGTCAACGGCTGGCGGACCATGGTGGGTCGCGACGGCTCCACCCAGAGCGAGCCGGAATCGGACTTCTACCTGGTGAAGAACGGCATCGACAACCAGTTCCGCCTGAACTACGACACCGTGGGTGGGCAGCGTTGGATCCTCGATGGCCAACCGGCCGGCGGCGTGCAGCCCGATACATGGTACGGCGTCGCGGCTACGAGCGACGGGCAAACCCTCTCCCTCCTGATCAACGAGGGCGAGGGCTACCAGGTAGTTTCGACCCTCGACATCACTGCTCAAACCGTTGCGGACAACGCGATCCCGAACTCGGCCCTCAACTGGACCTTCGGCCGAGGCTGGTACAACGGCGGCTTTGTCGACCATGTCGACGGCATCATGGACAACGTCCGGTTCAGTGACGTCGCCCTCGGCGCCGGCGACCTGATCCCACTGGCTGTTGTTCCTGAGCCGGCCGCGGCGGTCCTCATCCTGCTGAGCCTGCCGCTCGCCGCCTGTCGGCGTCGCTAGCCGCCCGATGGCGAGAGTCTTTCCAGCGATAAACTACTCCTGCTTAACGAAGCTTGCACCAACTCTTCTCGTGGAGACGAATAAATGACGAAGCACTCCCCCAGCTCCAGCACCGCGGCCAAGCTGCGATGGGCGGCTGCGGTCGCCCTGCTGCTCGGCCTCGCGCCGAGTGTCCACGGCCAGAACGTCGCCCTGTGGAACTTTGAAGACGGAACCGACGGCGCCGAATTTACTCCGCTCGGCGAAGCCGACGGCTCGGGCGGTTCGACCGACACCGTCAACGCAATTTTGATGCGGGGCTTCAACGAGCAGTTCGGCCCGAGCTGGACCAGCCAGACCCCGTCGGGCAGCGGCCTGGCGATGAATCTGGAGGTTGGCGCCGGCGACCCGAACACCACCTCGGACGGCTACGCCACCGAGGGCGCCCTGCACGACTGGACCTCGCCTACCTGGACAATCTCGACAGATATTCTGCTGCGCGATATTGCCGGCTGGCGGACGATGATTGGCCGTGATGGCTCGTCGGTGGGGTCCCCCGAGTCGGACTTCTACCTGGTCAAGAATGGCATCGACGACCGGTTCCGGGTGAACCTAGTTACCTCCGGTGGCGAGCGGGCGATTGTCGACGGCGCCCCTGCGGGCGGTGTCCAGACAGACACTTGGTACAACGTCGCCGCCGTGAGCGACGGGACCACACTCGGCCTGTTCGTGGATGGCGAGCAGGTTGGCTTCCACACCTACCAGGGCGAGGGCTCCGCAAACGACTTCATGTCGTCGGCCCTTAACTGGACATTCGGACGCGGCTGGTACAACGGCGGCTTTGTCGACCACGTCGACGGCATCATGGACAACGTGCTTGTAACCACCGATGTGCTGTTCGAGACCGACATCTCGACCCCGCTCGAGCTGCAGATCGACCCGGTCACCGGAGAGGCGCGCCTGAAGAACACCAGCACCGCGGACATCTCGATCGACTACTACCGGGTCGACAGCGCCAACGGCTCGCTGCTGACCGCCGACTTCAACGGCACGACCGGCTGGGACTCGCTGAGCGACCAGGGCCTCGACTCGATCGGCCCGGGAACGGGTGAGTCGTGGGACGAGGCAACCGTCGCCCTGTCGGCCAGCCGCCTTGTGGAGCAGTTCCTTTCGGGTGACACCACCATCGCGCCCTACAACAGCGTTTCGCTGGGCGTGCCGGTGAACCCCGCGTTGCTTGGGGCGATGGGCGACATTGAATTCCGCTACGCGCCTGCGGGCGGCGCCCTGACGCTGGCCACCGTGACGATCGGCGCGTTCGTCGACGACCTGCCGGGTGACTTCAACATGGACGGCACGGTCGACGCGGCCGACTACACCGTTTGGCGGGACAACCCCGGGACCTACACTCAGGCCGACTACGACACTTGGGCCGCCAACTACGGCGCCACGCTCAACGTGGGCGGTGCGGCTGGTGCGGTCCCCGAGCCGACCGCGTTGCTGTCGGTCGCCGCGTTCGGTTGCCTGGTTGCCGCCCGCCGGCGCCGTCTTGGCTGATTCGTTAATCGCACTGTCAAAGAGAGAGATGATGATTCCTAGCTTTCGGAAACATCCAGCAGTTAGGCGGCGCCGCGGAATTGGGGCAGACCGCGGCGTCGCTCTACTGCTTGTCGTGCTGGCGATGGGCTGCGGCCAAGGAGCCACCACGAGCCTCTCGGGTACCGTGACGATCGGCGGCAAGCCGATCCCTGCCGACGCGGAGGCCACCATCGGGTTCATCCCCGAGGGAAAAGCCCTCGCCGACGCCGTGTCGGCTCCCATCAACGGGGGTAAGTACCAAGTTACCGAGGTGCCGGTCGGGCCCAACAAGGTCGTGTTCAACATCGAGCGTCCCGTCGGTCCGGCCCGCGTCAGCGAGCGCACCGGACAAGAGTACCAAGAGAAGAGAAGCATTGTGCCGCCGGGCAAGGCGGCGGGAATCGAAACGGAGATCCCCGCCGGCGGCGGACAACAGGACTTCGACCTTTAGCCCCCTACTAGATAGCACAGGGAAGACACCCGGGCGACTCGACTCTCGAGCCCACGCCTGCTAGTTCTGCCCACTCGCGAAGGAGCATGTGGATGCGAGTCAATCACAAGAAAACGGGTTTCACCCTCGTCGAGCTGCTGGTCGTAA
Source organism: Posidoniimonas polymericola (assembly GCF_007859935.1). Classification (NCBI taxonomy): domain Bacteria; kingdom Pseudomonadati; phylum Planctomycetota; class Planctomycetia; order Pirellulales; family Lacipirellulaceae; genus Posidoniimonas; species Posidoniimonas polymericola. Next base: position 253,117 of record NZ_SJPO01000007.1, on the reverse strand, counting down.
TCGCGATCATTGGCGTCTTGATCGCGCTGCTGCTGCCGGCGGTGCAGGCGGCCCGCGAAGCGGCCCGGCGGTCGCAGTGCATGAACCAGCTGCGGCAGTTGTCACTGGCGATGCTCAACTACGAGTCAGCCCGAGGGGGCCTGCCCCCGATGGCCAAGGCCTGGAGTGGAGCTAAGCTGCAATCTCTCTACGCTGCGGGGCTTGGCCCTCCCACCGCAACCGGCTGGTACGACGACCACGGCTGGTACATCCCCGTGATGCCCTACATCGAGCAATCGCAGCTTGCCGACGTCGGCAACCCAGACGCCTCGCTGAGCCACGCCAGCAATTACCCTGTGCGGACCGCGTTCATCAGCATGTTTGCGTGCCCGTCGGATATCGGCCTGCAGCGCAACGAGTGGAACAGCCAGACGTGGGCCCGGGTTCGATCCAACTACGTGGTCAATGCTGGCAACACCGTCTATGGCCAACACGATATTCTCACAACTAACGCGGGCTGCGACGCCTGCACGGCATACAAGAATGCTGGGTTCCCCGTTGTCACCGCCGGCGGCGGCCCGTTCATTCCTGAGAAGGTCGGCAAGATCAGCAAGATCCTCGACGGCACTTCCAACACCATGATGATGGCCGAGGTCGTTGTCCTCCCCGAGAACGGCAATGCGTGGGGCGGCCCCTACTCAGACGCACAATCCGCGCTTGGCGGACAGACGTTTACCGGGGTGAATGCTCCAAATTCGCAAAACCCGGACGCCCTAGCGCGGCAGGGAGAGTGGTTCGGCGGCGTGAGTGGCGTTTGGCAAGACGCCAATCTGCCAGTCAATCCGCTGTCGGGCAAGCCGAGCGCTCCTGCTAGCTTCCCGCAAGGCGGCGGGCGCGGCGGCGTGACGGGGGTTCCCGCGTCTGCAACGGTAGACAACCCAGGTGGCACCAAGCAGCAGCACATCGCGGCCCGCAGTCGGCACCCTGGCGGTGTGGTTGCTTCGCGATGCGACGGGTCGGTTACCCTCATCACCGACGGCATCGATATCATTGCCTGGAACGCGATGACCTCGGCCCGCGGCGGTGAAGTCGTCACCACCGATCAGTAGGCCCGTCGCCCGATTTGCAACTTGCGGAGGCGGCCGGTAGGGCTGCGACACGATGAACTACCGAGCCGCTTCCCTAGCTGTGCGGTCATCGGCCTGCAGCCTGGCGATCATCTGCCTGTTGGCGGGCGTTGGTGACGCCGTCGAGCCGGTGGAGGTCGAGGTTGACCTGTCGACCCCGGGGCACAAGGTCAGCCCGCGGTTGATCGGCGCGTTCTTCGAGGACATCAACTTCGGCGCCGATGGCGGCCTGTGTGCCGAGCTGGTCAAGAACGGCTCGCTCGAAGCGCCCAAACCGCTGCTCGGCTGGAGCAGGCTCGGCCAGGGCGTCGAGATCGAGCTTGCCAGCGAGGCGGCCATGTCTTCGGCCAACCCCCGCTACCTCCGCTTAGAGGGCGGCGACGGCGCGTCGGACGGCGGGGTCTTCAACGAGGGCTTCCGCGGGATGGGCATCCGCGGTGGCGGCGACTACCGGCTCTCGTTCCAGGGCCGCTCGACCGCCGGCAGCGCCGCCAGACTGCGGGTGCGTGTCGTTGACGAGCAGGGCCAAGAGCTGGCCGGCGAGACCTTTACCGTCGAGGGTTCTGCCTGGCGCCGCCACGAGGCGACGCTGCGTGCCGACACGACCGCCAACAAGGCCCGACTCGAATTGCGACTGGTCGCGGGCAAGCTGGCCGATCTCGACCTGATCTCGCTCTGCCCAGCGGACACCTGGAAGGGCCGCCCCGGCGGCCTGCGTCGCGATCTGGTGCAGCTGCTGGCCGACCTCAAGCCGGCGTTCTTCCGGTTCCCGGGGGGCTGCATCGTCGAGGGCAGTGAGCTCAAGTACCGCTACCAGTGGAAGACTACCATCGGCCCGCGTGAAGAGCGGCGGCTGATTGTCAACCGCTGGAACACCGAATTCGCCCACCGCCCTGCGCCGGACTACTACCAGTCGTTCAACCTCGGCTTCTTCGAGTACTTCCAGCTGGCCGAGGACCTTGGCTCCGAGCCGCTTCCGATCCTGAACTGCGGCATGGCGTGCCAGTTCAACACCTCGGAGCTCGTCCCACTCAACGAGCTAGCCCCGTACATCCAGGACGCGCTCGACCTGATCGAGTTCGCCAACGGGTCGGCCGAGACCACCTGGGGCGCTAAGCGGGCGGCGATGGGACACCCCGAGCCGTTCGGCATGAAGCTGCTGGGCGTCGGCAACGAGCAGTGGGGGCCCGAGTACTTCGAGCGGTACGAAGAGTTTGCGCGGGTGCTGCAGGAGCGGCATCCAGAGATCGAGTTGATTTCGACCTCGGGCCCGTTCCCCTCGGGCGACCTGTTCGACTACGCCTGGCCGCTGCTCCGCAAGCAGCAGGTCCCGATTGTTGACGAGCACTGCTACGCCTGCCCGGATTGGTTCCTCCGGGAGGCCCACCGGTACGACAACTACGACCGCAACGGCCCGCAGGCGTTTATGGGCGAGTACGCCGCGCAGTCGGTGCAGATTGTTTCGCCCCGCAACCGCAACAACCTGCGGTGCGCGATCGCCGAGGCCGCCTTCTTGACCGGGATCGAGCGGAACTCGGACGTCGTGACCATGAGCGCGTACGCGCCGCTGATGGCCCACGAGGACGGCTGGCAGTGGCGGCCGAACCTGATCTGGTTCGACAATCTGAAGAGCTACGCGACGCCCAGCTACTACGTGCAGCAGCTGTTCAGCAAGCACCGCGGCGATATCACCGCGCCGGTCAAGATCACCGACCCACGCCCGGCGCCGCCGGTCGGTGGTCGGTTCGGCCTCGGCTCGCACCGCTCGTGCGTCGAGTTCCGCAAGCTGAGCGTGGACGCCGAGAATCAAACCGTGCACCTGGGCGACTGGGAGACCGATGAGGGCGTGGTTAGGCAGACCTCGCTCGACAGCGCGACACGGGTCCTGGTGGGCGAACCGGTCAGCGGCGACGCGACCTTCACCTGCCAGGCACGCAAGGTTTCGGGGCGCGAAGGTTTCGCCATCTTCCTCCGTTACGGGGACGGCGGCTCGCGGATCGAGTGGAATATCGGCGGCTGGAACAACAAGCGGCACGGGCTGATCGATCAGCAAGCGGCCCACTCGACCACCCCGCGGCAGGTCGTTGACGCCGAGGGCACGATCGAGACCGGCCGCTGGTACGACGTCAAGGTCGTGGTGCAGGGCGAACGGGTAATCTGCTCACTCGACGGGGAGGTCGTGCACGACGTCGAAATCCCGAGGCCACAGATTGACCGCGTGTTCGCTGGGGCTTCGACTGCCGATGATGGCGGCAAGGCGATTGTCAAACTCGTGAATCCCACCGATGAACCAACCACGGTGCGGCTGCAGCTCAACGGCCTCGCCGGCGGCCCCCGCGAGGCCCAGGTGATCCGGCTCTCGGGCGATCCGGAAGACGAAAACTCAATCGACGCGCCCCAACAGGTTTCGCCCCAAGCGTCGCGGCAGCGCCTCTCGGGCGCCGACTCGACAATCGACCTGCCACCACACTCCTTTACGATTTTGAGGACGACGACCAAGGGAGCCCAGTAATGCATTGGGCCCCCGGGTGTTGCGTGCTCGCGTGCTGCGCCGCAGCGGCAGCCGACGAAGCGGTGCTCTCGGGGCACGTACGCGTGCACGACCCTTCGTCGATTGTCCGCGAGGGTGGTCACTGGCGGCTGTTCTCGACCGGCTGGGGGGTGCAGTCGCTCACCTCGCCCGATCTTGAGAACTGGACCTCCGGGCCGGGCGTTTTTGCCCAGGAGAGCCGCCCGGCGTGGATCCCCGAGTTGGTCCCGGGCTTCCGGGGCCACTACTGGGCGCCCGACATCGTGCGGGTCGGCGACGAATACCGGCTGTACTACTCTGCTTCGCAGTTTGGCAAGCAGAACTCCGGCATCGGCCTCGTGGCGACACGCTCGCTCGATCCGGAATCCAAAGACTATAGCTGGGTCGACCGCGGCGCGGTGGTGACTTCTAACCCCGACGCGCCCTACAACGCCATCGACCCGTCGGTCCTCGTCGACGACGACGGACGCCACTGGATGGCGTTTGGATCGTACTGGCAGGGCCTGTACCTGGTGGAACTCGACCCGGCGACCGGGCTGTCACTCAAGGGGGCAGACAAGACACGCCTCGCTTGGGCAGAAATGATCGAAGCGCCGACACTAATTAAGCGTGACGGTGTTTATTTTCTGTTTGTGAACCACGGCCTTTGCTGCCGCGGCGTGGAGAGCACCTACCGCATCCTGGTAGGCCGCAGCGAAGCGGTGACCGGCCCCTACCTCGACCGCGACGGCACGCCGCTGCTGGAGGGTGGCGGGACGCTGGTGCTCGAGACGCTCGGCCGGCGGATCGGGCCGGGCCATGTCGCGATGGTTCAGGACGGCGAGCAGCGGCGTTTCGGATTCCACTACTACGACCGCGACGACCGGGGACGCTCGAAGCTGGGGCTCGCCGAGTTCGCCTGGTCGGACGACAACTGGCCGCAAGCGACCAACGTCCAGCTAGTCGCCAATGACACCACTCCTCGCCGACCGCGGCGGCGTCCCCCGCAGCCCGCGGCATCGTCCAGCGGTCCGAATCCTCCCGAGCCCTGACCTCAGCCGTAGCCCGCGCCGCGTCCTGCTCCAAATAGATTGCACACGATGAGAACACCCCTGCTCTCTTGCGGCCTGCTCGTCGGCTTGGCGCTCGGCGCCACGCCGGTCCTCGGGATCGGGGACAAGATCTTCGTTGCGGAGCTCGGAGGCGTCTCGTCGGACGGCGACCCCATCGCCTTGTCTGAGGGGCGGATCGTTGTCGACGACCGCAACACCGGGCAGGTCGACTACAATAACCCGTTGCTGACCATCGCCGACACCATCATGGTCAACCCGTATGGCGTGCTCTCGCCCGGCGCTGCTCTGCTTGTACCGGCGGCGTTCGCGGCATCCCCAATTCATTGACGGAGAGCATCATGAATAACCTGAGTATGACGCTAGCTGCGGCGTTGCTGCTGACGCCGCTCGCCCCGCTGTCGGCGGCCGAACCGTTCGACGTGCAGGTTTCGATCGACCCCGCGGAGACCATCGGGCCGCTGCGGCCGATTTGGCGGTTCTTCGGCGCCGACGAGCCCAACTACGTCTACATGAAGGACGGCGAGAAGCTTACCGGCGAGCTGGGCGCCTTGCGGCCAGGTTCGGTCTTCTTCCGCCCGCACAACCTGCTCACCAGCGGCGACAAGACGCCCGCCCTGAAGTGGGGCAGCTCGAACGCCTACACCTACGACAACGATGGCCGGCCGGTCTACGACTGGGAAGTCGTCGATCGGATCTTTGACACGCTGATCGCGGGCGGAGTGAAGCCTTACGTCGAGGTTGGTTTCATGCCGGAGGTCCTGTCACGCCAGCCGACCCCGTACCGCCACGAGTGGCGGCCGGGTCTCCCCTACAGCGATATCATGACCGGCTGGCGCCAGCCGCCCAAGGACTTCGCCGAGTGGGAAAACCTTGTCTACGAGATGGCGAAGCACTGCGCCGAGAGGTACGGCGCCCAGGAGGCGGCCTCCTGGTATTGGGAGACCTGGAACGAGGCCAACATGCACCCCGGCGGTTACTGGGGTGGGACGCGGGAGGAGTTCCTCCGGCTTCACGACCACACCATCGCCGGCGTGCGGAGGGCGCTGCCGGAGGCCCGGGTCGGCGGTCCGCACTCGGCCGGCGACGGCGGCGAGTTTACCCGGGCGTTCCTCGAACACTGCCTGCGGGGGAAGAATGCCGCCACCGGCGGGGAGGGGACCCCGCTCGATTTCATCGCATTCCACGCCAAAGGGGCGCCCCGGTGGGAGGACGACCACATCCGCATGGGGATCGCCCAGCAGCTGGCGACCGTTGACCGCGGTTTCAAGATTGTCGCCTCATTCCCTGAACTCCGCGAAACTCCGATTATAATTGGCGAGTGCGATCCGGAGGGGTGTGCGGCGTGCCAGGGGCGACAGTTCAGCTACCGCAACGGCACGGTCTACTCGAGCTACACGGCAGCAAGCTTCGCCAGGCTGCACCAGCTGGCGGACAAGCGCGGCGTGCGGCTCGAAGGCGCCCTCACCTGGGCGTTCGAGTTCGAGGACCAGCCGTACTTCGCGGGCTTCCGGCAACTCGCCTCGAACGGCGTGGCGTTGCCAGTGCTGAACGTGTTTCGCCTGTTTTCGCGGATGGGGGGCGAACGGGTCGCCAGCGAAAGCTCGCACCAGACGCCGCTTGATGAGATAATCGAGAAAGGTGTGCGGGACCGGCCCGATGTGGGTTGCCTCGCAAGCGTTCAAGGGGAACGGCTGTGGGTGCTCGTGTGGCACTACCACGACGACGACCTTCCCGGCGCCGACGCGAGCGTCACCGTGAGCCTGCCATCCGACAGCGTGCAGCGCGTCGCCAACGCCTGGCGAGTCGATGAGGATCACGCCAACAGCTACGCGGCGTGGCAAGCGATGGGGTCGCCTGGAGCCCCAAACAGCGAGCAGTATCGGCGGCTGCAGGCCGCGTCGCGACTAGAGGCCCTGCCCGGAACCGAGCTTAGGAACACAGAAGGCAAGCGGGCTGAACTCTCGACAATCGTGCCTCGGCAGGGGGTGGCGTTGTTCGAGTTTGAGCTTGCGAAGAGCGACGGATAACAACCAATGAAGAAACTCAAGACGCTTGCGATCATCGCGACGCTAGCGGCCAACCTGGCCTGCGGATCCGCTAAGGCGGTCGTCTGGAACGGCCCGTCGACCACTTTTTCCAAGGCTCCTTTCGCCGACTCGTCGCTCCCCGAAAACCAGGATCGCCTGACCGACGACATCTGGATCACGCGGACCAATACCCGCGGCCTGTACAACGCCGTGTCCGAGATTTTCCAGGGCGATGACAGTCCTGCGGGCACGCAGTGGGCGGTCGGCACCACCACGGACCTTGGCTCGCTCTCGTTCGATACCTGGCTGAATACGGTTGGGCTTAGCTCGTCCATCGGTGGGCCGCCCAACTCGGTTGGCGTCGACTTTGTCGTTCACCTGGTTTCCGACGACATCTACTTCGACCTCCAGTTCACCGAGTGGGGGCAAGGGAGCGGCGCCGGGGGGAGCTTCGCGTATATCCGGTCGACCCCGCTGACAGCCAACGGCGATTTTAATTCTGACGGCCTGGTCGACGCCGCCGACTACACGATCTGGCGGGACACGCTCGACTCGACCGAGGACCTGCGGGCCGACGCCAACGGCGACAATGTGATCAACACCGCCGACTATGACATCTGGGCCGCCACATACGACTCGCCGATCGGCGCCGCCACATCGACGCCGGAACCGTCGACCGCGGCAACGCTTGTATTGGCCTGCGTCGCGGCCGGGCTCGCGCGGACGACCAATCGTCGGTCGGCCTGAGGGAGTCAGACTGCGCCAGGAGTCGTTGGCATCACGCGTGACAATCTACCCGCCGATGCAGGCGGCCGCCTCGCGGGCGATCTGCAGCTCTTCGTTCGCCGCCACGATGCAGACCGCGACCCGGCTGCCGACGGCTTCGATGCGGCTGTCGTTCTCGGTTAGGCCAACCGCGTTCTTTTGCGCGTCCAGCGTGACGCCCAAGATCGCCAACCGCTCGCAGACCGCCGCTCGCACCACCGCGCTGCGTTCGCCGACGCCGCCGGTGAAAACCAGGGCGTCGAGGCCGTCGAGCGCGACCAGGTAGCCGCCTACCGTGCGCGCAATGCGGTAGACGTAGGCGTCCAACGCCAGTTGGGCGACGGCGTCACCGTCTTCGGCCCGCGCGATCACATTCCTCAGGTCGGGGTCGCCGGCGAGTCCCTTGAGCCCGCTCTCGCGATTGAGCAAAGCATCGATCTGGTCGGGAGTCAGCCCGCCCTCGCGGGCGAGGAAGGTGAGCACCCCGGGGTCGATGTCGCCGGCGCGGGTCGCCATGATGAGACCCGCCAGCGGCGTGAAGCCCATCGAGGTGTCGACCGACTTGCCGCCGTTTACCGCGCACGCGCTTGCCCCGGCGCCGAGGTGGAGCACCACGGCCTTGAGCTCGCCTACCGGCCTGGAGAGCATCGCGGCCGCCCTCTCGGATGCCCAGCGGTGCGAAGTCCCATGGAAGCCGTACTTCTTGATCCCGTACCGCTCCGCCAGGTCGCGGGGGATCGCGTACTGCGAAGCGTACTGGGGGATGGTCTGGTGGAAGGCGGTGTCGAAAACCACGACCTGCGGGACGTTGGGGAACCGCTGGGTCGTGATGCGGACGCCGAGCAGGTTGGCGGGGTTGTGCAGCGGTGCGAGCGGCTCTAGTTCGGCGATCGCCGCCAGCGCGTCGGGGGTAACGAGGGCGGCCCCGCTGAACCGGTCGCCGCCGTGGACCACACGGTGGGCGATGATGTCTGGCGCGGTGTCCGATTGCGAGCAGACCGCCTCGATCCCGGCGTCGTGGCTCGCGGGCCCGTCGGCTGTACCGATACCCTCCACCGCGCCGCCGCCAACCTGCTGCTCGGCTGGCATGTCGTAACTGCGGTGCTTGATGGATGAGCTTCCGCAGTTGATGACGAGGACCCTCATTCTGCCGCCCCCGCCCCCGCCTGGGCCTGAATCGCGGTGATCGCAACGGTGTTCACGATGTCGGCTACCGTGCACCCGCGGCTCAGATCGTTCACCGGTTTGCGGAGTCCCTGCAGCACCGGGCCGATGGCGACAGCGCTGGCCGACCGCTGCACGGCCTTGTAGGTGTTGTTGCCCGAATCGAGGTCCGGGAAGATAAAGACCGTGGCTTTGCCGGCGACGCTGCTGCCGGGCAGCTTCGAGGCCGCTACGCTCGGGTCGATCGCGGCGTCGTACTGCATGGGACCCTCGATCGACAGGTTGGGCGCCCGCTCGCGGGCGATCCGCGTCGCCTCCCGGACCTTCTCGACCGCGGCACCGCTGCCGGAGTCGCCGGTGGAGTAGGAGAGCATCGCCACCCGCGGCGGCACCCCAAACTGGGCCGCGGTTGCGGCGGATCCGATAGCGATGTCGGCGAGCTCGGCGGGCGTCGGGTCGGGGTTCACCGCGCAGTCACCGTAGACCAGCACCCGGTCGGGCAGGCACATCAGGAACACGCTCGACACCACCGACACCCCCTTGGCGGTGCGAATGATCTGCAGCGCTGGCCGAATCGTCTGGGCGGTGGTGTGGGCGGCGCCGGAAACCATGCCGTCGGCGTCGCCGAGGTGGACCATGATTGTCCCAAAACAGTTGACGTCTTCGACCTGGTCGAGCGCATCCTGCAGCGTGACCCCCTTGTGCTTCCTCGCTTCGTAGAACACCTCGGCGTAGTGCTGGCGGTCCGGAGACGAGACGGGATCGATGATCTTGGTCGTCAGCAGGTCGACGCCCAGCGTCGCGGCGCGGGTTGCGATCTCTTCTGGCTTGCCGAGCAAGACCAGCGAGGCGACCTCGCGGCGAGCCAGCACGGCCGCGGCGCGGAGCACGCGGTCGTCGGACCCCTCGGGGAGCACGATCGTCTTGCGGTCGCGACGCGCCTTCTCGATGAGGTCGTTCTCGAACATCAGCGGCGTGACGCGTTCCGATCGCGCGACCGCGACGCGCTTCAGCAGGGCCTCGATATCGACGCTGCTCTCAAACGCTCCCAGCGCCGCGGCAATCTTCGGGGTGTTGTCCGCGGTCAGCACCGCCTGCGTTCCCTCGACCCCCATCGCGGCGGTGAAGGTGTCCCCCTCGACCAGGAGGATCGGCGGCAGCCACCGCCGCATTCCGTCGAGCAGCCGCATAACCGCTGGCGGCGGCTCCAGCCCGCCGGTCAGGAGCACCGCCGCGGGCGTCGCGAAGCCCTCGCTGATGACCGAGGCGATCGCTCCGACCAGGATGTCCGCCCGGTCGCCGGGGGTGATGATGAGTGATCCCTCCGCCGTCCGCGACAGCGCGTTGGGAAGCTGCATCGCGGCGACGCGGTAAGTCGCGATATCGCGTTGGGCCGCGTCGCCCGGGTCGTGCAGCCACTCGGCGCCAACGGCTGCGGCAACCTGGGCGACCGTGGGCCGCGCAAGGGCGGGCGTCTCGGGCAGCACCCAGGAGGGCCCGTCGGTTTCCGGATGGAGGTCGAGCTCCGCCCGGATCTCTTCTGCCTGCGCCGCCGAGGCGCGGTTCACGAAGGTCGCTGCGACTGTGTCGCCGAGCTGCTCGAGCGAAGCGCGGGCGGTCCGCAGAGTCCGCATGGTTTCCGCCACGGACCGGCCCGCCGCCGAGCCGACCAGGACGATCGGGCACCGCAAATGGATGGCCAGGCCGGCGTTGAACTCGAACTCAAACGAAGCGCCGAGCCCCGAGTAGTCGGTCCCCTCGCAGAGGATAAATTCTGCGTCGCGGGCTAGGGCGTGGTAGCGGTTCAGCAGTTCGCCAAACAGGATATCCTTCTGCCCGTCGGCAATGAGCTGCTGGGCGCGGTCCAGCCGCATCCCGACCATCTGCTCGGGGGTGGCCTTGATACGGTAGCGGTCCCGCACCAGCTGGATGTGGGCGTTGTCCGCGGGGTCGCCACTGACGAGAGGCCGGAAGTAGGCGAGTCGCTCGACACGCCGGGAAAGGATCTCCATCATGCCAAGGACCACGAGCGACTTGCCGCTGCGGGGCTCGTAGGCGAGGACGTAGGCAGAGTTTGACATGTGAGAACCGATTGCCGCGCCAGCGGTTACGAATCATTAAGGTTACAGAATCAATCGGGCGCTACGCCTGCAGGAGTTAGCAGGTCCGACTTACTCCCGGTCCTTGTTCGGCCAGGGAACTGATGAAACTCTGCTAATACCGTGCAATCTTCCCTCAGGAGGTTTACTTGATGGGCCGAGGCTTTGACCGATTCCGACCAATCGTTAGGCGCCAAGAGTCATTTCCACCGATTCTCGCAGCCAATGCCCCGCTTGGTAAGGAGGGCGTTCAAGAGGACCCCGCTTGCAGCCCCCAGCAGGGCGTAGAATCGATGGCGTCCCCGGCCCCTATTCGGGCAGATAGCGCACTTCGACACGCGACAGCTCGGTTTCCGAGCCCCCCGCTGCGACAGAAACCCTCACATACTTCCACCCCGGCGCGGAGACTGCCGCTTCGACCAGCTGGGGAACAAGGTAGGCGTAATCACTAGCTCCACGGTCTGCCTGTTTCAACGCGACCTCTGCCGCGGTGAAATGCACGCCGTCGGCCGACAGTTCGACCGTCAATTCGTCATTGGGGGCACTAGAGAACGCCCACACCATTACGTTCGCGATATTGCCGGCGACGTGGTAGGTGACGCTGGCGCCAGGTTGCAGCAAGAGCCGGTGGAAATCCTCCAGGGCCTGCCGTGCCCTGGCGCTCGTCTGTTCGTGGGCACCCTGCAGAGCACGCTCGGGTCGGGGCTCGCTGAACTCGTCCACCAGCAGCCGCGACGCGACCTCGATCGGCCCCAGCACGTTTGACGGGGTGGAGTCGCCAGCCGCGTTGCGGGCGACTACCCGGTAATAGGCCTGCGTCCCGACTTCCGCTTCCTCGTCTGCAAGCAGCGGTTGGTAGGGGTAGCGTGCGTCGCTCACCCGCTCAGCGATCCGCTCCCAGGGGCCCGCAGCCGACAGACCGCGGTAGACGTCGTAGCCGCTCGCCCCAGCCGACCCCTGCCAGGATAGCGTGAGCGGCCGCGGGCAGGGGAGTAGCTTGGGGGGAACTGGGACTGGCAGCGTGGGCGGCTGCTCCCCCCGGATCCGGTAGGCGGCGCCGCGCACCATCTGGAACACTTCACGCTCGCGGTAGCCGTCGCCGGAAGTGAAGCCGGGCCAGTGGAACGCCTTGAAGACGCCCTGCCCCGATGGTTCGTCGTGCCAGTAGAAGCCGCCCTCGCGGCGGTGGAACCTCAGGCTCCAGTAGAGCGCCCCGACCGCTTCACTCTCGATCACAGCGTCGAGGACCCGCCGCGCTTCGTCGACCGGCAGAAAACCGAACTCGCCTACCAAGTACGCCTTGCGGCCGGCGACCTGATGCGCCGCCTCCACCACACTGGCGGCGTTGTTGTTGCCGACGTTGGGGTAGTGGTGGGTCGTGACGATGTCGATGCCGGGGTCGTCGATCGACTGCAGCGGCGGGCCGTGCAGCGAGCACCCGTCGATGACCAGGTGGTTGGGGTCGAGCTGCTTGATGTAGGCCGCGACTTTACGCGTCCACTCGGCGGTCGCGTCTAGTTCGTTGCCGGTTTCCCAGGCAAGGATCGCCTGGGAGTCGCTGTACCGTTCGCCGGTCAACGTGTTGCGTCGCTGGACGACATGCCGCACGGTCTGCTTGAAGTCCTCAACCAGCTGCGGGTCGCTCCAGAAGGCGCCCTCGGGACGACCGCGGAACGCCTCGTACTGCTTAACGCCCCCCCACCAGTGCCAGTTGTCGACAAGTGGGATGATGAGCCGGACACCCTCCTCCTCGGCCACTTTGATGACCAGGTCGAGCGCCTGGAACGCCTGCTCGTTGAACCTGCCGGGGCCCAGCACGTGCACGTGATCGCCCATGTCGCCCTGGTCACGGCGGACGCTGATCACGTAGCTTCGAGCCGCCCGGCCACCCATCTGCGAGACCGACCGCAGCGCGTCGCGGACCTCGAACTCATCGGGCCACCGCCAGGGCGAGCCGCCCAGGAAGTTGAGAGAGTCTTCAACGCAATGCAGGTTGGGGACGTTCCAGGATACAAACCGGTACGGCGAGTCGCCGTCGTAGAGCCGGTGCTGCTGGCGGGTGACAAAGTGCTCGAACGCGACCGCCCTCGAATCGCCTAGGGCGAGCAAGCAAGCCGAGAGCGCCAGCAACAATTCTCGCTGGACCTTAATGCGCATTCCCCTCGACTCCTAGCTAGCTCGGCGTCGCCGCCCCGACAGACGCGGGCTCGGGCGGGTACTCCTCGAGTTTGTCGTACCAGTAGAACTTTAAGTAGAGAGTGCAGGCCGCGACAACCAGCAGCGCCACCGCGAGCGCAGAATAGTCTCGCAGGACGAGGTAGATCCCCACCACCGTGAGACTAGTCTGCCAGACGATCCCCACCGCGACGTTGCTCATGTCGCGGCGGAAGTGGCGGTTGGGCTCAACCTCGACGCCGCTCGCGGCCAGACGCTCCCGCACCGGCCCCCACGCCCCCCACGGCCGGACCCGCAGATAAAACGCATCGATGACGGCTGGCTCGTCGGCGGGCGTCAGCAGGCTGCCGGCGACACACCCCACCAGCGAGGCCGCGAAGATGATCGGGAATGTGTAGATCGGAGAGACCGCCGGGAGGCTCGCCGGCACGACCCCAGCCGCAACAATCCCGGCCAGCATTCCGTAGAAGTAGCCGTAGCCGTTGAAACGCCACCAGTGCCACTTCAGCACGTTGGCGGCGGTGTAGCCGCCGTAGAGCGCCGCCACGATCCACTGCACGACCGAGTTGAGCGAGTCGACCGCGAACCCCAACGCCGTGCCCACCACCACCACCGCTACGGAAACCGCGTAGCTCATCCGCACGTAGGTCTTCTCGGAAGCGTCCGCGTTGAAGTACCGCTTGTAAATGTCGTTCACGACGTAGGCGGGCGCCGCGTTGACAGTCGCCGCGTAGGTCGACATGAAGGCGGCCAGCAGCGCCGCGATCAGCAGACCGAACAGCCCCACCGGCACGAACTCTCGCATGGCGATCGGCAGGATCAGCTCGAAGTCCACCTGCTCGCCCATGGCGTTCAGCTGGTCGGAGAAGAACGCGAGCGCGAGCACGGTCAAACCGGTGATCAGCATGTAGCGGGGGATCAGCAGCACCAGACTCACCAGTCCGCTCATCAGGGCCGCCTCCCGGGGCGATCGGGAAGAGAGCACCCGCTGCATGTCGTAGTTGGGGGCTGGCCCGGCCATGCTCTGCAGCCACCCCTTGGCCAGCATCATCATCACAAAAGCGGAGAATATCTGCCAGCCGTCGGACTCGATCTTGGAGTTCGCGGCGTCCATGACGCCGGCCCAGTCGAGGTCCAACCGCCAGCCGAACCACAACCGGCCCCAGCCGGCGGGGACGCGGTCGGAGAGCATCTCCGGCGACACCATCGTCATCGCGAGCAGCCCGACCCACACACACGCGACGGTCATCACGAAGAACTGCAGCACCTCGGTGAACACCACGCTCATCATCCCGCCCTTCACGACGTAGAGCGTCGTGACGCCGGTGATGAGCAGGCCGTAGAGGTTCACATTGGTCGTCGGGTCGGCGGCGAGCTGGTAGGGGACGAAGGTCGCGGCAAACTTGCCGATGCCAATGAACCCGTAGGCGAGAAACCCGACCACGTTGATCAGCGCAAACAAGACGACAATCAGGTGCGCCAGCTGCGACCCCCGACCGTCGCCAAAGCGGAAGCGGATCCACTCGGCGCCGGTCATCACCCCCGAACGCCGCAGCCAAACCGACAGGTACACCATCATGAAGACCTGATTAAACACCGGCCACAGCCACGGTATCCACGCGCTCTTCAGCCCGTAGACGAAGAGCAGGTAGACCATCCACATCGTGCCGCTGATATCGAACATGCCCGACGCGTTCGACAGCCCGAGCATGTACCACGGGATGCGGTTCCCGCCGAGGAAATACGCACCCATGCTGCGGGAGGCGAAGCGGGCGCACCAAACGCCGATGCCGATCGTGACCGCGAGGTAGACCGCCAAGATGACGAGGTCGACAGTGTGGTATCTATCCATCAGACCAGCGCCGTAGGAACGCCGGCCGTCAGCAGGCGGGCGATTGCAGGGATAAGAGGTCGTACGCCGAGCGGGTCCGCCTACAGCCCATCAGCAGCCAGCGGCCCTTCAGAAGACGGTCGAGTTCGCCTTCGTGAACTCAACAATGCGATCCACGGTGCTGTAGACGACGCACGTGCAAGTATCGGCCGCACCGTAGTAGATCGCAAGCCGGCCGGTCGCTTCATCGTGCAGCGCCGCACAGGGGAACACCACGTTCGGGACGTGGCCGAATACCTCGTAGTCTTCGTCGGGAGTCAACAAGTGGCGGTTCGTGCGGTACAGCACGCGGGCCGGATCGTCCTTGCACAGGACTGCCGCCCCCATGCTGTAGACGAACCCATTGCAGGTGTCGATCACGCCGTGGTAGATCATCAGCCAGCCGTCGGCGGTCTCGATCGGGATCGGGCCGGCGCCGATCTTGGTCCGCTGCCACCACTGGCCGTGCTCGCCGCCGCCCCGACGCATCACCAGGCGGTGCTTGCCCCAGTGGACCATGTCGGGGCTCTCGCTGAGGTAGATGTCACCGAACGGGGTGTGGCCGTCGTCGCTCGGCCGGCTCAGCATCAGGTACTTGCCGCCCAACTTGCGAGGGAACAATACCCCGTTGCGGTTGAACGGCAGGAATGCGTTGTCCATCCGCTCGAAAGTCCGGAAATCCTCGGTGCGGGCGATGCTGATGGTCGGCCCATTGTGCCCGCCGCACCAGGTGATGTAGTAAACCCCGTCGATCTGAACCACACGCGGATCGTACGCGTAGTCGGCCGGGTCGTGGTCCTGGTTGGCGAACAGGATCGGGTCGGATTCAAATTTCCACTCGATTGCGTCTCGGCTCCAACCCACTCGCAGGTGGGGAAAGCGGTTGTAGTCCTCCGTGCGGAAAACCCCCACGTAGGCGTCGCCGAACGGCGCCACCGCGCTGTTGTAGATCCCCTGGATTCCAGGCATCGGACGCCGGGCGATAATCGGGTTCCGCGAGTCTCGCCACACGGCATCCTGGACCGCCGCGGGACGATCTTGCCAGGGGAACGATCGCTGATCGGCGCCGCTCTGAGCGGCTGCCCCTCCCGTCCGTTCGGCGGCTTGGCGATCGGCGGTATCGGCAGGGGTCATAGTCGGGGTCCTCAACGCGTCCGGGGCTCAGTAGTGGTAGGCCTGCCCGACTCGCTGACAATTCCATCGAGAGTTGGCCGCCTCCCGACTATCGTAGCCGCGGACCGCCGCGTGCTCAAGTAGTTGACCTAGCCATTTCGGGCTCCTCGCTTTCCTGCTGCATCCGCGATCGACCTCGTGTAACCTGAAGCTATGAACCAGAAAGGCGTCCCACGATTGAAAGATGTCGCCGAAGCGGCGAACGTCTCGGTAAGCGCGGCCTCGAAGATCCTCCGCGGGGATCAGGCGAGGTTTGGCGCCGATACCTGCCAGCGCGTCATCGACGCCGCCAAGGCACTCGGTTGGCGCCGCAACCTCCTTGTCTCGGGCATCCAGACAGGTCGCACCAAGACGATCGGGGTGATGATCCCGCCGTACGATTCGTTCTGGGTCAATGTCCTCTCAGGGATCCACCGCCGCCTGGCCGAGGCCGACTACCTCCCCATCACGGTTTGGCAGGGCGACCTTGGTCGGATGCCCCATTTTGAAGTCGACGAGAAAGAAGGCGCCCGGCAGATCAACCGCCTGCTCGACCGCCGCGTCGACGCGCTGATCATGTGGCCGGCGTTCGGCGTCGCCTACCAGGACCATCTGGTTGACCTCGCGGAGCGGAACCTGCCGGTAGTCGTGATCGACTACCGCAGCGACCCGCCCTTCGGCGACACCGTCACCACCAACGAAACCCAGGCCGCAAAGATGGTGGCCAAGCACCTGCTCGACCTTGGACACCGCAGGATCGCCTGTATATCTAGCCGAGAGACGAAATCTCAGACCTGGGCCTGGGAGCGGCGGCAGGAGTTCGAGCGCGCCGTGCAGGTTGCCTCCGACGCCGAGGTGAAGAGCTGGCGGCTCAATCGCACCGGAACGGACGGACTGGAGGTCGCGACGAAGCTGCTGACCGACCCGTTCCGCCCGACGGCGGTGTTCGCCGTGAGCGACCACGAGGCCATGCATGTCTACGACGCCGCAGTGACCCTGGGACTCAGCATCCCGCAGGACCTTTCGGTCGTCGGGTTTGCCGACTTGGACTTCTCGTCCCACCTGGTTCCCCCGCTCACAACCGTGCGCCAACGCCCCGACGAGATCGGCGTCAAAGCCGCGTCGCTGGTGCTTGACCGCCTGGAAGGCCGAAGCGATGGAGGGCCCTCAGAGCAGGCTCGCATCGACGCCGACCTGATTCTCAGGGATTCCTCAGCGCCTCCCGCCCGCTGATATTTGTCGGCTCCGAAAATACTTGACTCCCGTGCTCAAGTACTTTACCATCGCAAACAGAGCTGAGTAAAAGCTGCTGCGCCACGGTTAACCGAGCTGGTTGGGCTCTACCGGACGCAGTTGCTTTCCTTGTCCTTATCTAATCGGCAACCGGCGGCCTTTCGACATCCATGCAGACGTGGCGTGGGCTGGCAATCAGCCTGCACCGGCGGCCGCCGATTGAATCGAATCAAGTGGCGTTTTCTTACACCATACGAGGCGGAGTCTCTTCAATGACAATCATGGCGCCCGTTGCTTGCTCCCGTCGCATGCTTGGCCTCCTAGCGCTGACCGCCGCCTTTGGCGTCGCCGGCAGCGCCAGTGCACAGCTGCTGTTCTCGTTTGAGTCGGGACTGGATGGTTGGGTGGGCCCCACCTCCGCCGGCCCTTACATCAACCACTTTCAGACGACCACCGGCGCCACCGAGGGCGCCATGGCGATGGGCGTCGAGACGAGCTACGACTTCGGCCGCGGCGCGCGGGTGAGCCTTAGCACGGGCCCGGTGTACGACATCTTCAATCAGGTCTCGGCGGACCCTTCGCTGTACACGCTCGACTTCGACATCACGTTCACTGAGTCCAGCTGGACACAAGTCAGCGATGTCGGCACCTACTTCCTCTTCAGCGTCTTCTCCAACAGCGACGCGGCGGTTGGGTTTGAGGAAGTCAACAACATCGTCAACGCGTCTCCTGGGGTCGCGGGCAGCTACCACCTCACCATGCCGGCCTCGCAACTGTCGCTGACGCCGGACTCTTCGTACTACCAGCTGGGGGTCACAACCAATAGCAACCATTTCAACGCCGACACCAATGTGGGTGTCACCTACTACTTGGACAATTTCCGCTTCACCGAGGTCCCGCAGTACGTCGAGACCACACTGTTCTCTTGGGAGACCCCCGACAACCCCTCCACGCCCGGCGTCGACGAGAGATTCGAGGGCTGGCAGGACGGCTTCAGCAACGCGCCGTACCAACACACCCGCACGATTACCAGCAGCGGCGCGACCGACGGCGCCAACGCGCTGGGCGTCGGCTCGCCCCAGGCCGGCTTCGCGTGGGGAAGCCAGTTTGCGATCGACGCCAGCGTCGAGACCGGCGACCCGGCCCTGCAGCCGCTGGTCGATCAGCTGATTACGGAGGTGAACAAGGCCGAGATCTTAGCGCTGGACGTCACGTTTGGCGACGACCCCTTCCCCGCCTCGCCGACCTACGAATCGATCACGCTGAACCTCTCCGACTTCACGGGCGCCTTCTACCAGGCGACCCAGAACGCGGGCGACCCGACCGATCTTGCCGGACAGACCGTGACGCTGGAGTTCCCGCTGTCGTCCTTTATTGCGAGTGGGGTCAGTCTTCCCGCGGCGGGTGGACTTCAGCCCGGGGGCTTCTTCCGGCTGGCGCTGGGCACCAACTCGGACGACGCGGTTGATATCTCAATCGACAACGTGCGGCTGCTGGCTCCTGAGTTTGCCGGGCTGGCCGGCGACTACAACGACGACGGGGTCGTTGACGCGGCCGACTACACCATTTGGCGCGATAACGTCGGCGCCTCGGCGGGGACTCTCCCTAACGACCCGAACAGCGTTGCGATCGGGCAGGCTCAGTACGCCACGTGGGTCGCTAACTTTGCGGCCGGCGGGCCGTCATCGTCGGCCGAGGCCGCGCCGGAGCCAGGATCACTCGCCCTGTGCCTCTTGCTGGCTGGGTCGCTGGCGATGCGCCTCCGCCACCCGTCCGCCTGACCCCGTCGGGCCTCCATGCACACGATCAGGGACTGAACGGAATCATGCGACTCAAACGCCAACAACCACGTCTTGCCTTCACGCTCGTCGAACTCTTGGTGGTGATCGCCATCATCGGGGTGCTTGTTTCTCTGCTGCTGCCGGCGGTCCAGTCGGCGCGCGAGGCGGCCCGGCGATCGGCCTGCGTAAGCAACGTCAAGAACCTGGCGTTGGCGCTGCACAACTACCACGACACGATCGGGCGGTTCCCGGCGGCGGCGGATTTTCCCAACGACAAAAACTGGAACCCGCTGAAGGACAAGTCGCTCTTCCACAACTGGGCGATCCGGATCCTCCCCTACATCGAGGAGCAGCAGCTCTTCGACTTGTTCGACATCAGCGCGACCAGCCGCGTCAGCGACGACCCCAACGGCGATCGCAACTTTGTCGCCCGGGGAACGGATATCCCTATCATGCTGTGCCCCAGCGACCCAGAAAACCGTTCGCACTTTGAGGGGAGCAACGGCAACTGGGCCCGCACCAACTACGGCCTCAACGGCATGCAGTACTGGCCCAGCCAGTACTGGCGAGACATCAAGTCGCCCAGCCCCGGCAAGGCGGACATGCAGTACCAGATCGGCATCAGCGGCTTCAGCGACGGCCAAACCAACCAGGCCCTGAGCCTCAGCAAGATCACCGACGGCGCATCAAAGACTATCCTGATCGCCGAGATGCGGGCGGGCATATCAGAAAACGACCGACGCGGCGTCTGGGCGATGGGCATGTGCGGCTCCAGCTTCCACTGCCGGCACATGGCGTTCCCACCGAACGACTGCGGCGGATTCAACGACGACGTCTACGAGGTGAAGAAAATCGAGAGCCAGGTCGGCATCGACGGCATGCTCGCCCAGTGCATGGGCGCCGACCTCGGGGTCGATGCGAGCGGCCAGTCCGTGGTCCGGAGCAGCCACCCCGGTGGGGCGGTCGCGGCGATGGCGGACGCCAGCGTGCACTTCGTCTCCGACTTCGTCGAGGCGGGCGATTTCCCCCTGGGGGGCAGCGTCCGCGTCGACCAGACCAGCGAAGACAAGTTCCTGATCTGGCAGCGGATGAACGTGGGCCGCGACTCTCTGCCGGTCTCCAACTTCTAGTTCGAGCGCGCCCCCATCGGTTAACGAGCCAATGCCCCCCGCTAGACCGGCCGCGCTTAGGCCCATGCTTTTCACCCTCTTGTCCCTACTGGGGTCTACGCTAGGGTGCGGCGGGGGCCCGTTCGATCTCGTGCCCGTGACGGGAAGTGTCCGCTACGAGGACGGCAGCGTAATCCCCGCGAGCAACTACGAGCTGAAGTTCGTCCCGCAAGTCGAATCGCCAGACGGCGTGCAGTTCCCCAGGGTAGGGACCGCGATTGTGGATTCCAAAGGCGCATTTTCCGCCGCCACGACCCACAAGTACCAGGACGGGCTAATCGTCGGCAAGCAGCGGGTCTACCTGAAAATTGGCCGTGGCCCCGACGGCAGGCCGCTCGTTCCGCCAGAGTACCTCGCGTCGGAAACCAGCCCGCTGGAGGTTGAGGTCTCACGGCGAGGCGCACTCGAGCTCAAAGTCCCGCGGCCGCCCCTCTAAATCACACGCCTCTTCCTAGCCGCGGCTCGACGCGAGACAGCCACGGCGGCGCCCCCTGCGGGTGAAGTCGCCCCAAACGGGGCGGCAAACCCAAATGCCGCGTGTCCGTTCAACCGTCTTCGTCGATGTCGTGGCAGGTCTACCAGTTCCACTCGGAGCGAGGCGAGCGTCTTGAGAAGTGGATGCCAACCGTTTAGAACGCGGCGCCTGTTGCGAGCGACTTAGCCTTGGATCATCTTTCGCATCAGGAGCATCGTGCGTGTGGTGACCCCGCCCATGCGGGCCGTAAAACTGCGGGTGTCGGCGTACTGATCGAAAGTCGTGAACTCGAACCTCTTGACGCCAAGCGACTGGGCGCCGCGGGTGGCTTCGAGCTTCAGCCAGATATTCGCCCACCCCCCCCGCACCTCTTCCGCCACGCAATTAGCGTCCACGGCCGCAACGTCCCTCGAGACCCGATGGGCGAGGATGCAACCCACCACCCGCCCGCCAAGCAGCAGCACCCGAGAGTACCTGGGGTGGAACGCGTCCGGCGCCTCGCCGCGGACCCGCGCCGCAAGGACCTCGCTCTCCCCACCCAGGCAGCGGACGTGAAGCCCCACGACCTGGTCGGCATCCGCTACGTGTAGCGGAACGATTCTGGCGTCTTCGGGAACGCGGCCGCGGCTCACCATACGTTCCAGCAACGGCCCGAGCCGCGGCTCAAATTGCTGCAGCGGAAGCGAGTGCGTCTCGACCCTCGCACAGGGAGAAAAGCCTAACCGCCGCCAGTCCTCTGCGTCGCCACTGTCCGCGTCTACACGCTGCGAAGCGTAGAGTGCTCGGCCGCCACGCGATTGG
Source organism: Posidoniimonas polymericola (assembly GCF_007859935.1). Classification (NCBI taxonomy): domain Bacteria; kingdom Pseudomonadati; phylum Planctomycetota; class Planctomycetia; order Pirellulales; family Lacipirellulaceae; genus Posidoniimonas; species Posidoniimonas polymericola. Next base: position 231,718 of record NZ_SJPO01000007.1, on the reverse strand, counting down.
GCAAGCCCCTCAAGGGCGACAAGCAAGGCCGATCCGACGCCGCGGCGTCGACAAGGAGAGATCACGTGGATCGCTACCCCGGGACCGACAGGGTCCTGACCGCGGAATTCGGCGGTCAGGCCGGCGGCGCCAACTACCAGCCCGTGCTCGCCCTCCACCGCGGCCAGGCAGGTTGCCCCGCGTCCGAGCGGAGGGAGCAGCATTCTAATGGCGCGATCCGAGGCGTCGCACGACTCGATCGAGAACCCCGAGCGTGCTAGATCGAAGTTCACATGCATTACCGTGCTCGCGTGGGTCGCCCTTGTGGCAGGGCAATCACGCCCCGTGCTTAACAAACGCCTTGATCACCCGCGCTTCGCCATCGCCGACGTTGACCAGGCGGTAAGATCCCGCGGCAGCCGGAACGACAAACGTCTCGCCGTAGGCGTACCGCACGCTCCGCCCGCCCGCCTCGACCTCGACAGCCTCCCCCTCGACCAGCATGAGCACGTGGGGCGAACCGTCCGCGCCCACTTCGACCGCCTCAGAAAACTCGACCCGGTGCACATCGTAGAAATGCTCTGCGTGGGTGGGCAAGTGCACTATCCGCCAGCCATCGCCGCGATCTATTTCAGCGTGCTGACTGATCAGCTCCGTGTCGGCACGCTGGCCGCGGCGTCCGAAGTCCAGGTTCGCGTACGCTCGCTCGATATTGAGTGGGCGTGGCTTGCCCTCGAGGTCGAGTCGCAGCCAGTCGTACATTTTGAAGGTAAAGATGTAGGGCGTCGCGCTGATTTCGAGCACTACACAGTCGGCTCCCGAACAGTGCACCGTCCCGCTCGGGATCAGGTACAAGCCGTGCTTCTCCGCCGGGTGAGGACGGACGTGCCGTTCGACGTCGACCTCGGCGCCGGTCTCCCGGCTGTGCTCAAGCTCCTTTCGGAAGGCGTCGGGGTCGATGTCGGGTTGGAAGCCCAGGAAGACCTTCGCCCCCGGCCTGCAGTCCATCAGGTAGTAGCACTCGTCCTGCGTGAAGAGTTCCCCGAACTGCTTGCGGATGTAGTCGGGGCGGGGGTGGCACTGCACCGACAGATTGCCGCCGTCCATCGTGTCGAGGTAATCGAACCGGATCGGGAACTCGAACCCAAACCTGTCTGCGCAGCGGCCGAGCACTTCTCGGTGATGGGCGTGCATCAGCCAGTCGAACGAAAACTCCAGCCGACTCGCCCCGTCGCAGATTACTAGACCGTTCTCCGGCACGATCAGTTCGAACGACCACGCGTAGTTGGGGGGCTCGCCGGGCAACTCGGGCGCCAGCTCTCGGAGCCACTGCCCTCCCCACGGCCCCGGCTCGAACCACGGCCGCACACGGAAGACCGAGGTCGCCTGTTCCCGGAGCGCGTCGCGGAAGGTCTCAGCCGCGATGACAGCTGGCGCATCGGGATCCTGCTCATCGACGAGCCAGGTCAGACGGGGCGCCAGATCGCGTTTGTGCCGGTTGAGCGCCGGCCAGTCGACGAAGTAGAACCGTTTGTACTGAGGCTTCGGCGGCGCCGCCGAAGTAGCGCCCAGGTTTCGCACCACCCCGGCGCGGGATCGAAACTGCAACTCGTTCTTGGGGAGGTCGAGGTAGAACAACGGCCCCGACCACTCGGCTAGCGCCGCGCCACAGCCGTACGCAATCGCCAAGCAGGCGGCCCCCGCGTTTACGGTGGGCTCGCCAGGGAGTTCAGCGAAGAAGTTGGCGAGCGTCCCACTGAAACGCGTCCCAAACAGCGGATCGTCGCCCCCCAGAAACGGTTCGACGAGTTGGTCGATCTCGTCTGTCCCCCGCAGCCAATCGCTGGCGTCGTGCCACTCGGCCTGGATGCCCATCGCCGCCAGCTCGGCGTCCAGTCGCGCACGGAACTCGTCCCACAACACGCCGACATAGCCGTCAAACGTCGCCACGGTCTGGCCCTGCAACAACTCCGCGATGCGGCGGTGGCCGACGGATATCGACCCCTCGGGGACGGGGTGCGTCGGGTAGAGGTGGTACCCATTGCTTGGCGCCCCGGTTGCCTCGCTGCGCATCAGCCGCTGTTCGGTGTGACGAAAGCGTCGCTCGGTTGCCTCGGACATGCGGCCCTATTCGGTTGCGGCTTGGGGCTGATTCAGGGTCGGCGCCGACGGCGGCGCCGCTGGTCCGGAGTGCCCCGCGTCCGCGCGGAACCAACCGCGCGCCTTGGCGCCGGCCGCTGGATGAACCATCCCGGCGGCCAGCAGCAGCGCGCCATCGACCGGCGGCATATCGGGCTCGACGATCTGAGTCCCCGGCGATTGCGCAAGCAGCGCCTCGCGAAGCGGCTCCATGAATACTGGCCCTGCTTTGACCAGGCCACCCACCACAGCGATTCGGAGGTTTTTTTCGCTAAAGTCGAGGTTCGACCGCACCGCCCTCACACACAGAGCCAAATCGCGGGCGGCCGACGCGATCAGGTCGCGGGCGACGGCGTCCCCGTCGGCGGCGTGACGAACCACCCGCTGGGCCAGCGCCGCTATCATCCGGCGGCCGGTCGAGTGGGCGTCCAGCAGAAACATGAGTTCGTTCAGATCGGCAACGTCGAAATGCTTCTTGACGGCCTCCGCGAGAGACGTCCGGCGGCCCCTGCCGTCGTCAGCCATCACCGCGTGTCTGACCGCCTGCAATCCAAGCCAGTACGCGCTCCCCGCGTCATCAATGGTCGGGCCCCATCCCCCCGATCGCCACGTCTCTCCGGCTCGGCTTACGCCGAACGCCGCCGAACCAGTTCCGGCCACGAGGACGATGCCCTCCCCGCCAGAGAACGCACCAGCGGCGGCGGCACGGAGGTCGTGGTCGACTTGAATCTTGTCGGCGGGCGCCATGCGCAGTTCGTTCGCGATCCGGTGGATGCACGCCCGATCTTGGTCGGTCACAACGCTCCCCAGACCAAGGAACGCGGAGTCGGCCCGCCTGGGCGCCACGCCGGCGTTGCGCCAGGCCTCGCCCAGGGCGTGGGCGATGTTGTCGCGCACCACGGCAGCCCCAACGTTGTGGTAGTTGCCCGGGCCTGCGGAGCCGACTCCGTAGAACGCGCCGGCGCTCCCGCAGACGGCCACCCGGGTCTGGGTGCCGCCGCCGTCGACGCCGATGATCGTCAGGGCGGGATCAGATTCCGCGCTGTTCATTGGCTCCGCCCAGTCCTATTGAATCCATCGGACGAACCAGCGGTCGACTCGCGGACAACCAGCTGGGTGTCGATCAGCACCTGCTTTGGGAACGCGTCGCCACCGGCGAGCAGCTTCAGCAGCGCGTCGTACGCGGCCGCCGCGAGCTGATCCGCGGGTAACCGAGTCGTTGTCAGCGGCACCGGCAGCAGAGCGGCGACCGGGTCGTCATCGAAACCGGCCAGCAACACTGAGTCGCCCACGAGGACGCCCGCCTCGCTGAGGCCCCGCGCCACAGAGGCCGCCATCCGATCGCTCTTGCACAAGACGCCGTCTACCTTGTGCGAATTGATCAACCCGCGGCAAAAACCCGCGTCCACCTGGTCTGGGAAGAACGCCAGGTCCTCGTCGATCGAGAGGCCGTTAGAGCCAAGACCCTCGCGGTAGCCCAGCAACCGCTCGTGCACAGCGGTCGAGCGTTCAGGGATGCCAACAAACGCGATCCGGCGGCAGCCGCGTTCGATCAGGTGCCGAGTCGCGATAGCCGCCGCGCGTCGGTTGTCGAAACCAACCCGGATGAGGTCGCTGCGGTCTGGGTAGGCGACGATATCTCGGTCGACCAGCACCACCGCCTTGCCGGCGGCCCGCAGCAGATCCACCACCTCCTGGTTCACGGCCGCCTCGTCCACCGGCATTTCCGCGGCGTAGTACAGCACCCCTCGGACCGGCCGCGAAGCGAGCTCTTCGGCGGTCCGCAGCATCGCCTCCCGTCGATCGGGCAGCCGACTCGTGAGACACTGCAACACCAGCTGAACGTTGTCCGCCGCGGCCAGATCGGCCAGGTGGTGGTGAATCTCACCTTCCACGTAGGGCAGTTCCGAGAGCGAGCCGACAAACAATGGGCAGTACGCGATCGACGAGGCTCGGATGGTCGTTGCGCCGTCATCGCCGCCGGCGACAAACGTGCCCGACCCCTGCTTGCGGACCACCATCCCCGAATGCCCCAGGTCCCTCAGGGCCCGGGCCACCGTGGTCCGCGACGCCGCAAACTGCTTCGACAAACCCGCCTCGGTTGGCAGCCGGTCACCGGGCGCGTAGTCGCCGCGGGAGATCGCGTCGGCGATTTCGTCGAACACGACGCGGTGCAATGGCTTTCGCTTGTCCACTACCTTCTGACCTTCTTCGCCGCCGCGCAGGCGGTCGTCACGACTGCGGTTGTTACGCCTCTCCAACACCACGCGGCGACGCCCGCTTGCAGCGATCCCGCGCACTCGATCGGGGTTTTCGGTTCTGTTGATGATCGTATCGCTCACTGCTGATGGGGTCGAGCCGAGCGTGCCGGGCCGTCGGCCCGCTGATCGCCGCCGCCGGGGATCCTCTGAGCCCGCCGAGTCGCCAGGCGCCGCCGCGTTTCGTCCTGGCAGGCCTGCCGCCCGCGGGAGCCTTCTGCGAGGCATTCCGCTAGCCATCGCAGGGGCGCCAGGCAACGCTGGTCCAACCTCACTGCGGCTTGAAACGCCCCGGCTGCGTCGTCGGTTCGACCGAGTTGGACCAGCGCAACCCCCAAACGGTAGTGAGTGCGCCAATCGCCCGGCCTCTGCTCGATCGCGTCGAGGGCGTGCTCCGCGGACTGCTCGAATGCCGACCGCCGGCACAGCGCGGCTGCCATCCCGTGCAGCGCGGAGTAGCTGCGGGGATTTGTGGCGAGTTCGCGTCTGAAGGCTTCCTCGGCCTGCTGGGCGGCCCCCACCCGCAGGTACGCCCAGCCAAGCTGAGCGTGCAGCTCGGGGCGCGACGGCTCGAGATGCCTCGCGTATTCCAGCTGCTCGGCAGCCATCGGCAGCTGCCGCATTCCAAGCAGGACTGCGCCACGCAGGTGGACCACGTTTGGAGTCTCGACCCCGCTGTGCATTAGCGTGTCCAGGCAAGGCAAGGCAAGGCGCATCTCCCCTAGAGCGTAAAAGAGCTTCGCTACCCTCAAGTTGAGCTCGAGGTCGTCCGGCGATTGCAGCAAGAGCGCGGCGGCGGCCTCCTTCGCCTGAGTAATCTCGCCCGATGCGGCGCGCCGCTCAATCTCCGCCATAGCCGTCCGCCGGCGTTCGCGCTGCTCGACCGCCTGCTTCCGCTCCTGCTCTGGATCGCGGTATCCGAGCGCAAAGAGGTGCCGCACGTCACGCTCGCGACGAGTTGGCTGGCTGTTCATGCTTGTCGAGTTTGCACACATAAGCAGGGCGGCTACCCAAGGTCTTCTGCGGATCGGTCGGCAATCCGCCTACGGCTGCATGGCTCGGCGGGTTCTGCGTAGCAGAATGCCAACCACGCCAACCAGGCAGAGAGCGGCCAACAGCATGGAAGTCGGCTCCGGCGCCGCGACGGCTAATCCGCCCCCGACATCGCCTGCCTGGATCGCAACCCCGGGCTCGGACTCGTAGGCAAACCCGGTAACGAGCCCAGTCGCGTCGGCTTCGTTGGTGATCTGCACGCCGATCCAGCCGTAGACGTAGTTCGCTGGGTCGTCGACGTCGTCGGGTCCGTTGATGGAGGGAAACGGGTTGTCCGGGTAAATCGCGTCGCTCAGGTCGATCCGCACGCCCAGGAAGCGTTCGGCTCCGCCGAGCCCGGCGAACTGTGGCGTGTCGAAGATCGTCTCTGGGTTGGAACCGAACGACGCGTCGATCTGCCCCATGTCTTCATCAATGAGTCGGTTCGTACGCAGCACGGTGCCATTGCCAAATGCGTTGTCCGACTCCTGGAACTCGTAGCCCAGCTCCGGGCCGATGCTGGAGCCCGCCTCGAGCGCCGAAGGGTAGCACCCCCCACCGCCAAACGGGCCGCAGAGCAGCTGGTCGCTGACGTAGCCGTGGTCCTTGCTGCCGCCGGCGGGCGCCTTGCCGTAGCTGTTGACGAAAACGTCATAGTCGGCCTGGTTGATCTGCCCATCGAGGTTGCCGTCACCCGGCACGCCGGTCTGGCCCTGGTTGTCTCGCCAGACGGTGTAGTCGGCGGCGTTCCAGAGGTCGTCCCCGCTGTAGTCGGGCGGGGTTCCCGGGAAGGTGGCGAACGCGTCGATGGGGGACAGCTCGGACGCGACTGGATTGGCGCTCAGCGCGCCGTTGACGTCGTTCTTGTCGAGTTGCAGGTAGTCGAGCGTAACGCCGTTTAGCTCGACGCGGTCGTGATCCAACTGGAACTCGACATTGCCGTCACCGTCGAAATCGATGTCAACGGACTCGTTGATTCCGAAGGGCCGATCGGTGAGGTCGGCGATGACCACGCCGTCTGCCCGCTGACCGGCGGCAAGGCCCACCGCCCCGACGGTTGAAAGGTAGGTCGCGAGCCTGCGGCCGAGCGGATTGTTTCCCGCGTCGGTGTTGCGTGAAGAGAGCGCCATAGTTGCCCTGCCTGATGGGGTCGGTGTTGGTGCCGTTTACTCAAGCGCAGCGGCTGGCGGTCGCGGGGCCGTGCCGACCCCGCAACCGCCAACTGCAGATTCGAAACTAGACTCGCCGGCCGCGGGTCCTGCCGAGCGTGCGGCGCCCGAACAATGCCAGAGCCGCCGCCCCTGCGATCAGCAGCGAGCTAGGCTCGGGGACCTGGCCAGCCAGTATCGGCTCGCCGGGGACGTCGTTGTAGGCGAACCCAACGACCTCGCCCGTGGCGTCGGCCTCGTTGGTGATCCGCACACCCACCCAGCCGTAGCTAAGGGCGTCAGAACCCCCGTTGAAGTCGATTGCCAGCCCGACGTAGCCAACGTCGCCATTGAGACCGGTCCACCCGGCTGCGCCGCCCGGCAGGGTGGTGAGCGTGCCCGCATCGGCATCGAGCTGCCCGGCGTCCTCGTCGATCAGACGGTTGGCGCGGATTGTCGTTCCGCCGCCCACGTAGCTGGAAGACTCCTGGAACTCGAACAGCCCGCTCGACCCAAGCCCGATGGTGTCGCCCGCGGAGAGCGCTGTTGGGTAGTTGCCGGAGATATCGGTCAGGTAGCCGTGGTCGTCGTTGATGCCGACCGGTCCCGCGTCTGGGAAGTCGACGCCCGGCAACGCCAGGCCGACCTGGTCGTTCTTGTCGATCTGCAGGAAGTCGATGTCGGCGCCGTTGAGCTGCGCGCGGTCGTGATCGATCTCGAAGTCGATCTCGCCATCGCCGTTGAGGTCAATCTGCACGGACTCGTTGAGGCCGAACGGCGTAACAACGCTGTTCCCGACTATTCCGGCCGAGGCGTCGGTAGCGGACGCCGCGCCCACGCCCCCTGCAATCAGCGCGTACCGGGCGAGCCGTCGACCGAGCCGCTCGCAGCTGTCATCCGGCATGTTAATGTTGGTTTGCATGTAGGCGTCTCCAGGTGAGTAGAAAAGATTCAACGATGAGCCTCACACCCGCAATCTCTGCTTTACTGCTGACGTTCCTCAGCCTTTCGACTCCGACCGCAACTCAAAGCTCGCGTAGGGCGCGCCGCAGTCCGGCGCAACCTCGAGACCCAGCACGGAGGTTCGCTGGTACCTCTCCGGGATCGACACGCTCGGGTGCTCGATCGCCACCCGGTAGGTGCCGTAGTTCACTCCGCGGAACCCCTCGGATCCCGCGGGCATGACCTCCGCAGGGATCGAGACTACTGCGGAGCCACGCCGTCCCGTGACGCCGCTCGCGGTATTGATCTGGTCGCCCAGGTAGCCCTCTGGCGTGAGCGTCACCGTGGCGTCGGACAGGGGCCGGCCGTCGAGGGTCACCTTGCACGACAGCGAGACGATCGCGATCTTTGCGTCCCGCCATTTTCCGAGCCGGGTCTTGATCTCGGCGGCAGTGATGACGCCATCCCCGTCTGAGTCGTAGAGGGCGGCCGCCGCTTCGAGCCCGGGGCACGCCGCGATCTCCTCGGTGGAGAGCGCGCCGTCGGCGTCGGCGTCGTACATCTCCATGGCCGCTGCCGCGGCGCCGCCAGGGTTTACCTTCGGGATCGGGATGGCCGGACTCCCACTGCCGCAGCCGAGCGAGCAGCACGAAGCGAGCATTAACAGGGGGTGCAAGCGATGGCAAGTGCGTGGGGCGTTCCAGCTCATTGGAGGTCCATGACCTCGCCGTCAAACCGGCTGCACGCCCGGCTGAACATCAAGACGTCCACGCTGTAGGCGATCGAGCGGACCGACCCGTCGGCAAACGCCGCGTTGAACACAGCGGGGTGGGCGGCGCCAAAATTGAACCACAGGTCGGCCGTCGTGTTGTCCTGCAGAGGACCTATGTCCCCCGCGCCCTGAGGGTCTTTGAATGCCCAACGATAGATGTCCCGATCGTAGCCCTGGTACATGCTGTGGTTGTCGGCTCCGCCCTCGCCGGTCTCGTAGTAGAGCGGGGTCAGAAACTTCTCCGAGGCCACCACAGTCTTGCTCGTACCGTCGATAACTTGGCTGATCTTGACTTCGCTCCCCAAAAACGAGACTCCGGACTGGCCTTTCTGAGGAGGGAACGCGTAGATCCCGCGGTCCACCCGAGCGTAGTTATTGGGGAACGAGAACGTCTGATACTGGTCGGTGCCCTCGTCGTAGAACCACTCGCCCATCTCGCCGTCACCGCTGTTGGCCGCGTAGTCGGTGCGGGCGACAGCCTCGGGTTCGTCGGAGTTACGGACCGCGAAAAAGCCTGAGCCGATCACGTAGGGGTACGCCGTGGCCCGCCGGCGGCTCGGGCAGTTGAAGATGCTAATGGCGGTTTCTTGCATCTGCTTCGCGCCGGCGAGCTGCACCGGCTGGTAGAGGCCGCTGGGATCGCCGTCGCTAGGGAGATCCCACACCTGCTGCTCTTCGACGAATGGCAGGATGTGGTAGACCCAGCCCCCCGGCTGCTTCTTGCCAAACCCGCGGTCGGCGTCGCCTACCCACTGCGCGGCCCAACCGCCGGACGGGAAGAAGCTGTGCGTGTCGTGGTGATTGGCGTACCCGAGTCCGATCTGCTTGAGGTGGTTTAGACACTGAGATCGGCGGGCGCTCTCACGCGCGGCTTGAACTGCTGGGAGCAGCAGCGCAATCAAGACGCCGATAATTGCGATCACCACTAGCAATTCAACCAGTGTGAAACCGCGTACGACCGGGCGACGGTAGCTCATGATAGGCCGTCAGCCCCCATTTGGGTTGGGGGCCTTGTCGTGGAGGAGAAGACGTTGGGAAAAGGTGCGCGGGAGGACGCGCCGCTCGCTGGCGAGTTCGCCAACGAAGAAAACAATAACGGAAAACAAGTTGTTGTGTCAAGAAAAATATGTTAGCGTCATATTTGTTGCAACAACTTTGCGGCGGTGCTATCAGCCACGCCGCGAGTGACGAACGATCGCAACGACTCTTCTCTCTCCCTTCTCATCGACTGCCTGCTCGGGCGCCAAGTCCATGGTTGCAAGAGGTCTGCTTCTGCACCTACCGCTCGTCGTGGGCTGCCTGTGCAGTATCCGACTTGCTGCCGACACCGTAGTCACTCCGCATGCCACGCCCGCGTCGGTGAACGCCGATCGGTACACGGCACAGGTCGCCTCGGATGGATGTCTTACCAGCCTAGCGATTGACGGCTTGGAGTTTCTTGACGCAGCGGTTTCGGTGTCGAATGGCGCCTACTTTTACCAGAACGGCCCATTGGCGATGTCCACCGTTCTGCCTGCACGCAATCGAATCACCTGCCGGTCGGACCGCGCGGGCGTCGAGTACCACTTCGCAGACGATGGGATTGAGCTGGCGTTGTGCAACCGCTCAGAAGCACCGCTAGTCTTCTTCATTGTGCTCGCCGAGCAGTTCGACGCGCTGCAGGGGCCCAACGGCGATTGGAGCCGCCAGGCTACCGAGGCAGCGTGGGACGAAGTGCGCTGCTACCGTTCCGATGCCGTGCTCGAGATTGTCGGCGCGGACCGCGTCTGGGGCCCGTGGCAAGGGACGCACCAGGTGGTGGAGGTGAAACTTGAGGCGGGCGAATCACGCGGCGTCGGCTTGCACATCGACCGCGTCACCGACAAGGAACGCGAGGCGATAGCGGAACTCTACGTCGCCGCCCAACGGGCGCACGAGGGGCGGGCGAGGATTGCTTCGCCCCAGGAATTCCAGGTGTTTCAACGCACTTCCCCCAACAGCGGCCCGGTGCTCGTCAGCGGCCAAGTGTCTGCGGGGACGACTGGTTGCGAGTTCCGAGTCGCAGGCGGCGCGGGCTCTGCGGCCCCCCTGCCTGACTGGAGCCCACTCACGTTCGATTCGCAGGGACGGTTCAATGAAGTCCGCCACCTACCTAGCGGGGGTTGGTATCGTCTGGATCTCCGCACCTCCGGACCCGAAGGCAAGTCGTCAACTACGAGCGTGGCGCGGTTTGGCGTTGGCGAGGTGTTCGTGGTCGCCGGCCAGTCGAATTCCACCAACAGCGGCGAGCACCGCACCACCCAGCAGAGCGGCCTGGTCGCGGCGTTTGATGGAACAGCCTGGTCACTCGCCAACGATCCACTCCCGGGCGTCGCGGATCGCACCCAGGGAGGTAGCTGTTGGCCGGCCTTCGGCGACGCCCTCTCGGCCCGCACCGGTCTGCCGGTCGGCATCGCTAGCACCGGGTTCGGCGGCACGTCGGTCGCCCAGTGGCGACCCCACGGGGATCTGCTGGACGGAACGGTCTCTCGAATGCGAGCTTTGGGCCCGGCGGGATTTCGTGCGTTGCTTTGGCATCAGGGTGAAAGCGACTACCTGACTCCTGGCGAAGTCTACTTTTCTCGGCTCCGAGAGACGATCTGCTGCAGCCGACTGCAGGCTGGCTGGGAAGTCCCTTGGATGGTCGCCCAAGCCTCGTATCACAACGCCGAGCACCCCGCCTTTGACCACATCAGGAAGGCCCAGGAACGTCTCTGGCGGGAAGGCATCGCCCACGAAGGCCCCGACACCGATCAACTGCAGGGTGACCACCGCGATCTCGGCGGACGCGGCATCCACTTCAGCCCGCGCGGCCTCAAGGCCCACGGTGAAGCATGGGCGGAGCTGGTAGGTGATTATATCGACAGCGTGGTGCAGCCTCGGACAGGAGCCGTAAATGAATAGGCTCCGTCAGGTTCGCTTCTTCGTAATCCTGGTTGCTGCCCTGCGCTTCGGGGCGCCGATCGCCAATGCCACCCCGCCAGCAGCGACAACAGCATTCGATTGTGTCCGTTGGCCCGAAGCCGAAGCCCTCTTTCACCGGGACCCGCGCTGGCGGGGAGCCGACGGGGCAGCCTCGATCGACCTGGGCGAGGGACGCGTGCTCTGGCTGTTCGGCGACACGTTCATCGCGGCGGCCGACAGCCCGCGACGCGCAGGCTCGACCTTCCTGCGCAACTCGGTCGCCATCCAGACCGGATACGACCCCACCACGGCCACGTTTCAGCCGTACTTTCAAACCGCAGAGGAAGCCCCGCGGGACTTTTTCTCGGCGGCCGAAGGCAAGTGGGTGTGGCCCGGCCACGGCGCGATGGTCGACGGGCGTCTGCTGCTGTTCTTCATGCGCGCCGCCCCACAAGAGGCGTGGCCCAAGTTCGTCATCGAGGGATGGGAAGCCCGCCTTGTCGAGAACCCTACGGCCCCTCCAACGGCGTGGCGATGGCGCGACCTTGATTTGCCTCCGCTCGCCAGCACCGGCGACGTCAACCTGGCCGCCAGCGTGCTGCAGGACACTCACTTTGTTTACGCCTTCGGAACGAATCGGTCTCCTAAGCACAGCGGCATCGTGCTGCGGTGGGACCGAGAGGACGTGCTTGAGGGCGACCTGACCGCACCCAGCTTCTGGAACACCACCGCCCACGAGTGGCAGTCTGTGCCGGCGCCCTCCGACGACGGACTCACGACCCTCTTCACCGAAGCCCAGGAAGAATACTCGGTACACTACGCTGCGAGGCTCAAACAGTTCTTGCAGGTCCAGACGCTTGGGTTTCCGCTTGGGAAGATTGCCGTACGCACCGCCGACGCCCTGACTTCCTCTTGGTCCGCGCCTAGAGTCGTGCACACACCGGTAGAAACGCATTGGGCCGAGGGGACGTTTGTCTACTCCGCCAAGGCCCACCCAGAACAGCAGACCGATGGCCTGGCCATGACCTACTGCACCAACACCAAAAACGACTTGCAGGTCTTCTCCAATGAGTCGTACTACTACCCGCGATTCCTGAAGCTACGTTTGAAATCAGCGACAACCGACAGGGACGCCCCCGAGACCCCCTAGCCAACGCCCCGCGGCGCCTGACCATGAGAATCACCCCCCTGCTGCCAGCGGTCATGTTCGCCCTGTGGGTGGCGCCCTCCTGCTTGGCTGGGCCGGCCCCCGAGGACGTGATCCCCTCGCTTGATGAACTCGGCTCCGAGTGGCTCGACCCAGCCGAGGTCGTGCACATGCCGTCGCTGCACAACTTCCACGAGATGGCCGCCTGCGAGCCAACCTTGCTGGGGGTGAACTACAACCCGGGCGGCCGGCTGTTCGCTGCAAAGCTGGTGAGCCACCGGCTCGAGTACGACACGCTGCCGCGGGTCGAGCTGAGGATAAACGGCAAGGCCCGGCCGGCCCAGTCGTGCCGCTGGTTTCCTCACCAGGCCGTCCGCCGGGCAGTGATAGACGGCGTCGAGATCGAAACGACGGTCCGCCTCGTATTCGAGGCGCCCGGCATCCTGTACCGCGTTAGACTGGCGAATCCCGGTCAAAGGACGACAGAGCTGAGCGTCGAGATCACCGCGCCCGGGGCGGCCGTGGGAGCAGGCCAACCGATCGTTTACCAGTCTTCGGAGCCGCGGATGCGGGTCGAACACCGCTTCGCACGAGCTCCCGACCGGCTCACAGTCACGGACGCCACCACCGCCGCCGCGTGGCGGGTAGAGCTGGCGGCGGGCGAGGCCCGCACCCTAGAGCTGGTCATGGCTCACTCACCACTAGATTCCGCTGCCGACTCGACGCGAGCCAGTGAGTGGGCCAACGACTTCGCGGGCTTTTGGGACGCGGTACAGCGGCGCTGGGCCGAGCGATGGCTGCAGGCGTTCACGCCGGGCAACACTCACTTCTCGGGGCACGCCCCACTGCTCGTGACCGACGACCCGGCAATCCGTCAGATCTACTACCGCAGCGTGCTGACCCTGCTGGTGCTGCACCGCACCAACCTGGCGATGAGCGACCGCGTGTTCATCACCAGCGGCGAGCGTGAGCGGGGCTTTGTGTTCTACTGGGACACCTCGATGTGGTCGAAGCTCTTCGCCCTGCTCGAGCCGGCGGCGATGAAGGAGCAGCTCAAACTGTTCCTGGAAGCCGACCCGCACGGCGGCTTTGTCTACAACATGGACACCGGCAAGCAGGGCCCCGGCTGGTACGCGGCGAACGATATGACCATGTTCCGCCTAGCCAACAGCTACCTTGCCGTCACCGGCGACGAAGAGTTTCTGCACGAGCAGGTCGCCGACCGCACAGTGATCGATCACCTCGAGAAGCTTGCCATCGGATGGCGCAAGCTGCGGCGGGACCCGAGCGTCGCCCTAGCGGACTACGGCGAGAACGAGAACCTGCTGGAGTGCGCTCCGCGGTACATCCACCGCGTCCCCTCGTTCAACGCGGCGAACGTGTGGATGATGCGCGTGGTCGCCGACTACCGAGAACAGTCGGGCCAGCACGAGCGAGCCAGCCAGCTGCGTGGCTGGGCCGACGAGGTGGCGGCCGCGGTCAACGACCTCTACAAACCGGGCGACGGCGTCTGGCACGCTCTGCACCGCGATGGCGAGCGGGTTGAACTCCGGCACTGCTACGACTTTGTCTGCGTCGGCCGATTCATGACCGACGACCTGCCCCCGCAAACCAAACGCGAGATGGTCGATTTTGTCGAGCGGGAATTGCTAGCCCATCACTGGATGCGCGCTATGTCGCAGCGTGACGAGGCCGCCCAGATCTCTGACCGACCTGACCACGGCCCCATGGGCGCCTTCGACGCCTGGCCGGCGCTGACCGCCAACACGATGTGCCGGCTGGGCGCCTGGGATGAGGCGGTCTCGTTCATACGAAGCACCTCCACCGTGCTCAACGAGGGCGTCTACGGCCAGGCCCACGAGTTCTACGGGCCCGACCGCAACCAGCCCGACGCCCCCCTGCGCATCGCGGCCCGCGGGTGGTGCCTGCGGGAGTGCGTCGGCGGCGGCGCCTTCGCCGAGTGGGTGATCGAGTCGTTGTTCGGCTACACCCCGGAACTTGGACGAGACCTGCAGCTGCTTGCGCCGCAGCAGCCGCGTGGTTTCAACGGGCGGCTCTACAACGTCGGCTTCCACGGCCGCAGCGTTGACCTCGTCAGCGACGCCAGCGGCGTGCGGACGCTGCCGGCCGACTAGCGATCCTCGACCCGCTTTCGACCCCTCCAGCCTGCCGTGGCGTCCTCTTCTCCGAGACCTGCATGAACGCGATCGACACGACCGTAGTCGTACTCTACTTCCTCGCGATGATCGGACTCGGCTTCTGGTACCAGCGCAAGGCGTCCAAGAGCCTGGAGCACTACTTCCTAGGCGGCAAGCAGATCCATTGGCTGGCGCTGGCCATGTCGGGGTCGGTGTCGAACTTCGACATCACCGGCACGATGTGGATCGTGGCCCTGATCACGCTGTTCGGCGTCAAGTCGATGTGGAACCACTGGATGTGGGGCTTCCTGATGGGCGCCTTCTTCATGGCGTACATGGGCAAGTGGATCCGCCGATCGGGCGTAATGACAGGCGCCGAGTGGATGGTCACTCGCTTCGGGCCGGGCCGGGAGGGGCTCTACGCCCGCACCGCCTACGCGCTGATTGCCGTGGTGACTACGGTTGGCTTTGTAGGCTACGCGTTCCAGGGCATCGGCAAATTCGCCAGCATCTACGTCGACCTTCCCCCGGCCTACTGTGCCGTCGGCATCTTTGCGATCACCACCACCTACGTGCTGCTAGGCGGACTCTACAGCGTCGTGGTGACCGATGTTCTGCAGACCATCATTCTCGGACTAGCGAGCATCGTGATCATGGCGATCGCATTCACACACGTCTCGGCCGAGCAGGTCGCGCAGTCGATGCCGGGCGACTGGGCGTCGCTGACTCCGCCCTGGCGCCTCGACGCGGAACAGATGAGCCGCGTGCAGGGCACCGGTTACGAGGTCTACGAGCTGTTCGGCCTGATGCTGGTCGCGTGGCTCGTTAAGGGCGTGCTGCTCAACCTGGGTGGCCCGGCCCAGCTCTACGACTTCCAACGCTTCCTCGCCGCCCGCGACTCGCGTGACGCGTCGAAGGTCGGCGCCGCCTGGAGCTGCTTCCTGGTGCTGCGGTGGGGGATGGCGATGGGCATCGCCGTGCTGGCGATGGTCGGCTTCCAGAACATCCAAGACCCGGAGCAGGTGATGCCGCTGGTGCTGCAGGAGCACCTGCCGGTTGGGGTGCGGGGCGTGGTTATCGCGGGGCTGCTGGCGGCGTTCATGTCGACCTTCAGTTCGACGGTGAACAGCGGCGCGTCTTACGTGGTCAAGGACCTCTACCAACCGCTGATCGATCCCCACGCCGACGAACGATGGCTGATGCGGCTCAGTTACGCCTCGACGGTGGGGCTGGTCGTGCTGGGTTCGATCGTAGGACTGTACGCGGACTCTATCCGAGCCGTGTACGACTGGATCATGGGCGCGCTCGGCGCTGCGTTCATGGTTCCCAACGTCCTGCGGTGGTACTGGTGGCGGCTCAACGGCTACGGCTACGCCATCGGCACGCTCGCCGGGCTGGCCGCCTCGCTGGCGACCCCGTTCTTCGACGCGCTGGCGCCGCTGTACGCGTCGTTCGCGGTGGTGAGCCTGGTCTCGCTGGTGGGGACCATCGGGGGCACCCTGGCGACCTCGCCCACCGACCGCGCCGTGCTAATCCAGTTCTTTGAGAACATCCGCCCCTTCGGGTTCTGGGGCCCGATCCGCCGCGAGTGCGCTGCGTCGGGCGCCGCCCCGCCCCGTTCCGAGAGCGTCCTGCTGGCGACGCTCAACGTCTTGCTCGGCATTGGCGCGATTGGATCGGCGTACCTCGCGCCAATGTACCTAGTCGGGCACGCCTATCCGCGGGCGCTAGCCTGCGGCGCGATGGCCGCCGTCTGCGTTGGGCTCCTGAAGTTCACCTGGTACGACAACCTCCCGCCGCACGATCCGCCCGCCAACCCGGCCGGAAACGGTGTTGTTTAGAGCGGAACACAACTCCACCTAATATTGCCGGGACGCAGCATTTACGGCTCGCGGGCAGCCAGCGCGATGGCCGCCGTTTCGGTCCGCAGGATCGCCCGCCCGAGCGACGCACGCGACCAGCCCGCGGCTTCGGCGGCCGCTACCTCGGCGTCGGTGAAGCCCCCTTCGGGCCCCACCAGACGCCACAACTCCGCGGCGTCGGGGCCGGCGTCAGCTTCTGCTTCGCCGGGGTGCGCGACCAGCCGGTTGGCGTTTTCGGGGGCGGCGCCGATCGCGTCGGCGAAAGACATTGGCTCGTCGATCGTCATCAGCACATTGCGACCGCACTGCTTGGAGGCCTCGATCACGCCCCGACGAAGCTTGTCGAGCGCCCCGCCCGACAGCTTGGCGACCGTCCGCTCGGTGACCAGCGGGATCAGCCGCGAGACGCCCAGCTCCGTGAGCTTCTCGACCAGCACCTTCTGGCGATCCCCCTTCGGCAGGGCCACCGCCAGCACGAGCGGCCGGGGCCGCTCCCGGTCGACCTCGCGACGCGCTAGCACACGCGCCTCAACCGACGAGCGGCTAGCCGTAGCGACTTCGGCGTCGAATTCCGCGCCAGAGCCGTCGAACAGAGTGATAGCGTCACCTGCCTTGGCCCGCATGACGTGCAGCAGGTGGTGGGCCTCGGCCCCACTCAGCAAGGCGGAATCGCCGGTAACAGGCTCTTCGCAAAAGAATCGGTCGCTCACGCTAGCAGCCGGGGTCGAGAGAGGGGGAGTTTGACGTTGAGTCGCAACGCCGTTGGCGCCGATTATGACGAACAGCCGCGACCGCGCGCAGGCGCCGGCCTTTTTTTGCGCCCTGCGTGAACGATGCACCTAGCCCGACGAGCGGGAGGCCGGTTTCCGTGCTCAGGGGCGTCGCATCAGAGGCCCAATTGCCGCGCAATCATCAATCATTGTTCGTCAACAGAGAAGAGTATGTACCTCCAGCACTGGCGCCTCGACTACTCTCCGTTCCGCACTACGATCGACGCCGAGCGGGCCTACCCGTCCGAAGCACTGCGTGAATCGACCGCCCGGATCGAGTACCTGATCGCCGAGCGTCGCCGCGTCGGCGTGCTGCTAGGCGAGCGTGGCGCTGGCAAGTCGGTGGCCCTGGCGGTGATGCAGCGTCGGCTGCAGCAGTCGGGCGCGGCGGCGTGCGTCGTCGACGCGTTCGGGCTGTCGCGGCGGGAGCTGCTGTGGCAGGTGGCCGAGGGCATCCAGGCCGAGCCCGACCCGACCGACGACGAGGGCCGGCTGTGGCGACGGCTGTCCGACCGGGCCCAGCACCTCAAGTGGCAGGGCCGCGACGCCGTGCTGATGGTGGACGACGTCGAGCAGCTCGGCGCCGACCTGATGCGGCAGCTCGTGCGGCTGCTGCGGATCGACCCGGCCCCCGACTCTCGCTGGACCGTGATCCTGGCGACCGACCCGGCCCGGCTCTCCTACCTGGACGACGCCGTGCTGCACGCCATCGACCTGCGGATCGACCTCTACCCCTGGACCCTGGACGACACGACCGGCTACCTGCAGAACGCCCTCTTCGAGGCCGGCCGACTGACGCCCATCTTCGACGACGAGGCGATCCTGCGGCTGTTCGAGCTCACCACAGGCGTGCCCCGCCACGTGGTCCGGCTGGCCGACTTTGCCCTGCTGGCGGGCGCGGGCGCCGGAGCCGATTCGGTCGACGCGGGAACCGTCGAGCAGGCGTTCGAGGAGATCAGCTGGTCGCCGCCGGTCGCGGCTGGCTAGCGTAACTCCGTCTCTCCGATACGGCAAAACCTCCCTCGGAGAGCCGGGGATACGACGGGCCGCCGCCTCAGCAGACGGGCCGCTCCGTGAGAGGTCGCCCCCTTGTATTTCATGGTTCTCAGAACCGACGGTACAATAGACTGCAGCCCGCCGACAACTGACCACAGGCCCAACTACATGACCCACGACGAACTCGTCGCCACGCTCAACAAGCTGCAAGCCGAACTCGCCCAGGACGACAGCATCAACGCGTCGACCCGCGAGGCGTTCGCCCGGGTGGCCGCCGACATCCAGCGGGTCACCGACCCCGACCAGCCGACCACCGACGAGGACGCCGCCGCCGGCCGCGAGGGACTCAACGGCATGGTCACCGAGTTCGAGGTCGAGCACCCGCAGATCTCGGCGATGATTGGGCGGATCGCCGACGCACTGGCGCAGTTGGGGATCTAGTCAGCCTAGGGCGATGCCCCAGGCTACGTTGATCATGGCCTTCGGCCAAGTTCTTGCCGCGTGTCGTTGGCCAACGGCCAACCTCAGTTAGAAGCCCGAGACTACCCCTCACCCGAGGTCCGCAGCGCCGCGAGCTTCTCCCGCAGCTGCGTCAGCTGCCGCTCGAAGCTCGCCTGCTCGATCCGCACGCGGTCGAGGATCGTCTCGCTGGACGACTTGATGGTCTCGGCCGGCTTGCGGATCTTGTCCAGGTTCTGGGCGCTCTTCTCGATGCTGTTGATCGCCTTGTCGATGGTGGGCCAGTCGGCCTCTTGGGTGTCGGCGCCGCGGTGGAACTCGACGGCGCACGCCTTGGCGATCTCGAGCGCCGCGGCCAGGTAGGCGTCAGTGGTCGGATCCTCCGGGTCCCACGCGACCAGCACGTCGTTGCGGAAGCGGATCAGCGGCCGCGTCAGCGCCTGGGCAGACGCCGGCGAGAACACAAACACGCCGAAGTCGGCAGAGCGGTTGCGGCGGGCGGTCTCGAGCTCCTCGCGGGCCGAGGCGACCGAGTACCGCTTGTCGCCCTTCGCCTCGACGACAATCCGGCTGCCGGCGCCCTGCGACTCGGGGCCCAACTCGATTACGACATCGCCGACCTTGCAGTTGCGGACCGCCCCCGTGGTGGCGCCGGTGCGGTCGGCCAGGTTGCCGCTCCGCTGGCCGAAGTCCATCACGAACTCGGCGACCGCTTCTTCGAACAGGTTGCCGTGCTCCGGCGAGCGGGCGTCGGAGTCGCGTTTCTGGGCCAGGCGAGCGAGCGTGACCTTGACCTCCTCCTGGAAGTCGGCGTTGGTCTTGACGTGGGCCTCGAGGATCGTGAGCAGCTCACGCTTCAATCGGGTCAGCGACGACTGCTCGTTGTCCAGCGAGAACTCGCTGGTAATGGTCCGCTGCGCCCGCTCGACGTTGCCAACCAGGCGGTTGAGGGCGGAGTCTTCCTGGTTGAGGTCGAACTCCTTGACCACCTCGTCGATCTTGCCCTGCAGGTCCTTGCTGAGGTCGCCGTGGCGGCCGGTCAGCTCACGGACCAGCTTGAACAGGGCGCCGTCGTGGTTGTCGAGGGAGAACTCCCGCCGCATCAGCTCTTGCTGCTTGGTCAGCTCGGCATCGACCGTCCTGCGGAGCGTCGCGAGCAGCCCCTCGGACTGCTGCGGGTCGAGTTGCTTGAGCAGTGGGCCGACCATCGCCTCGACCCGCTTGGCGAACGGCGAGCCCTCGCCGTGCAGCTGCACCTCGAAAAAGCGGGCCAGCTCGCCGTCCTCGCTCACCAGCCGCTGCAGCCGCTCGGGCAGCCGGCCGCTGGAGGGGTCGAAGTACTCCTTCAGCACCACGGCGGTGCGTTCCTGCGTCTTGTCGCCGTGCTCGGAGAGCGTCTTCTGCAGCCCCTCGAGCAGCTCGGCGCTGGCGTTCTTCACGAGGTCGACGTCAATCCGGCTGTTGGCGTGCCGCAGCGCCAGGACGCCGATCCGCAGCGCGTCCAGCGCGAACTCGCTGCGGCGGCGGCCCTCGGGCACCTCTGCCAGGGCGTCGAGCGTCTCGCGGTCACGGACGTGCAGCTCTAGCCGCATCAGCGAAGCCGACTCGAGCGGGTGGTCCTCGAGCGTGGTGTCGTCGTTGTCGTCGTCGAGGTCGGGGAAGAGCGACATGCGAAGGACTCCGTTCTTCGGATTCGTGGACGACAACCTGGCCAGGCGACCGGGCTGTGCTGTACAGATGTCACTATCGCGGATCACGCCCGGCGAAGCAAGCCGTACGGCACTGGGCCACTGCGATCGGCCTCCCACTTTACGCAGGTCTCAAGGTCAGCGCGTCGGTAGCGGCGTCGACCGCGTCCCGCATGCCGGGCAGAAGTTCAAGAAACTCGAGCGGGATCTCCGGCAGGGTGACCCGTTTCATCACCTGGTTCAACCGGTGCAGCAGGCGGTGGTCGTCGGCGTAGTCGGCCAGGAACCGGATCTCGACGTACTTGCCGATGAACCAGGCGAGGTCACCCGCGGGGCGGCCGGTCATCTGCTCGACCGTCTGCTCGACGAACGCTGCGTCGACCGTGGCGACCTGCTCGTAGTACTCGTCCAGCAGCGACGGCTCGCGGGCGATGAGCGACGCGTCGAGCAGCAGCTCGACCAGGATGTGCCCCAGGAACCAGGGCCGCATGCCGTCGGCGTCGGCGAAGGCCTCGCGGAGCCGGCGGGCGAAGTCGAGCGAGAGCTGCGCGAAGGCGGCCGACTCGTGGAACCACTGGTCGTCGGCGTGGTGCCGGGCGACGCCCCAGGCGAACTCGGACAGCCGGGTGTCGGCGTGCTGCAGGTAGGGCTCGGCGTGGCGGGTGCGGCACTTGGTCCGCTTCGCGGCGACGCCCAGCCAGTCGGGCACGGCGATACCGGCCAGCGCGTACTCGGTGCGGTCTGGGTCGCGGAGGAGCGGCAACGCGTGGGCAAA
Source organism: Posidoniimonas polymericola (assembly GCF_007859935.1). Lineage (NCBI taxonomy): Bacteria > Pseudomonadati > Planctomycetota > Planctomycetia > Pirellulales > Lacipirellulaceae > Posidoniimonas > Posidoniimonas polymericola. The sequence goes on along the minus strand of NZ_SJPO01000007.1, from coordinate 210,691 downwards.
GTAGTTCAGCTTGCTCTCCCTAGCGCCAATGCCCGCACGCATCGCGGTATCTGCCCACCGCCGATCGATAGCCGCGGTGGGCCGTGACGCATCGCGACTCCGTCGCGCGAGCCTCCGTGGCGAGGCTCGGCGGCGAGCCTGCCGGCTCATGCTAGCCGCTGAAGCGGGCCAGCTCGAGGTACATAAACAGGCAGCCGAACAGCATCGACAGGAAGGCGATGATCAGCATCACCGTGTAGATGTTCGTCTTGGGCTTCTGGACCAGAACGCCCCGCGGCGAATTAGCCGAGGTTGAGTCGAGTTGCGACACGGTCACTCTCCTGGATTCGGCCTTCTTGGAAACGGGGGTCAATGCGGCCGATGGCCCGGTCGGGTTCGGTCGACAGGATCTCGGCGCGGCCCAGGTAGCGGGTGCCGCGGAAGATCTCCACGGTGTGGCCCTTGCGGAGGCCGTCGTCCTCGCCGATCGAGACCTGGATCAGCACGGTCGAGCCGCGGCGGGCGACGCCGGTCACGACGCCGTCGATCCGCGGGGTGACCTGGTCGAGTGTGGCGCTCGGGTCGAGGCCCTCGGCCTCCATCACGCCGGTCATGTCGGACACCTGGTTCAGCAGGCTGTCACGCTGCTCGGCGGCGTTCTCCAGCTTCTGCTGCGTCTGGTGCAGGTCGTCGGTGGCCGCCAGCGCGCGATTGATCGCGGTGTCGGTCCGGTTCAGGGCGACGCGGATGTCGTCCCGCAGCTGCTGGTTCTCTTGCGTGGTCAGGTTGTTGCTCTTCTGCGTGCTCGCCACGGCAGCGGTCGCCTCGGTCCACTGGCCGCGGAGGTCGTCGACCTCGCGTTGCAGGTTCGTGGTGCGGCCGGCCAGCACGTCCCGCTCGCTCTCGAGCTTGCGGACCTGCTGCAGCGAGGCCTCCTTCTGGGCCTCGAGCTCGCTCTTCAGGCGGTTGTACTCGTTCTCTTGGCGGGAGGCCTCGGCGCGGGCGTCCTGCAGCTGCTTCGTGGCCGTGTTCGCCTTCTTTTCCCAGTCGCGGTGCGTTGCGTACACCACGGCCGCGAGCGTCATGAAAATGATGCTCATGATCAAGATGAACACGACGAAGATCTTGCCAATGAAGTTCATCGTTGCTTCCGGTGTTCCTGGGGCCGCTGCCGGGTGATTCTCTGTCCCTGCGGCCTGGGGCTGGGCGCCCCGGGTTCCGTGCCGTGCGCCGCCATGCGTTACCTGCCGCGTCGGTCCCAACGCGGCCCTAGCGGTGACCAGTGTCCCGCGAGGAAACCTCAGTATAGTCAGCCCGTTTCCGGGGTGTCAATTTAAGCGTTCTGCGTAAACCAAGGCGGCATAAGGGCTTCGGCGCCGGTTGTAACGGCAGCGCCAGCCAAGTCTGCCAGCCCGGCGATCAGCCCCCCGGAAAACAGGCGCAACCCGAACCGCAGGAGCCCCCCGCGGGGCCCGGATTGCGGGGCTCCACGCCGCCACCGCTAGTCGACGGGGCGGCGGGAACACTCAGCAGCTTCATCAATTGCTGACCGCCGCAAGCAGGGCAAACCGGCTTCTCGTCGCCACGGATCAGCAGCTCCGCGGCTTTTTCACAGTCGCGGCATAGGTATTCGTAGAGGGGCATATCGGTCAGGACGGCAGGAAATGGAGAAAACGGCCAGCAATCAGCGCCCAATGGCCTGTCTAGTCGCTGGTCGCGTGGGTAAAACTGCTGGCGACAGAACCCCGTCGTTACGGTGCTCGTCGGGTCGGGGTAGCACCTCACTATCCGCGCTTAATAAATACGGGTTTCTGGGATTCCTACGACGAAGATTAAGCAATGGTTTCCCAGCAATTATAGCGCAGCGGACGAACCGCTGCCGCCAGTCCTGCGAACGCAGAAACCGGCCACCCGCTGGTCGGCCTGAGACGACAGTCGGCGTGATGCTCAATCGCCGCCCCAGCGAATCGGGGCAGCACTGTCAGCCCGATTCGCTACCAGCGGTCGATCGGCCGTTTCAGGATCTCGTTGAGCACCACGGCGTTGCGGACCCCCTCGGGGCTGGCCAGCAGGGCGGCAAGCTGCCGAGCGTCGAGGACGTTTCCCAGTGGGTCAACCTCCGGGAGTGGCGCCTCTTCCTGCTGTTTGAGCCTGCCCAACCTGTGCTCGAACTTGGCCTTCAGCCGGGCTTCTAGTCGCTCGTCGGTCTGGCCGAGGTCCTCGCCCAGGCGGGCGGCGTTCTCGGCCAGTTGCGATTCGGCCAAATGCCCGACATGCTGCGACACGTGCTCCTGCACCGAGCCGCCGAGGTGCGGGTCGGGCTCGGAGCGGCCCGCCGCCGGCATGGCTTGCCGGCCAGCGGCGCGCGAACGCTGCCCCTGGCGGGGACGGTTTGGCTCGATGATGATCGGCTCGGCCGCCGGTTCCAGGGACCGCTGCGGGGCGGGCTCCTGCTCGCGGGGTGGCAGTCCTTTGGCACGGCGCAGGAACTCGTCGACCTCCGACCGCAAGTCGTCCTGCGGCGGCCCCACTGGGCGGGGCTGCGGCGCCGGCCGGGGGCGTGCCGGCTTCGGCTTCTTCTCCCCCCCCATTTCACTCAGCAGGTACCGGAGCACCACAAACACGATCACGACCAAATAGCCGATCACGTCACCCCAGGCGGCGAGCGGCAATCCGTCGGCGATCGGCAGTAGGTGCGGCATTGGTCGTGTCGAGGATGGGATCGGATGTTGGCCACACACGAGCCCCGGTCGTCCGCCCGGGGAGCAGCCCACGAACCAACACTAACGCTTGCCAGCCTTGGCAATTGCTTCGCGCATGTCGGTATCGGCCTGGACGTTCTGCAGCTTGTAGTAGTCGAGGATGCCGAGCTTGCCGGTCTGGAACGCCTCGGCCATAGCGCGGGGCACCAGGGCTTCGGCTTCGACCAGCTTGGCGCGGCTCTCTTCGATCGTCGAGAAGTTCTCCTGCTCCTTCGCCACGGCGATGGCGCGGCGGCCCTCGGCCTGGGCCCGGGCGACGCGGGTGTCGGCCTCGGCCTGGTCGGCCTGCAGCCGGGCGCCGATGTTGTCGCCGACGTCGATGTCGGCGATATCGATTGAGACAATCTCAAACGCGGTCTGCGAGTCGAGTTTCTTGGCGAGCACCGCGCGGCTGATCCGGTCGGGGTTCTCCAGCACGTCCTTGTGGGTGTCGGCCGAGCCGATTGCGCTGACGATGCCCTCGCCGACGCGGGCGATGATGGTCTCCTCGGTGGCGCCGCCGATCAGCTGGTCGAGGTTCGCCCGCACGGTCACGCGGGCCTTCACCTTCAGCTGGATGCCGTTCTTGGCAATCGCGTCGAGCGACGCGCGTTTGCTGTCCTTCGCGGGGCAGTCGATCACGCGAGGGTAGACGCTCGTCTGGACGGCCTCAAGGATGTTGCGGCCAGCCAGGTCGATCGCCGTGGCGCGTTTGAAGTCGAGGTCGATGATCTTTGCCTTGCGGGCGGCGATCATCGAGCGGATGACCAGCGGCACGTTGCCGCCCGCCATGTAGTGGGCCTGCAGGGCGCCGGAGGTGACCCCCTCGGCGTCGGTGATGCCGGCCTGCACGGCCATGATCTTGCTCCGCACGATCACCGCCGGGTTGACCTTGCGAATCCACATCCAGAACAGGTCGAACAGACCAATGCCGGCGCCGGTCGTGACCGACTGGATCCACAAGCGGAAGAACCGCGCCAGTATGGCGAAGACCAGCAGCAAGAACAGCATCACCCCAACGGTGATGACGAGCCAGAAAGTTTCGCCTTGAGCGAGCGGGAGGAGCATTTCGGGAGGTCCGTGTGGGTGGGTATCCAGCTACGTTGTAGGACTTCGCGGTCGCGAGTTCAAGGTTGCCAGGGGCGGGAGCAAACCCGAAACACCTAGGCCAGCGGGTCCTCGAGCGAGTCGATCCCCAGCTCCTCGATCGGGCGGGCGAGCAGGTCGTCCGCATTGGGGTTGGCGGGCCGGTCGCCCTCGCCGGCGGGGCGGACCATCACCCGGTTGCCGCGGACCTCGACCACCTTAACGTACTGGCCCGGGTCGATCGCCCTGCCCTGGCTGACGGCGTCGATCATCTGGCCGTCGATCTCGACGGCGCCGCTGGGGAGCATCTTCGACCGCGCCACGCCGACGCGGCCGACCAGCGCGTGCCGGGGGTCGTCGACCAACACGTCCTCTTCACGCGGCGCCGAGCCGAGCATCGCGCGCCCCATCGGCGTGTGGGGCAGCACCTTGAACGCGCTGATCAGCAGCAGCGGCACCACGACAACCAGCCCCAAACCAAACCCCAGCCCGCCGGTCACGCCGGCCGCCTGGTAGGCGTAGTAGATGCTGGCAATCAGGCTGCAGGTCGCGAAGAAGCCGATGATCCCACCCGAGGGAATCAGCACCTCCGCAACGATCAACAAACAGCCAATCATCGCCAGCATCATCGCGAGGCCGAGCGGCGTGAGCAGGTTGAAATCGGCGAGCGGCATGGTGCTAAGCGTAGCGGGGTTGGCTGTTCTTGAGTAGAGTCGAGCCGCGCCGACCGGCGCCGCAGGCCTAACGCTTCTTCTGGACCAGCACGCGGCTCCCCTTTGCTTTGGTGACAACAATCGCCTCGCCGCGGTCGATCACCTGACCGTCGGCGATCACGTCGAGCAGCTCGCCGCCGAACTCGGCCTTGCCGCTCGGGATTAGGTTGGTGGCGGCGACCCCGGCTTGCCCCACCAAGTGCGCGTAGTCGGCGAACGACTCACGGTGCTCCAGCTCGGCCAGCTCGACCTCGTCTGCCGGCGCCAGCATCATGCGGTTCACGCCCGGCGCGTGCGGCAGGTACCGGCGGAACGCGAAAGCCGCGACCAGGCATCCGAGCATCGACATCACTACCAGCGTGACCGACTCGCGGAGCTCGACCAGCTGGCCCTGCGTCTTGGGAATAATAAACGTCTGGCTTACCAGCACCAGCGAGGCCAGCACCATCGCCATCCCGCCCAGACCAAAGATGCCGAAACCCGGCAGCACGAAGGCCTCCATCAGGATGAAGAATAGCCCAACAACGAACAGCAGCACCTCGAGCCACTCCGCCGTGCCCGACAGGAAATGGCTCCAGAAGAACAGCAGGAACGCGACGCTCGCCACAAATCCGCCGACGCCCAGCCCGGGCGCGTTGAGTTCGAGGTAGACCCCGCCGAAGCCGATCACTAGCAGCAGGCCGGCGAGCCACGGGTTGGCGAGCGCCTCGACCAGTTCGAGCGCCCAGTTGGGCTTGGCGACCGGCGGGTCGGCGTCGAAGCCGTACAGCTGCTTCAGCCCGTCGTAGTCCTCGACCACCGCAAACGCGACGCCGAGCTTCTCGGCCTCGACGGCGTCGAGCGTCAGCACCGCGTCGGGGCCCGACAGCTGCTCGCCCTGCCGCCACTGGTCACTGTTGGGCTGCTCGGCGAGCTCGGCGTCGTTGAACAAGGCCTGGCGGCCGGTCTCGCGGCTGGTGTAGACGTGCAGGGTCTCCCCCGGATCAATCATCGCCGCCAACAGCGACCAGCCATGGTTCGTGTTCTCGGCCAGCGGCCCACGGACGCCGGCCAGCGCGGCGGCGAGTTGGTCGGGCGACAGCTGGTTTGGTTGGGCCTCCTCGGCCGGACCGGGTCCTCTAGGCGGGCCACCGAAGCGAGGCGGCCCGGGTTGCGGCGCGCCGGGCGGCGGCGGCTTTCGGTTGTCGGCTCCGCCTTCTGGCTTGGCGATCGTGAGGCCACCGCCCAGGGTTGCGCTGGGGTGCATCACCAGCTGGTCGCAGGCGAGCGCCACCAACGCCGCGCCGCCCGACGCCTCGACCGGCACGTAGGCGACCGTGCGGACGTCGTCCTTGTTGAGTTCGGCGAGGGTCGCGGCCAACTCGACGCAGCGGTCCATGCGGCCGCCGCCGGAGTTAATCCGCAGGCAGATCCAATTCGCGCCGCCCTGCTCAAGCTCGCTGCCCAGCAGCTTCTTGATCTGACTGAGCCGCCGTTCGGTCAGCTCACCGTCGAGCTCGATGATGGCCGGCTTCCAATCCGCTAGCGTGGTTTGATCCTCCTGCGCCGCCCGCTCCGGCAGTCCGAGCACCCGCGCCAGCGAGCCGCTGTTGACCAGGTACTTGGCAAAGCCGAGCTCGCGGGCTTCGCGTCCGGAGAGCAGCAGCGGGGCCCCCGCGGCAGAGAGGATTTGAGTCTCGACAATCTGCCGTTGTTCCTTCAGCTCGTCGAGTTGGCTGCTCAGGATAAAGTCGACGCCGGTCTCGTCCTCGACCTGCAGCACCTCGAGCCGACGATCGATCATCCCCTGGGCGACCGCCGCCGGCACGTTGCGGCGGGCGGCGGCGACCTCTTGGTAGACGGCCGCCATGCCGGGCTCGATTGGCCGGGCGGGGTCCTCGCCGGCGGCCGCGTCGCCGAGTTCGGCCTCCGGCGCCATGGCGATCTCCTCGCACGCCAGCGCCACCAGCACCGCGTGCCCCGTGACCGTCTGCGGGACATACGCGACCGTCTTAACGCCGGTCATGTCGCGGAGCAAGAACCGGGCGAGCGACAAGCAGCGTTCGAATTCCGACTCGCCGGCGGCTCTGTTGTCGAACTGGAGGATGAGCGTCGGGCGACCAGCCCCTTCGTCCGCGGCCTGCCGCACCACCTTGTCGGCCGCTCGCTTCAGCACCCCCTGCATTGTCTGGTCATCGGCGCCGGTGATGGGAAGCCGCACCCGAACCAACGCCCCAACCGGATCGTCAGCCGCCGATACCGGGCGTGCGCCGAACGCGATTACGCCTACCGCAGCTAGGCAGAGGACCAGACTGGCGGCCACCGAGGGCAACCTAGCGGGGCACGATCGGCCTGCGTCGAACGTGGGTGCGGTCATTCGGGCAGTAGGGTTTGGGTTTGGGTCGAAGGAATTATAGGGCCGCTGCTACCGTCGGGCAAAGCAAACGCGCAGAAGCGTACAAGCGTATTCGCTCCTAGGCCACCCAGATTGCCGCTGCTCTCGATTTCTGGCGGATTACAGGGCCGTCGGCTAAGCTAAATGGAGAAGTCGCGCGTCGGCTGCGGATTCGTCGCCGCTTCGCCGACCTCCTCTCTCTTGGAACAGCAACTCCGCTCGGCCCGCTTGGCAGGCCCAAGCCGCGCGGCACCTGCATGTCAGCACCCACCAACCAGCCAACCCCGCCGATCGTAGCGCCGCCGGCCGCCGCCGCACAAGCGGAGCAAGACCCGCGCGAGCGCTCGGCCGTTGGCGAAGCGTGGGCCGAGATCGTACACGGCAGCCCGAGCTGGCTGACCAGCCTGGCGCTGCACATGGTCGTGGTGATCCTGCTTGCCCTGTGGTCGCTCCCATCGCTGCCGGAGCTAAGCAAGAACCTGCTGCTGTCAGAACCGAGCACCGAGGACGAGAACCTCGACGACTTCGAAGAGATCAACCTCGATCAGGCGGAGCTCGAGAGCGAGCCGGTCGAGTTCGAGCTGCAACCGGAGATCGAAGAGCTGGCCGAGGAGGTAAGCCTGTCGACCTTCGAAGACCTGACTGCGGCGCCGACCTTCACCGAGCTGTCGGACGTCGGCCTAACGCCGGCCGCGCCGTCAATCCCGAATGACGCCCTTGGCTTTTCTGGCGTCGGCACAACCGGCCGCGGCAAGATGTCGCTCGCGGCCATCGCCAAGGCGGGCGGCAGCGCCGAGAGTGAAGAGGCTATCGAGAACGCCCTCCGCTGGATCGCCGAGCACCAGAACCCCGACGGCAGCTGGACACTGGTGCACACCGCCGGGCCGTGCCAGGGCCGCTGCCCCAACCCATCAAACCGCGGCGCCGCCGAATCGTTGCGGGCGGGCACCGGGCTGGCGCTGCTGCCGTTCCTCGGCGCTGGTCAGACGCACAAGGACGGCAAGTACAAGCGGGTGGTGAACCGCGGCCTCGAAGCGATGGCCCGGCTGGCGAAGAACGAAGACCAGGGCGCGTCGTGGCGCGACCCGGGCGGAGCCGGCGCTTACTCGCACGGCATCTCGGCCATCGCGCTCTCCGAGGCGTACGGCATGACCGGCGACTCGGTGCTGGGCTCGCTCGCGCAGGCCGCGGTCGATCACATCATCGCATCGCAGGGCGCCGACGGCGGCTGGCGGTACCGGCCCCGCGACCCCCTGGGCGACACCTCGGTGGTCGGCTGGCAGGTGATGGCCCTAAAGAGCGCCTACCTGGCTCACCTGCAGGTCCCACCGGTCACCGTGGCGGGGGCGAGCCAGTTCCTTAACACGGTGGCGCGGGCGAACGGCACGGAGTACACCTACCTGGCTTCGGACAACGCGACCTCGCCCACGCGATCCTCGATCGGGCTGCTGTGCCGGATGTACCTCGGATGGAATCGCGAGAACGAATCGCTCCGCGAGGGTGCGCTGAAGATCGCCGCCGTCGGACCGTCGGAAAACAACTACTACTACAATTACTACGCCTCGCAGGTGCTTTTCCAATACACCGGCGGCAAGGGCGCCGTCTGGCGGAAGTGGAACACCGATCTCCGTGAGCAGCTGATCAGCCAGCAGGCCACGACCGGTCACGCCAAGGGCAGCTGGTATGTCGACGGCCAGCACAACGACTCCGGCGGCCGGCTGTACATGACCTCGCTCGCCACGATGACACTCGAGGTTTACTACCGCTACATGCCGATCTACCAGGCCGACGCGGTTGACAAGGGATTCCCGGAGTAGCGACCTGCCGCCGCTACAACTCGGCGCGACTCAGCTCTTCTTCGCGTCCCAGGTCGGGGCGACTGCCGGTCATCATGCCCTTGGCGATCTCGAACAACGCGACCGGCTTGGAGTGCTTGGCCTTCATGTAGTGGACCGAGAGTGCTTCGACGAAGATCAGCGCCAGCCGCGGGTCGTCCGGCCCGCCGTCGCGGTTGCCGCCCTCGTTGGGGAACCACATCTCCCAATCGGGCTTGTGGAGCTCGCGGATCTTGTCGCGGTCCTGTGAGATGGTCGCCTTACCGCTGACCGACACCCACTCCTTGGTGCTGTCGTTGTAGTAGCCGAGGCAGACGTGCGGGTCGGCCTCGATCTCTTCAACCTTGTGCGTGTCAATACTGGTGACGAACCACAAATCGGCTAGCGGCCCGCGGTCCTGAGTCGCCATCGGCCGCGTGACCATCGTGCCGTCGGGGCGGCGGGTGGTCATCAGGGCGGTCTCCATGCCATCGATCAGTTCGTATAGTTCATCGAGTTTTTCCGGCGTCGTGGTGGCGCTGTGGGTGCTCATAGTTACGCTTTCGGTCGGGAGGATGCGCCGCACCGAAGTCCTGGCGACGCGTGTCAACGCTACCCGGGAAAGCAACTCACGTACCGGGCCACGCCGGCCCCAAGATACGTGGGCTTGGCGACCAAACCGGGCGCGCAGCGACCAGGGGCTGCTCGCCAGGCGTGCTAGCGAAGAAAACGGCTAGAGCGTGACCACCGCACGCACACCGAGCGCGAGCGCCGTGTCGACCTGCTCCCGAGCGGGGACGATGACCTGCAGGTCCGGCGTTACATTGAGCCACGGCGTTGCCTGCCAGTTGTAGAACAGCTCGACGCCCTGCCCGTCGCCGAGCGGGCCGAGCGTGGCCTGCAGCAACGGGCCGACCTCGTTGCTGGTCCCCGAGATGAACCAGCCGGCCCCGAACGTATCGGCCTCGTGCCCGGCCATCATGTTGTGGCCGCCGACGCCGAAGCTCAGGAACCACGCCAGCGGGTTCGCGCGATCGTCGGCGACGCCCGCCCGTCCGAACACGCCCCAGCCGACCGTCGGGTCGCAGCCGCTGTGCACGAGGTACTGGTCGAAGTTCCAGTAGGCCGACCAGGATCCGGTAACTTCATTGATCGGCACGTTGGGGAACACTACGCGGGGGTCCTGACCCAGCGAGACATAATCGCGACTGTTCCACGTCGCGGCGAACAACTGGTGGCCGGGCATGCCGGCGAAATTGGTCGGCAGCCGCAGTTCGGCCGCCATCGCGACCCCCTCGGCGAACAGCTCGTCGAAGCCATCGGTATCGGCGGTGTCGGTTGGGTTGAGCACCATGTAGGAGAAGACCGGCTCACCCCCCTCGCCCAGCACGGCGAACCCACAGCCGAGTGTCGAGTAGGGAACAGTCCGCAACGCAATCGGGTTGGCGACAAAGCCAACGTTAGAGAACTGGGTCTTGCCACGCCCATGGGCAAACGCGTTGGCGTCGCCGTCGAGGGTGTCGAGCTTGCCGAAGAACACCGCGAACCGCTCCGACAACGCCTGCGTGAACAGCACGTTGGTCAGCAGCAGCTGCTCGCTGTCTGCCACCGGCAGGTCGGCCAGCACGGCGGCTGGCAAAAAGGCGCCGGTGCTGCGGTTGATGTTCTCACCAAAACGGTGCTCGGCGCGGATCTTGAGGAACAGCCCCTCCCGGCCGCACAGCTTGCCGAAGTCAACGTTCGTCACGTAGTCGCCATGGCCGCCGTAGGGGAAGTGCCGCTCGAGCCCCCCCGACGCGACGCCCATGTAGAAATTCGCGACGTCCAGGTTGAACGTCACGCCGTGCTCGGCCAGCCAGGCGCGGTTGCCGAGCCAGTCGCCGGTCAGCGGAGCAGGCGACTGGGCCGACGCCGCTGAGGCGAGCAACACCATGTTGAGCAGCAGGGCGATTGGTCGTCGCATTGAACGGTTTCCTGGAGGCGGGGTCCTCTGTACTCATCGTCACCGAACGGGCGGCCGCCGTGCCGGAGGCGATTCTGCCGGCACAACCGTTGCAGCCCGCGGGGTTTAGCGTGCACGCTTGCGCATTCTTGGCAGAAGTGAGCTAACCTCTACAGTGGCCTGGTACCCGCCCGCTTATCGGGCTCTGTTAGGAATAGGCCACCGCCCAACTTCGCTTTCTCGCCGCCCATCCCGCGGCCGCCTTCATGGAATCTTCGGACCCGAACGCGCTCGTCTTAACCTGCGACCGCCGCAGTTGGCGGCCACGATCCGGTCTCCCCTGTCCCGAGATTGCGTCGGGCGAATTGTTTACTTAGGCGCGCCAACCGGTCACAATTGCGTCCGACCGCGACCTAGCGTTCCCTCATTCACCCGGTTCACACCTCCCGAGAGCAACACAATGAATCGAATTGCCACCTTGCTAGGCACACTCGCAGTGTGCCTAGCCGCGTCCGCCGCGCTGGCGGCCGACAAACCGAACATCCTGGTCATCTGGGGCGACGACATCGGCACCTGGAACATCAGCCACAACAACCGCGGCATGATGGGCTACAGGACGCCGAACATCGACCGCGTCGCGGCAGAGGGCATCGCCTTTACCGACTACTATGCGCAGCAGAGCTGCACGGCGGGCCGCGCGGCGTTCATAGGGGGCAGCGTCCCCATCCGCTCCGGGATGACCAAGGTCGGCATGCCGGCGGCGCCGGAAGGCTGGCAGAAAACCGACGTCACCATGGCTACGGTGCTCAAGAGCCAGGGGTACGCGACCGGGCAGTTCGGAAAGAACCACCAGGGCGACCGCGACGAGCACCTGCCGACCATGCACGGTTTCGATGAATTCCTCGGCAACCTCTACCACCTGAATGCCGAGGAAGAGCCCGAGCACCGTGACTACCCGGGCGATATGGTGCTGGCGAATGGCAAGACCTTCCGCGAGCAATTCGGCCCGCGTGGGGTTCTCAAGTGCACGGCCAACGGCGACGGCACCCAGACGATCGAGGACACCGGCCCGCTTACCAAGAAGCGGATGGAGACGATCGACGAAGAGACGCTGGCCGCCGCCAAGGACTTCATCAAGCGCAAGAACGACGACGACGCCCCGTTCTTTTGCTGGTGGAACGCCACCCGCATGCACTTCCGCACGCACGTGAAGAAGGAGCACAAGAACCTGGCCGGCCCCAATTCGGATGAGTACTCCGACGGCATGGTCGAGCACGACATGCAGGTGGGCGAGCTGCTGGCTCTTATCGATGAACTCGGCATCGCCGACAACACCATCGTGATGTACTCGACGGACAACGGTCCGCACTACAACACCTGGCCCGACGCCGGCACCACGCCGTTCCGCAACGAGAAGAACTCCAACTGGGAAGGCGCCTACCGCGTGCCCGCGTTCGTCCGCTGGCCTGGCAAGTTCCCGGCCGGCACGACGGTCAACGGCATCGTCTCGCACGAGGACTGGCTGCCCACCTTTGCCGCCGCCGCTGGAGCCCCCGATATCAAGGAAAAGCTGAAGTCAGGAGTCGAGCTCAACGGCCGCAAGTACAAGAACTACATCGACGGCTACAACATGCTGGACTACCTGCAGAAGGCCGGCACGTTCAAGACCATCATCGAGGATCAGCAGGCGTCGCCACGCAAGGAGTTCATCTACCCGGCCGACTCCGGAGAGATCTGCGCGATTCGGGTGGGCGACTGGAAGGCCGTCTACCTCGAGAACCGCGCTCACCAGCTTCAGATCTGGCGTGAGCCGTTTATCAAGCTGCGGATGCCGCTGCTCTTCAACCTGCGCCGCGACCCGTTCGAGAAGTCGCAGCACAACTCCAACACCTACCACGACTGGATGATCGACCGCGCCTACGTCCTCGGTCCGATGCAGGTGGTCGCCAGCAAGTTCCTGATGACGCTCAAGGAGTTCCCGCCGAGCCAGGCGCCGGGAGACTGGAGCCTCTCGACGCTGGAAGAGAAGATCAAGATGATGAACGTCGGCGGGAAATAACTTACCGGCCCCAACCAGCCGCCGGCCCGTATCGGGCCGGCGGCTTTTTTTTGGTTCCACCGATGAACCAGGATGTCGTCCGAAGCACTCGCGTCGAGGCTTCGTTCTCGTTGTTGCCTTCTGTTTAGTAGCCGTAGGGGAGCCTAAGGACGCCTCCGGGAACGAAGTTCATCGAGAGCAGTCGGTTGGAACAGGGACGGCTGTCGGCCCGCTTCTTTGTAGAAATCAGCCGCCCGGTGTGGTCAAATAAGACTCGTCCAATGAAACAACACCACGCCGAGACGGCGTTTTCCACAGCTCCGTCGGGGCTCGCTCCTGCGCGGTCGGCGCCGGCCGCAAGCCGCCTAACGGAGGCGGCGTGGTGGGTGTTTGGGGTTCTAACCTGAGGACAAAACTCCCGGGCTCCGCCGCCCTCAGCCGCGAAGTACCCAGTGAAACAAGTCGAAAACGAACCTGAGCGAGAAATGTCGTGGGGGTTTTGTCCCCTCCGCTCGAGGTTTCGGACAAAATCCAGCGGACAAAACCCAGCGGCGCGCCTTAAGTACGGCTAGCCGCCTTGGCCAATCAGAACCCCAGCCCACCCTGGTCCTCGCGTTCCCACGCCTAAGCCCTGCAAGCCAACCTCCATGAGCAAGATCTCACTAACCACCGCCTCCCTGTGGATCGCCTGCGCAGCTGCCTCGTCGGCGGCCGAGTCGCTCCCCAGCTGGAACGATAGTCCCGCGAAACAGGCGATCGTCAACTTCGTCGAGCGGGTCACCACCGAGGGCTCCCCCGACTACGTTCCGCCGGCCGAGCGGATCGCTACCTTCGACAACGACGGCTGCCTGTGGTCAGAGCAGCCCGCCTACTTCCAGCTCTTTTTCGCTATCGACCGCGTCCGCGCGACGGCCGGCGATCACCCCGAGTGGCAGACCGAGGAGGCGTTCGCGTCGGTGCTCAAGGGCGACCTCAAGGCGGTCGCCGCGTCGGGCGAGAAGGGCCTGATGCAGCTAGTGGCGGCGACCCACGCCGGCATGACCACCGAGGAGTTCACCGCCGAGGTCTCGGCGTGGATGGCCGAGGCCACCCACCCGCAGACCGGCAAGCGTTACACCGAGATGGTCTTCCAGCCGATGCTGGAGCTGCTCGACTACCTGCGAGCCAACGGCTTCAAGACCTTTATCGTCTCCGGGGGCGGCATCGAGTTCATCCGTCCCTGGGCCGAGGCGACCTACGGCATCCCCCCGGAGCAGGTCGTCGGCAGCAGCCTGAAGATGAAGTACGAGGTCCGCGACGGCACGCCTGTCATCCTAAAGCTTGCCGAGATCGACCTCATCGACGACAAGGCCGGCAAGCCGGTCGGCATCCAGGGCCACATCGGCCGCCGCCCGATCTTCGCCGCCGGCAACTCCGACGGCGACTTCCAGATGCTCGAGTGGACCACCGCAGGCGAGGGGCCGCGGTTCGGCATGATCGTCCACCACACCGACGCCGATCGGGAGTGGGCGTACGACCGCGACTCGCACGTCGGCCAGCTCGACCGAGCACTCGACGCCGCGCCGGACAGGGGCTGGAACGTGGTCGACATGAAACAAGATTGGGGCGTCATCTACCCCGAGTAGCCGGCCGCCAGTGCGAGCTCCTTTCGTGCTGCCGCAGGCAGCCCCGCCGGCAATTCGCTGTTTATTCGCAAACTTGGCATTTTCTGCGTCAAGTCCCGCGGCTAACTCCCGTTACCGAATAGGAGGCCATCCGCCAAAGCCGCCACAAGCATTCGACGATCCGCCAAGCTTGCCACTCCGGCGCAACGGCCGGTAAACTCGAGATTGCGACCAACTCGCCCCCAACTCCCACAATGGCGTCCCATGCACCGCAGAGCTTTCCTGGCGACTGCCGCGGCAGCGTCCGCGACACTCTCGACCTCAGCACGCGTCCTGGCCGACATCAGCAAGTCGTCCGCCGACCTGGCCACGCCGCCAATCTACAAGGCGGTGAAATGGGGCATGATCAATACCGACGGTTCAGTGCTCGATAAGTTTGAGCTCTGCAAGCGGCTCGGCTACCACGGCATGGAGCTTGTCAGCCCCGGCGGCCCCACCACCGCAGAGGCCCGCGCCGCCACCGAAGCGACCGGCATGCCTGTGCACGGGCTGGTCGACATGGAACACTGGGGCACGCGGCTCTCATCGCCCGACGCAGCGGTCCGCGACCGCGGCCGGGCGATCCTCGAGCAGGCGCTCCGCGACGCCAAGGCCTACGGCGGCGACTCGGTGCTGCTGGTCCCCGGCAAGGTGAGCGGCCCCGAAGAGACCCACGACCACGTCTGGCAACGCTCGATCACCGAGATCCGCAAGACGCTGCCGTTGGCGAGCCGCCTCGGCGTGCGGATGCTGATCGAGAACGTCTGGAATGGCTTCTGCGAAACGCCCGAGCAGCTCCGCGACTACCTCGACGAGATCGACAGCCCGTGGGTTGGCTCGTATTTCGATATCGGCAACGTCCGCAAGTTTGGCCCAAGCGAAGACTGGATCCGCACGCTCGCCCACCGCATCGTCAAGCTTGACGTGAAGGACTGGGGCGCCAGCAACGGGTTCTGCAAGATCGGCGACGGCGACGTCAACTGGCCAGCCGTCCGCGAGGCGCTCCGCGAGATCGGCTATTCAGGCTGGGCGACCGCTGAGGTCGCCGGCGGGGGCGAAGAGCGCCTGGCCGACATCTCGGAGCGGATGGACCGCGTGCTGCGTAGCTAGCGGGTCCGCGGGGTCGTGGATCGCGGTCGCTCCGCCGCAATCGAGCGATGAGGACACGACCGCACCGGCTATTCCGGTTGTGACGATTCTGCCCACATCTGCGGCGAACGCCAGCGGTCCGCCTGCTGGGGGTTGGCTATTTTGGGATCAATGTGCGTCTCCCCGAAGCGTAGCGGCGGCGAGAGAGCTAGGTTTTTGCGAACCTTAGCCTGTCAATCTCGCCCCGACGCCTACGTCCGAGACGCCGCCATGACCGACCTGAACTCCACCGCCATCGCAATCGAGAACTGGTTGGACCGCTGCCGTGAACGTCCGGCCCGCTCGATTGCCCTGTCGCTCGCGTTCGCCTCGCTGGTCGCGGTGCTCGACTTTGCCACCGGCGACGAGATCCCGATGATCGTGTGCTACCTGCCGCCCGTGCTGGTGGTCACCTGGGTGAGCAGCCTGATGGTGGGCACCCTGCTTGCCGCGACCTGCTGCACGGCCTGGCTGGTCGACGACATCCTGTCGTTAGAGGGCGGCGGCGTCACGGCCGCTGAGATCTGGCTGGCGTCGGTGCACGGCTGCTTCTTCGCCGTGTTCCTCGGCATGCTGGTCCGCCTGAGGGCGGCCCATGAGAACGAACGCACCCTCGCCCGCACCGACGGCCTGACAGGTCTGATCAACCCGATGGCGTTCCGCGAGCGGGCCGAGGACGAGATCGCCCGCGCCGTGCGTCGTGAGACGACCGTTTCCGCGGCGTTCATCGACTGCGACAACTTCAAGACCGTCAACGACACGCTCGGCCACCTCGAAGGCGACCGGCTTCTGAAGGCGATCGCCGCCGGCATCCGCGCCACTGTCCGCAAGATGGACGTGCCGGCCCGCATGGGTGGCGACGAGTTCGCCGTCCTGCTTCCCGAGACCAGCGAGGAGCAGGCCCAGCTCGTGATCGAGCGGATGCAGGCTCACCTCGACGGTGTGATGAAGGAGAACAATTGGCCGGTAACCTTCAGCATCGGCGTGGCCGTCTACGAGACCCCGCCGCTGTCGGTCGACGAGCTCATCCACGGCGCCGACGAGCTGATGTACGAGGTGAAGAACGGCGCGAAGGACGCGATCGTCCTGCGCCTGGTCGCCTAGCGCCGCCGGCCCGCCCGCGTTCCCTGCAAACCAGACGACTCCGCGCAACCGGCGCCACCCGCGCCCCCGGCAATCTCAACTTTGCTTGGCGGACCCATGCGATCAGGAACGATGAACTGCTTCTGAGTAGCGGTTGTCCTCCCGATTCCCCGTCGCAGAGCGTCCCCAAGATGAGCATGTGCGAGCACTCCGTCCATTGGCACGAGGGGATGTTTCTCACGCCGCACCACTTCCAGGCGGCCGACCGACGCAACGCCCAGCTGCGGCAGCTGGGGTCGCAGTGGGACTCGCACTACAACTGGGGCCTCCGCGCCGTCGAGATCGACGCCGACGCCCTGGCCAACCACCGGCTGGTGGTCCGCCGCCTGAGGGCGCGGATGCCGGACGGCGAGCTGCTGTCCTTCCCCGAGGACGCCAGCCTGCCGGTGCTCGACCTCCAGGCAGCCCTGCGGAAGCACGAGCGGGTCACCATCTACCTCGCCCTGCCGCTAGAGAACGACACCCGCCCCAACACCACCGCCAACGGCGCCGACCTGGTCGCCCGCCGCGTGATCGACACCCGGCAGACACTCGACGAGAACTCCGGCGACCAGCCGCAGCCGATCCAGGTGCTGCGGCCCAACGCCAGGCTGCTGGTGACCGGCGACGACCTCGCTGGCTTCGTGGTGCTGCCGATCGGCGGCGTCCGGCGGTCGGAATCGTCGACCGGCAGCCCAGTAGTCGACCACGAGTTCATCCCGCCGCTGCTTTCCTGCGACGCCTGGCCCCCGCTGCACCAGGGTGTGCTGGGACGGCTGCTC
Source organism: Posidoniimonas polymericola (assembly GCF_007859935.1). Lineage (NCBI taxonomy): Bacteria > Pseudomonadati > Planctomycetota > Planctomycetia > Pirellulales > Lacipirellulaceae > Posidoniimonas > Posidoniimonas polymericola. The sequence goes on along the minus strand of NZ_SJPO01000007.1, from coordinate 193,329 downwards.
GACCGGATTGAGAAGAAGGCCGAGGTGATTGGTTCGCAGGCCGCCGCCCGGCAGATCGGCTTCGACAGCGCGGGCCCCGGCGAGCGGCTCATGCTCGAGCAGCTCCGCGAGCTCAACGCCGCGACCGCCGTGCTCCGCATCGACGCTACTTCACAGGGCGTCGCCCCACTGACGCTGTACCGCGAGCTCGCCCGGGTGGTGGGTCGGTTGTCGATCTTCGGACCAAGGGGCCAGCTAACGCCACTGCCGGCGTACGACCACGACGACCTGGCCGGCTGCTTCCTCGCCGTGCGGGCGGCGATCGAGGGGCTGCTCGAGCGGGTCACCCAGCCCGCTTACCAAGAGCGGCTGTTCACCCGCAAGGAGATGCTGCTGCGGGCCGACCTCGACCCGGCCTGGCTGCACTCGGGGCGGTCGCTGTTTGTCGGCGTTCAGAGCTCGCTCCCCGCGGACGAGGTCGAGCGGTTGCTATCGACGGGTCGCAACATCAAGTTCGGCTGCGCGAACCGTGCGGACTCGCTGTTCCTGATGGGGCAGGCGGGCCTTGAGCCGCGGCGCGTCGTGCACACGCCGCGGGCGCTGCCGGTCCGCAAGGGCCTGCAGTTCTACACGCTGTCGGCCGACGCGGCGCCGGAGGAGTGGCGGCACGTCGAGCGTTCGATGACGGTCGCCGCCCGGCTGAGCGAGCAGCTGCTGGTCGACGAGTTTGCCGACAGTGGCTCGGTGGTTATCGATGTCGACGGCAAGGCGGCGACGCTCAGGATGTCGCTGTTCGCGGTTGAGGACGAGACCGCCGGCGCCCCGACCGGCGTGGAAGCAAATGAGCCGGCCGAGCTGGCGGCCCTCTAGGGTCGCCGGGCGCCGCTACTGGGCGGCGTCGACGCGTTATGACTCGATGGGCTCGAACACAGGGTCGTCGCCGTCGCGTCCCAACGGGCCGGCCGAGAGCCAGCTGTTCCAGCCGAGCCGCGCTGCGGGCTGCTCTGTGCGGGCCTCTAGGCGGGGCGCGTCTTGCTCGCGGAGCACTAGCTGCACGTCGAAGTCGAGTTCCGAACCGATCGCCAGCCGCACCATCTGACACAACGACACAAACCGCGGGCGGGCGTCGGCGTCGTTGACCGCGGGCAAGAACTCCTTGAACCGCTCACCGCAGAGCGGTCCCACCCGCACCCGGACGCGGCTCTGGCGGTCCCAGACCCGCTGCCCCAGCACACAGTCGACCCCCAGCCGGTTCGCGGCGCCGTTCACGCCGATCCGCGAGCGGTCGCACGCGGCCAGCTCGAGCCACTGCCCCTGGAACTGCAAGATCGTGATTGGCGCCTGGAAGTAGTCCGAAAGCATCGCGGCAACTTCCCGGGCCGGACGGCGTCGGCCGGACAGCAGCCCGGCGTGCCGCACCAGGGCGGGATCGCGGACGCGGTCGCGGACCGTCCCGTTGGCGTCGGCGACGCTCAGCCGGTCGCGGAGCCGCGCCTGGCCGAGGCCGATCAGGCTGTAGAGCGATCCCGTGAACGCGTCGGGCTTGACCAGCTCGGCGCGGCCATCGGCCACGCCACGGTCGATCCGGCACTTGGCCCACCCGCGGAAGAACTGGGCCACGAAACGGTTGCTGAACAGGTCGTACCAGGCGCCCAGCGTCCGCTTGGTGGCATCGCGGAGCCGGCTCTCGATCTGCACCAGCAGCTCGGTGTAGTGCCGCGGCAGCACGCCACTGGGGCCTGTCAGCCCCATGAAATTCACCGTCATCCGCGGCGGCTCGGCCGGGCTCTCGCCGTGCTCCAGTGCCTCGATAGCGCTCGCCGGGAACGCGGTTGAGGCCGGCGTAGCGAACTTAGCGGCGGGCGTGCCCGGAGTCCGTTCGGCCGACTGACGTTTCTCTAGCAGCGACACCGCCTGGAAGAAGTCGAACGCGCAGGGGTCGGCAAAGAGCTGCTGCTCGACCGAGCACTTCGGCTGCCCCGTGTTCGGCTTGTCGGCGGCCATACTCATAGCAGCTCAATCCCGCCCGAGCGAGGCGACCAGGCCTTCACGACGCCGCGTTGCTTTGTGGTGAGGGTCAGACGCGTGAATGAGTTGATCGTGGCGTACTCGGCAAAGAACCGCTCCAGCACGGAACCAAACAGGAACGCGCCCACGCCACGGAAGTTCTGTTCGTCCAGCTCTAGCTCGACCCCGATGCCGCGGCAGACACCGCCGTTGGCGGCGTCGCCGATCCGGCACACGGTCCGCCCAGCGGACAGCGATAGTACGCCGTCGATCATCTCGCTGTTGGCGATCGCCCGGGTGCGGTTGGTGGCGCCGTCGACGAAGTCGTACAGCCGCAGGATCTCTTGGAAGGCGGGCAGAGCCAGACGGCCGTCGGTCAGCGACAGGTGGTTCAGCGACAGATGCGACACCAACCGCCAGTACGCCGCGGCGCCAAGCGGCGGGTTGATCGGTGCGGTCGGCTTCCGCAGGCAGCGGGCCGAACGCACGGGCGTGGCGGTCTCCATCTGCAGTTCGAGCGCCGACGGGCTGGCGGAAATCCTCCTCGGCAGGCCCCGATTGGTGCACGTTGCGTGCACGGTCACGGTCTGCTCGGCGGGCATCGTGGGCTTGAAATCGAGGTCGACCAGCCGCAACGCCAGGTCGGTCCCGTGGTCGTCGGGCCGCTGGCTCGGCCTGCGGCGGGTGTGCCAGAACGCCCGCGCTTCTTCTTCGCCCGACCAGGAGTTCTCATGGTTCAAGCCGTACAGGGGTGCGAACCGCGTCTGCACGCCGGGCGCGACGCCGGTCACGCGGTCGACGCTGTAGACCTCGATTATCTCCCGTTGGTGCACGTCCGGGAGGATGGGGTACTCGTGCTTGGTGTGCGTCAGCCGGATCGGCTCGCAGACCTTTTCGAACAGGTTCACGATCGGCGTGCAGCCGAGGCGGAACACGCCGGCGTTGACCTCTCGGGCTAGGCGTTCGTCGGCTTCCTCAAGGAAGATCACCAGGTCGATCCGCCGCCCCGCGTTGGGAAGCGCCCCGGCCAGGCCGGCGATGTCAATGAACCCAAACTTTTCCGGGAAGGCGAACAACTCGGTGAGCAGCTGGTAGGCCTTGCCCGATTGCGGCGGCGTCGGCAGCAGCGACTCGTCGTCGCCGAAACCAACCGGGTGCAGCGTCTGCTCCGCCGACGCCGACATCAGCAGCCGTCGTCCGTCCGCCTCGCAGGTCCGCACCTCGACGCGCGAGGCCTTGTTCAGCATGGCCTCGTACAGACTCGCCATGAGGGCGTCGTCGCCCTCGAGCCGGAACCGCAAAGTATCCAGCGACAGCTCGCCAAACATCAGATCGGCGTGGGTCTGCAGGCTGATCCGCAGCACCGCCGCGGTGTTCGCGGGGGGCGTTAGCGAGCGGTCGAACGGCGGGAACTCGATCGCCGCGTCGACCACGTCAATCGGCCACAGCGTGACCGGGTAGCAGGTCCGGTACCGGCACGGCGATCCGTCCACCGGCTGCGTCCGCACCCCCGCGCCACGGGCCAGCTTCACGCCGGTCGGCTGCGGGCTGGCCGGGTCGGCCTCGAACTGGGCGATCGCCATCGACGGGATCGGGGCCAGGTACTGGGGGTAGAGCGTCGACAGCAGGCCGTCGGTGATCTCGGGGAACTCGTCGTCGAGCTTCTTCTCGACCCTCGCACTAAGCAGGGCGAAGGCCTCGATCAACCGCTCGACGTGCGGGTCGCGGCTCTGGTTGCGCTCGAGCAGCAGCTGGCCGGCCGCGGCCGGGTACTGCTTGGCGAACTCCTCCGCCTCGCGGCGGATGTAGTGCAGCTGCTCTTCGTAGTAGGGGTACAGCGCGTCGCTCATGCCCGCTCCGTCGTGACGTGGGTCCGGCCGCTGGTGCTGCGGACTCGGATCATCATGGTGAAGGCCCGGCCAGGCTCGGCCCGCAACGCGCCGCGGATCTCGAACCGGCCCTCGTTGCTGACGGCGTTGGGCGCCTCGGCCCGCACGCGGACATTCTCCAGGCGGGGCTCAAAGCGGGCGATGGTTTGCTCGAGCTGACGCGCAGTTGCCAGGCGTTCGGCGTTGGTGGCCAGCGACAACGAGGTCGGCGGCGGCGCACCGTAGGTCAGCAGTGACTCGGACGCTTCGGGGCAGCCGGCCAGCTTAGGGCCAGCCGCGACGCTGCACGTGTTCAGCAGGTCCTCGATGTCGTCGGCCAGGCTGCCGACGCCACCGGGGCGTGGTTCGGCAACGCCGCAGCAGGCGTCGACCAGGCGGTCGAGCAGCGAGGGCGCCAGCGTTGGGTAGGGAGTGCTCATGCGCGCCGATCCGGCAGTACAAAAAACGGGCCGCGGCGCGCCCTAGCGGCGGCCGCGGCCCGGCGTAGCTCAGACCAAACTAAATGGTCTTGTTCTCTTCCAGGTTCCAGCCCGCCTTGACCGGCGTGTCGAGGGCGCCCTTGTCCTTCTGCGGGCGGTACTGGTAGTTGATCTTGTTGAAGGCGAGGGTCACGGTGTCCATCGGCAGCGCGTTGCCAGACCCGCCGCCGGTGTTGTAGGACGACACCAGCACCTCTTCCAGCTTGATCTGGTAGAACTCTTCCTGATCGCCGCCGGCCTTGCGGGCGACGAGCGTGGCGTCCTTGATGTGCTCGCCCTTGGCGCACGACAGGAACAGCTTCGGCGACGCCTTGCAGGCGTACATGGTGAAGGTGAGGTCCTGCATGCAGACCTTGCCCGAACCGCCGCCCGAGGTGAACGGGATGCTCACCGGCTGGGTCTCGCCCCAGTTAAAGCCAAGGATCTGAATTTCTTTGGCGTGCTTCGAGTCTTTCGACTCGCCCTCGATGCCATCGATCTTCAGGAAGTAGTCGATCGATCCGTTGTCGTTCTTGTTTTCCACCGTAGCTTCTCCAGTCTATCTTTTTTTGTTTAGGTTTGGATTCGTATCTACGTCGCGAGCGCCTTGGCGCCCATGATGTCGGCTTCCCTCTCGAGGCCTGGATCGTCGTTGACCAAAATGCCGTTCACGTGAGCGGTTGGCTTGATCCGGCCCTGACGCTGCTGCACAACGTGCCACAGCTCGTGCGCGAGGCGCCGACAGTTGTCGTCTCCAGGGCCGACAAAGATGTCCGTGCCTTGGGTGAACGCAACAGCGCCTACCTGAGCCGGACGGCCGCTATTGCGATGAACGCGGACGTCGCTGACATCGATTCCGCTAAGGCTCTCGATGCCGGACTTGAGTTGGTCCGGCATGCCGGTATTGTTTTCCGCCATAGTTCACCTCCGCTCCTGTTGACGCTCCCGTGCCCCGCCCCCGGAAGAGCCGGGGGCGGGACGCAACGCGGGAGCTGAATTAGCCCTTCTTAGGAACCTCGGCAACCAGCCGCATGCTGGCGCTGAGCGTCTCGAGCTGGAAGTGGGGCCGCAGCCAGGCGATCGCCTCGTACCAGCCGGGCTTGCCGGGGATCTCGCGGACCTCAACCGTGGCGTCCGAGAGCGGGCACTTGGCCTTGGTGACGTCGCCGGCCATGGACGGGTCGCACACGTAGTTGGCGATCCAGTCGTTCAGCCACTTCTCGCACTCGTTGGCCTCGAGCATCGAGCCGACCTTGTCGCGGGCCATCACCTTCAGGTAGTGGGCGAAGCGCGAGACGCACAGCAAGAAGTTGATCTTCGTCGACAGGTCCGCGTTGGCCGTGGCCGAGTCGTCGAAGTAGGTCTTCTGCTTCTGGGCCGACTGGGCGCCCATGAACACGGCAAAATCGGTGTTCTTGGAGTGCAGCAGCGGCAGGAAGCCGAGCGTCGAGAGCTCGAACTCGCGGCGGTCCGAGATCGCGATCTCGGTCGGGCACTTCATCGCGACGTCGCCGTCGTCGGTGTTGAAGGTGTGCACCGGCAGGCCCTCGACCTTGCCGCCGCCCTCGACGCCGCGGACCTTGGCGTACCAGCCGTACTTGCTGAACGCGTCGGTCACGCGGGTGGCGTACGCCCAGGCGGCGTTCATCCACAGGTACTTGCTGTGGTCGCGGCCGTCGACGAACTCCTCGAAGTCGAACTCCTCGACGCTCTTGAAGTCCTTGCCGTAGGGCAGGCGGCCGAGCACGCGGGGCATGCACAACGCCACGTAGCGGGAGTCCTCCGAGTCGCGGAACGAACGCCACGAGGTGTGGGCCGCCGACTCGAAGATCTTGGCCAGGTCACGCGGGTTGGGCAGCTCGGTAAAGCTGGTCAGGTTCAGCAGCGCCGGCGAGGCGGCCGTGACGAACGGGGCGTGCGCTCCGGCAGCCACATTCGAGATCAGGCTCAGGAGGTTCACGTCCTCTGGGTGCCGGCTGAACTCGTAGTCGCCAACCAGCATGCCGTAGGGGGCGCCGCCGAGCTGGCCGTACTCTTCCTCGTAGACCTTCTTGAACAGGGCGCTCTGGTCGAACTCGACCGCGGTCTCGAGGTCCTTGAGCAGCTCCCGCTTGGTCGCGTTCAGCACGCGGATCTTGAGGGTCGTGCCGGTCTCGGACTGGTGCACCAGGTAGTGCAGCCCGCGCCAGCTCCCCTCGAGCTTCTGGAACTTATCGTCGTGCATGATCTCGTTGAGCTGCTCCGAGATCTTCTCATCGATCTTGGCGATCCAATGATTGATCTCGGCGGCGGCGTCCTGGCTGGTCACCTGGTCGGCGTCGACCACGTGGTTCAGGAACTCCTGCAGGTAGTCCCGCTGGTGCTCCAGCTCGGTGTCGTCGAGGGCGCGCGAGTTCTGGAGCAGTTTTTCGAGCAGGCTGAGTTCTTCCACATCAGCCGCGTCAACGGTTGCGTCGGCGGTCGCCATTATTTGGTTCTCCCAAGGGGGTCGGTGTGCGTGTTGGTTTGGGGGGCGGGCTGCGGGCCTACTTGGACTCTTCCGAGCCCAGTTCGTCCTTCAGCGACTTGGCGGCCTCGGCGTCCGAGAGCACCTCCTGCAGCAGGTCGGCGTACGAGTCGTTGCCTTCCATCGTGCTGAGGATCTGACGCAGCTTGTGGCGGGCGTCCAGCATGCTCTTGAGCGCCGGCACCTGCTTGGCGACGTTCTGCGGCTCGAAGTCGGAGATCTCCTCGAAGCGGAGCTCGGCCGACAGGTTGGTGCCCTCTTCGTCGCTCAGACGGTTGGGGACCTTCAGGGCCAGACGCGGGCCGACCTTGGCCAGCACCTCGTTGAAGTTGTCGCGGTCAATCGGCACGAACTTCCGCTCCTTGAGCGGCTTCGGCGGCTCTTCCTGATCGCCGGCGAGTTCCGACATGACGCCCACCACGAAGGGCAGCTCTTTCTGCTCCATGGCGCCGTTGGTCTCGACGTCGTAGGTGATCTGCACACGCGGCGGACGCACCCGGTCTAGCTTGTGTTGGAGGCTTTCGCTCATCGATCTGCTTCCTTTGGTAGGGTCTCTGGTAATTAGGTGGTAGGCACGAAACGGACTCAGGCCGATGCTTCGACTCCGTCCGCTTCGGCAATTCCAAACTCGCGGTTCAGCTCCGCGAGCGTCGTCTGCTCGCGGATCACGTGCTGCATCAAACTCGGGAACGGCAGCCGACCGAGTCGAACCGCGCGTTTAATCAGGTAGGGGATCGGGCTGTGGGGCTCCATCGCCCGCAGCTGCTCGGCCGTGTTGTCCAGCAGGGTGTAGAGCTGATCGCGGGCGGCGGGTCCGAGGGTGGTCGGTTTGAGTTCTTCCGGCGAGTGGCCGCCGTCCGGCTCCCTGTTCGGCTCAGTCGCGAAGCCGAGACGCGACAGCTCGTCCGCCAGCAGCCCGTGCAGGTCCGAGATCGCGTTCCGCAGCTTCAGCAGCCCCGGGGCGTCCTCGCCGAGCCGCTCGTCGAGCGACTTCCGCAGCCGCTCGAGCCAGTGCAGCGCCGCCGCCGCGTGGTCGTGGTTCTGCTTGAAGACCTCGGGGGTGATCTTCGCGCGGCGGAGGCTCAAGGCCTCGCCCTGTTCGGAGTCGCCCCGCATCTTCGTCCAGTCGACAAAGCTGCAGGCGTTCTCACCGGCGCCGATCAACGGCAGCGTGATGATTTGGTTCGGGAAGCACAGCCCGCGGACCGCGTCGTCCAGCAGGTTGGCCAGCGGCGTCGCACGGTTCTCGATCGGGTCGTCCCCCACAGCGGGGCTTACCCGGTCCCAGCACTCTTCGACCATCCGCGCTACCAGCTCGAGCCCCTCGCTCAGCCCCCGCAGCCCATCGACTCGGGTGCGGGCCTCAACCAGGTGGCAGGCGGTGCGGAGGTCCTTGGCGTGTTCGGTAAGAGCAGACTCGCACTGCTCAACGACCTTGGCCCACTCGGCGCGTTTGAGCTGCTTGGGCCGGGTGGCGTCGTCGAAGTGGTCCGCCTGTTCCTCGCGGCGCAGCTCCCTGAGCAGCGGCGAGAGCGTCATCGCAAAATGCGCCTCGTCGCCCGTCGGCGAGTCGCCGGGGAGTGGCAGCAGCAGGGCTTCGCAGGTGGCGCTGGGCATGAAAACTGATTCCGATGAAGCCACGATGGTAGGAGGATAACCGTCGCGTCAAAGGAACCTAGGTCACCCGTAGGCGTCACGATCGTCGGGAGGCCAATTTCGCGAATCTTTGTCTCCGACTGCTGTGGTCCCCCCGGTGGCCTACTCTTTGTCAGCGCAATAAGCGGTCGCGGGGCGCGTCCCGTCGCTCCCCCGCCCGCACACCCCGCACATCCCCTACAACCGGCCCGCCGCCCGCATGCGACCCGCCACCCACCAGCGCCTGCACGAGCCTCTCCACAGCGCGATCGACTACGCGCTACGGCTGCACACCGCTGTCGGCCGCGGGGCCGAGCTCTGCCTGGCCAAGGAGCAGGCGGTGCTGACCAACCTGGCCCTCGAGGTCCCCGACGGTGGAGCCGACCCGGCCTTCCGCGGAGCCCGCTACGCCCTGGTCTGCTGGCTCGACGAGCTGTTCATCTGCCACTCCGACTGGGCCGACCGCTGGAGCGAGCGCAAGCTCGAGTCCACCCTGTACGGCGGCAACGACCGCGCCTGGGACTTCTGGCGGCAGGCGAAGCTCGCCGCCGCCCAGACCGACGACGACGCCCTCGGGGCCTACTACTTGTGCGCCGCCCTCGGTTTCCGCGGCGAGATGCGCACCGACCCCGCCGCCCTCAACAGCTGGTTCGACCAGACCCGCACGCGGGTCACCCGCCACGCACGCCAACGCACGCCCCAGGCGGCCGGCTCGCGCCGCCGCCGCGCGGGGGCTCCGCTGCGGGGCGAGGCCCGCCTCCGCCGGATGCTGGCGATCGCCGCGGTGGTGACCATCGCCCTCGCCCCGCTCGCCACGTATGCCGTGATGCAGCGGCTGCTCGCCTAGCCCGCATCCCCCAACGCCCTACCCGCTGCCGCCCGTTCCGCCCGGAAGCCTCCATGTTCGCGAAGATCCGCAAAGCGGCCCCCGCCCTCGGCAAGATCGCCGTCGCCCCGTTTGTCGGCTTCGCCCGCGGCGCGGTCGCCGGTGGCCGGACCACCTGGACCCTGCACTTCGCCCTGCTCGGTTCGGTGCTCGCCGGGCTGTGGCGGCTGAACAACTACCTCGAGCTCGACAAGGTCGTCCGCGCTCCGTCTCAGCTGCTCCGCGAATTCTGGCTGCCGCTGCTGTTCCTGCTTGCCTACGCCATCGCCTGGTCGGCGGTCGCCGCCTACCGGGCCGCCACCCGGCCCGGCGCCGAGTCGCCATTCCCCGAGATCGACCGCTGCTGGCAACGCGCCCTCGCAGCGATGCGCCGCCACGGCCTCGACCTGGCCGACCGCCCTACCCTGCTCTTGATCGGCGAGCCCGCCGGCCGCGAGGCCGAACTGCTTTCCGCCTTCGCCCTCACCCCCACCCTCGGGCCGGTCCCCTCGCAGGCCGACGCCGAGCTCCGCATCCTGGCCGACGACCAGGCGATCTACGTGCTGTGCCACGGCCCGTCGCTGCTGAGCCGCGCGGCCGAGCGGCTGGCCCACCAGCGGATGCAAAACCGCCACGCGACCGCGGCCTTTGCCCACACCACGCCGGCCGAAGATAGAATCCCGGCCGCCCTCCGCGTCGAGGCGCTCGCCCACGCCGGCACGACTAACCGACCCGCCGCCGCAGCGGAGCAGCTGCTGGTCGACGACTCGGAATTCCTCTCACTCGCCGAACAAACCGATCTCTATCCCGCCGATGCATGGCCGACTGAGCCGCTGTTCTCGGCCGACGAAGCGGCCGCCTGCGCCGCCCAGCTCGACTATGTTGTGTCGCTCCTCCGACGCGAACGCGACGGCCTGCGGGCGCTCGACGGCATTGCCGTGCTCACGCCCGCCGACGCCGGCGCGTCCGATGCCGCGGCGGCCGACGCCCGCACCGCGATGGAGCAGGACCTCGACGTCATCGGCGAGGCGGCCGGCGTCCGCTGCCCGGTGCTCGCCGTCGTGACCGACCTGCAGCACGCTCCCGGCTGCGGGCGGCTGCTGCACCTGCTCAACGCCGACCGCAAGGGCCGCCGCCTCGGCGTGGCGATCCCGGCCGCCGCCGCGACGGACGCCGCCACCCAAGTCGAGCAGCTCCGCGAGCTGACCGGCCCGATGGCCTCGGCCCTCTGCCAGCGGCTCATGCAGGTCGAAGCAGACAACAACGCAGAAGTCCTCCGCGACAACGCCGCGTTGTTCGAATTGGAGTCGTGCCTCGCCGCGCGGGGCGGACGGCTCGCGACGATAGTCTCTGGCGCCGTGGCGGGCGCCGACGGCGCCCCCTGGCCACTCGAGGGCTGCTACCTCACCGCCACCGGCGACCAGCTGGCCGGCAGCCAAGCGTTCGGCGCCGGCGTGCTGCAGCGGCTGGTCGAACCCGCCACGCCCGCCAGCTGGACGCCCGAGGCCCTCGAGCGCGACGCTCAACAAACCCGCTTCGCCCAGCTGGGTTACGCCGGTCTGGCGGTCGCGTGCTCGGTGGTCGGCCTGCTGCTGCTTTTGTAGCGGCGTCTCGTAAGCAGCCTATGGGAGACTTCTCCGAGGTCGATTTGACGCCGCCCCACCGCACGCGTTTTGTCCCGATATTCAATCGCAGGGGACAAAACCCACACCTCAACAACGGCCCTCTTGCCGTAACCAATTACCTGCCCACGCCTTACGCGGTCGCCCGACTTGGCCCCCAAGGTGTTTTGTCCCGCACCCAGCCAATCGCATCGCTAGGGACAAAACTCACCCCGATGGCGACCCTCAAACTGCCGGCTCCCGCCGGCAGCGGCGGTTGGTAGGCGAGGCGCACACGCACAACCAACCCCTCATTGGACCGCGCGGGATGGCTCTTTTCGACAACGCAGTGGAGAACGGGCCGAACAACCGCGGAAACCAACCCATCGTCGGCGCGGGTGTGGGGGCCCACCTGCCAGCGTGCGGGCGCGGATCGCCTGCTGGCCAAGTGGTTGGGCGTGTTTGGCCCCGCCAACGGCGGCAGAATGAATTGGCAGTTGTCTGAGGTAGATCGCAAGGTCGGCTTCTCATCCGGCGCGCTGACGGTCATCTCCGCGCGGATCGACGCGGTCATCGCCGACGGCGCGGCCGAGCACCTCGACATCAAATTCTAGTCTCCGTCGCGACGCCGGCTCACGAGGTTCAACCGCCCAGATTCCGCCGGCTGATGGGACGCACCCGGCCAAGAGTTGCCAGCACACTCGCGAGGAGGGCGAACGCCGCGGGCTCCGGCACGGCGGCCGCGCCGACGACCGTCATTGTCGCGCCGTAGTTGCCCTGCCAAGCGGCGTACTGGGCAGAGCCAACCGCTGCGGCGGAGGGGTCGTTGAAGAGCGTGCCGGCCGGCTGGCCGACGTTGTCACGCCACACCACGTAGTCGGCGGCGTCGACGGCGCCGTCGTTGTTGTAATCGCCGGCGAGGTTGCTGACGGCGGTCAGCACCAGGGCGTTCGGTGTGCTCTCGGCGAGGCTGAACAGCGCGCCGTCGGGGCCGCCGAGCGTCAGGTTGTTGGTCAGCCCGACGGCGGTCAGCACGGTAATGCTCTCGCCCAGCGCCGGCAGGTAGCCCGCGTCAAGCGACACCGACAGCAGCCCGTCGAGCGCCGCGGCGCCGTCGACGTTGAGCGGGTCGTGCGACGGGCCGGCGAGGGCGACCTCGAGCTCCGCGCCGCTCTGCAGGTCGAGCGTCCCGCGGACGTTCCCGGAACCGGCGAGGCTGGCGCCGGCCTCAATCGCGGTCGTGCCGAAGCCGGTGTCGCCTTCGACAATCAGACGCCCCTCGGCGACCGTGATCCCGCCGGTATGCGTGCCGACGCCCGCCAGCAGCAGATCGCCCGCGCCCGACTTGGCCAGCCCGCCGTTGCCCGAGATCGTGCCCCAGTGCTCGGAGGTTTCGGCGTTGTTGATGATCAGCCGGCCGCGGCTGCCGAGCGTGATCGCCGACGTGCCGACGCCGTTCAGCCCGGCGATCTCCTGGGTCGTGCCGTTGAGGTCGAGCGTGGCGGCCGCGGAGATGTTGACCACCGTAGTGCTCGGCAGCGAGCCGAGCTGTTCGCCGCCGTGCAACGCGGCGACCTGCTGGGCCGAGAGCGACTGGCTGAAGATCTGCACCGAGTCCATCAGGCCGTTGAAGTTGAGGGCGCCGTCGCCCGGGTTGTTGGCGCGGCCGAGCTGCACTAGCGAGCCGACGTCGGCGTTGCCGAAGGCGGAGTCGGCGGTCGAGGTCGTCTGCGCCTGACCGTCGACGTAGATGGTGTACTCGCCACCGCTGTTGACGTAGGTGACCTGATGCCACTGCCCGTCGGTTACCGTGGTGGAGCCCGGGGCGGTCTGGAGGAAGCCGCCCGCCCAGCGGACACCGGCGGGCTGGCCGCCGCTGCCGGCGCCGGCCCCGTCACCGAGGTAGAAAGCCGTGTTGCCGCGGTCCCAGCCGCCGTCGGTCTTGCTGAGGATCGCGCCGCCGGCGGTGGTCGTGTTGACCCACGCCGACACGGCCCAGTTGCCGTCGGGGGCGAGGTCGGTGATCGCGCTCTGGACGTCCACCGAGGCGCCGCCCGACAGGCTCACGGCCCGCCCCTCGCGCCCGCCGCCGGCGTCGACAATGGTCGCCCCGCCCGCGAGCAGGCCGTTCAGCGGGTTGCCGGCCGAGCCGCTATTCGGCACCCCGACGCCCCGGACGTTGTCAAAGGTGTACTCCGCCAGCAGGCTGCCGCGTGAGAGCCGGAGCGTGCCGCTCTGGATGTTCGTCGCGCCGGCGTACTCGTTGGCGGCGGCGAGGGTGAGGTCGTTGGCGCCGGTTTTGGTGAGCGAGCCGTCGCCGCGGAGCGAGGCCTCGATGACCATAGGCCCCCGCGCTGCCTCGAAGGTCGCGGCGCCGACCAGCGTGGTGTTGCCCGCCAGGCGGAAGATGTCCTGGCTGAACTGGTCGTGCCTAACCGTGGCGTTGGCGACCGTCAGGTCGTTGATCGTGACGCGGCCGGTGGCGCCCCAGCCGTTGTACAGCAGCCGCCCGCCTCGGTTGATGGTTAGCGACTTGCCGGCGAAGGTCCAGCTCGGCGTGCCGTTGGGGGTGCGGAGGTCGAAGCCGCCGGTGGCGTAGTCGGCGTTGGGGTGCGCAAACGTGTTGTCGCTCCACTTGTCGGCGTGGTGGAAGCCCGAGGTCCCCGGCGCGTCCGAGCCGGTCAGCGTGACGTTGGTCGCGTTCCAGGCGGTCGGGTTGGCGGCCGAGCCGATGCCCCAGTCGGCCCGCAGCGCGTAGACCAGTGCGACGTTGCGTTGGGCGTTGAGCTCGCTCCACTCGGTGTCGTAGTTCAGCCCGTACGGCCAGAAGTGCGTGCCGTCGGTCCCGACCCGGGCGCCGACGCCCTCGAACTGCTCGAGGATCCGCACCGCGCGCGGGCCGTCCCACGAGCGGCCGTTGGAGGCCGAGAAGGTGCCGGTGCCGAGCCAGTGGTCAAGCTCGTGCATAGTGACGCGTTCGTTCGGCCAGGTGCCGCCGTACTCGATGATGCCGCCCCACCCGCCGTAGCCCGCCTGGGCGGTGGGGACGCCGGCGTTGTAGGCGGCCTGGACATGGCTGCCGTTGCCGCCGGTGAAGTCGCCATAGGCGTTGTAGCGGGCCAGCGCGCCGCTGAGCGCCGCGTTGGCGGCGTTCTGCCGCGCGTCGCCGCTCCAGCCCCAAGACAGCGAGTACGTGAGCTGCGCGTCGGCGCGGCCGACTAGTAATGCACAGCAGCACAACACGCCCCACCCAACACGCCTGGTCTGATCCATATTCTCTGGTTCCGCCGGTTCCGGATGGCCCAGGAAAACGCCGCGATCCAGACGGCATGGGGCCCAAAAAAGAGCAAGCAGGCCCGGCGAGCAGCGATCGCCCGCGAGCGCCCACGAGACCTCAGCTTTGTTTATATTTTGGCCAGAAACCGCACGCTTGTCTACCGATCCGCGACCGCAGGAGGGCGTTGTTTACCGCAGTCGGGCCGATCATAGAGGCGTGCGAACGGAAAAAGACCCGCGGATCGAGCGCCGCGGCTACAGCGAGAGCTTCAGCTCAGCGGTCGCGGTCGCCCCGGGCTGCACCTCGACCCCGGCGGCGCCGGTGCGCTGCGACTGCTCCTTGACGCTCCACACCAGGTACTTGCCCGGCTTCACCTTGGTGAACAGGAACTTGCCCTGGGCGTCGGTCTTGGCAGACGCGATCGGCTTCTGCTCGGGGTCGCGGAGCTCGACCGGCAGCCCCGGCTGGGGTCGGACGCCCTCGGTTACCGCGCCGGCCACCTGCCCCAGGCCGGCCAGCGTGGCGTCCTGCAGCGGCGTCTGGATGGTGCGGCTCGTGGTCAGCCCCACCCCGTTGGTCACCTGGGCGGTGATCAGCGTCACCGGCACGCCGGCGGGCATCGGCACGGTAGCGACCCACTGGCCCGGGTGGGCGGGGTCCTCGACCGCCGGAACCAGCGCGGCGCCCTTGGGCGGCGCGTCGTCGATTGGGGCGCCGGCGTACAGCACCACCTGCTGAATCCCAGAAAGGTCGTCGACCGCGGCGACCGCGAACGCCAGCGGCTTCCCGGCGACGCCTGCCTCGGCGGGCTTCACGGCAATCGAACTCGCCGCGTCGCCGTCGATCACGACCGGCTGCACCGCCGAGGCGATCACGGCGCCCTCGCTGTCGAACACGCGGGCACGCAGCAGCCGGCGGCCGATGAGACCGGTGGTGTCGAGCGCGTCGTCGACCGGGATGATCGTCGGGTGCAGCAGCAGTGCGCCGCTCTTCGCCGCCGCCCCGATGGTCACCTGTTCTCTTCGCGCGGTCGGGTAGCTGCGGCTCCGCTCGACCAGTCCATCATTGCCCGAAACGTCTCCGCCCGGGCTGGGCTGAACGATATCAACCTGCAGCGACGCCCCGGCCGGGACCGGGGCGGCGTCGACGGTGAAATTCAGCGCATCGCCCGACGCGACCATGTCCGGGCCGCTCAGCAGAGTGATGGGCTGCTCGACCAGGTTCAGACGCTGCGTTTGGTCGCCGATCGGACGCGGCGCGCGGCGGAGCGACGCCCGCCGGACGCCGTTGATTGCCAGCTGCGCGAGCACCTCGGGCGCCGCGCTCCAGTCGGGCAGCAGCGAGGCGGTGAGCGTTGCGGTCGGCTGGTTGGCCGTCAGCGTTGCCGACAACCGGCCGCCGGCGACGATTGCAGAGCTGATCGACGGGTTGGCCAGCTGCCAATCGATATCGATCGGCTCGGGCGCGCCGGCCAGCCGCTCGACACGCAGCGTGGCGATCGGGGCGCCACGGGCGTCGGTTGCGAGCCGGGCGTCGAGCACCTCGAGGTACTCACGCGGGTCCCGGACGGCGAGCAGGGTCTTTTGATGGAAGAGCTGCTTGTTGGTCGTGGCGTCGGTGATCGACACCGTGATTGCCCCGCACTCCTGCGGCGTGGCCGGCTTGGGGGCGGCGCCTGGCGCTGGCACGGGAAGGGCGAGCGACAGCGGCGCCTCACTAAACGGGGCCACCGTAGCCGTCGCCGCGTAGCGGGCGCCGGCGTCGACCTGGGCGGTGAACGCGAACTGGTCGCCGGTGCGGTTCTTGACGATCAGCCGGGTCTCGCTCGGTTGGCTGCTCGGCGGCAGCCGCCATCGGTCGGTCACCCGCGTGCGGACGCCGGCGGCCTCGGCGTACAACTCGAACGGGCTGGCGTCGGCCAGCCGTGGCCCGGCGACCCGGCAGTGGTGGCAGCGGTCGCCGCACACCAGCCGCAGCAGCACGCCGCGCGTGGCGGCAATGTCCGCGAAGCTGGCGTCGGGTTTGATTGTCGCCCGCAGCGTGACCCGTGATCCGCCGTCGGAGGCCCGTTGCTGAACGTCCACCCGCAGGCAGCCCGTGGGCTGGAGCACCTGCACGCTCAGCGGCGTGTGATCGGGGTGATCGATCTGAAGCTCCAAGCGATCGGACGGTGAGCGTTCGCAGAGCGCGGCGAGCGTCGGCGCGGCGCCGAGCGAACCGGCCTCCGCAGGCCGGACGGCGAGCACCGGGGGCGCTTGATCGTACAGCGGCGCCCACCGCTTGGCGGCGGCGGTGGCGAACTCGGTCCCGCCGAGGTCGTCACCGGACAGCCTCAAACGCTCGGCGTTGGCCTCGCGCCACGCGGCGCGGACCTGCAGGCCCGCGCGGAGCGCCGGGCCGGCGTTGCGGCCGTCGAGACGGGCGAGGAACAGGCTGGCCGGCAGCACGCGGCTGGCCCGCTCGCGGATCGCCAGCGGCAGGTCGTCATCGATCTGCCCTTCGGTAGCGGCCATCGCCTGGCGGACCGCGTCGAGCAGCACGGCGCCGTCGTCCGAATCGGCGTGCGGGTTGAACGAGGCGATCACCTTGCTGAGGTTGTCCGAGGGCATGCCCATCAGCCCAAGCAGGCACGAGGTGCGTTGCGCCTCGTCCAGGGCGCGGCTCCGCCTAACGATCCGGCTGGCGACCGACTCGATCGCGAGCGCGGGGAGATCGGCCTGCGGCACACGCGACACGGCGTTCGGCGCGGCGATAAGCTCCCGGAGCTGGTCGGCGTCGGCGGCGACCGCCTTGCTCAGGGCCAGGCTCACCGCCTCACGCTGCGGCGCCCGCAGCAGGGGAAGGTCGAGCAGGCGTTCGGCGTGGGGCGCCCGCTCGGCGTCGCCGCCGCCGAGGTCGGCGACGAGTTGCTGCACGGACTCGACGCTCACGGCGGCGAGCAGGGTGCGTTCGAGTTGTGTCAGTTGGGTGACCAGCGTCGCGAGCTGGTCCCACTCGGCATCGGCGACCCGTTTGTCGGTCGCGGCGATCTGTTGCAGCAGGTCGGCCAGCCGGGTCGCCCCGCCGACCGACTCGTTCCAGGCGTTCTCGAGCGACTTGCTCGACCGCACCAGGGGGAGGGTCGCCGGGAGTTCGGCCGCCAGTCGGTCGCTGACCGCAATCGCGGCGGACAGCTGACGCTGGCGCAGCGCCGCCTGGTGGAAGAGCGCGCGTGCCCGGCGGTTGAGCGCCGCGGCGTCGTTTTCGGCGGCGAAGCCGGGCGAGGTAATCACTGCCCAGGCCGACTGGTTGTGCTGGTCTGCCTGCATCAGCAGCGGCTTCACGGCGGCGACGGACTCGGCCCGCGACCAGGCACGCTCGCGCAGCACCGTGGCTTCTAGCAGACCGGACAGCGTCAAGGGGTCGGCGTTTGGGTTGGCGGCCGCGATCTCGACCAGTCGGCACAGGTCGACGACCTCGAGCGGCTGATCGGCGGGGCCGCGGGCGGCGATCTCTCCCGCCACGACCGGCGCCAGCCGGCAGAACTCGGCGGGGCACTCAAGCAGCGCCGCGAAGCCGGCAGCCGCCAGCGTGTCGGTTGCAGCGTCGGCGGTCGCGTTGCGGAACGGCGCCAGCAGCGGGTCCAGTTTGGGCGGCGGCGGGTCCTGCTTGGCGGCGGCCAGCAGCGTTCGCCAAGCAATGAGCGTCGGATCGTCGGAGGCCATGTCAACCTCGGCCAGCGAAACGCCGGGCGCCAAGGAAGTTTGGGCCAGCGCTTCGCGTATGCCCTCCAGCAGCGGCTGGTTGGCGACCGCAAGTTTGGCGGCAATCGTGTCGGCCCCCGCGCCGCGACGCCAGCGGCGGCCGGCGTCGAGCAGGTTGTCTTCCAGCCGTCCCAGCAGACGCGGCGTCAGGCGGCGTGCGCCGGCGTCGGCAAGCTCGTCGCGGGTGGCCCAGCCTGCGCTGAGCGCCGCCGGGTACTCCTCGACCGCCTGGGGCAGCGGCAGGGCGTCGTCGACACGGCCACTGACTGTCAGCAAGAAATCGGCGTCGCCGCCGCCAAAGAAGCGGGGCGTTTGCTGCTGGTCGGGCCACTGCCGCGACCAGGCCGCCACGCGGTCGCAGACGTAGGCGCCCACCTCACAGGCCGAGACCCGCCCGTCGGTAACGCCAGAACGGTTGGCGCCGTCGGCGTGTCCGGCGAGGGCGGCCTCGAAGAAGTAGCCGAACGCGGAACGTCCGGTCCCGAAGATCTCGGCGGCGGTCTCGTGCGGCGAGCAGCTCACCAGCGTCAGGCGGCCGAGGTGGCGGTGCTGGTCGAGCAGCCGGTAGACGTCGCTCGCAACGCCCGACGGCAACAGCGCCGCCGCCCCGTCGACGGCGGTCCAGGTCAGGTCGAGCACCAGCAGGGTCGGGTGGTCGCCTGCTTCGGTCTGCTTCAGCAACGATTCGAGCGGCAACGCCCCGACGCCCGTGTAGGGTCGGAACTCGTTGGTCATCAGCGCGACCCGGCCGTGGTCGTCGCGCACCGCGTAGCCAGAGACGTAGACCACGCGGGCCCCGTGGTGGTTGGCGTCGCGTTGCAGCTCGGTGCGGAACAGATCGGCCGACAGGTTGCGGTCGGAGTGGAACGTGTGGCGGCGGAAGAAGCCGGCGGCGGCCAGCGCGTCGCGGTCGTTCTCGCCGGCAATGATGTCCGGCACCAGCGGGGTCCGGAGGTGGCTGGCCCAGCCCGCGACGAAGGTCGCCTCGGGGGGCGGGTCAATCCAACTCGCCACGGCCGCCAGGACGCCGAGCAACGCAGCGGCGGCGGTCGCGCCGATCCACAACGGGCGGCGGTTGCGGGGGACAGGGTCGGTCGGCGTGCGGGTCATGGCGTTTACATTCGGGGAGACGCGGGCGGGCCGGGCCGGTTAGTTCGCCGAGGCGCCGAGCCAGCCGGCCGCGGGGAGGGGCCGCGGCTCGCTCGGGGAAGCGGCAGGCAGCCGCTCGAACGTCAATGACTGCTGCTGGTCTTGGGCGAACCGCTTGAGGTCATCCAGGGTCACGATCGTGACGCCCTGCAGCGTCTCGGCGGTTTGCTCGGCCGACACGGGCCAGAACCGCGCCACCGACCGCTCGGCGTCGTGGAAGACGCGTTGCTGACGCCCTGCCGCGTCGACGCCGGCGACGCTGATCAGGCACGGGCGTTGGCAGGCAACCTCGATTACCAGCGAGTCTTGCCGCGTCGGGCGGCCTTGTTCGTCCGGCAGCACGCACGACTCGACCGCGGCCCGCTCGATCTTGACCGCCAGGCCTTGCAGGTCCCAAGCGCGGCCTGCCAAGTCGGCCGGCTGCTGAAAATCTTCTTTCCGGCGGAGCGACAACGAGCTCAGCTCCTGGCCCGGCACGGTCCACCATAGCTGCAGCGGGCCGGTAGACGCCGACGACTCCGGCGCGCAGGTCACCTCCCAGCACGACACGGGGTAGCCGTAGACGGGCGTCCAGTCGATGGCGCCGTCGGCGTCGTCGCCGCAGGCGATCCACAGGTGCTCGGGGTGGGTTACCCGCAGGGTCTGCTCGGGGGGCGCGGAGGGAGACCGCTTGCGTTCCAGCGCGATCAGCTGGGCGGTCGCGTGGCTCGGCAGCCGCCGCCGCTGCAGCAGCCGGACCCGCCAGGCGTCGTTCTCCTGAACGCCCATCGTGTGGCGCGGCAGCCCCGCCTGCGTGTCGGGCGTGAGCGTCAGCCCCTTGGCCGCGGACGTGAGCCGCAGCACCAACAGGTCGCCGCCCCGCACCGAAACCCGCGACTCGGGCGAGCCGGGCGCCGCGGCAACGAGGTCGAGCCGGTAGGCGCCCGCGGACAGCGGCGTGGTGGCGGGCGAGTCACTCGGCGTTTGGATCTCGACTTCGGCAAGCAGGTCGTCCGCGGCGCCCAGCGGCGAAACCTTCGCCACCGCGTCTGCCCGACCGCCGCCGAGCGCGGCCCGCAGGGCGGCGTCGAGCTCGGATCGCTGGCTGGCCTCCCACCACCGTCCCGGCGGGGAGAGTGAAGCCAAGAACTTGAACTGTTTGCGGGCGTCGGCCTGCTCCTGCGGTGCGACGCGGAAGCCGATCACCTGCAGGGCGATGTCCGTGCCCGCCAGTTGCTGCTTGACCAGCCCTCCCAGCGGGAGCTTCTTGGGGTTGGCGGCCGCGTCCGACTCGAGGCGGTTGTCGTAGCCGTCGGTGATGGCGATGACCGCCCGCGGGCCGCTGACCCCGCGGAAGTCGCCGGCCGCGGTGAGCAGCGCGCGGCCCAGCGGCGACTCGTTCCACGGTTGGACCCGCGGGTAGGCGAGCCCAGCGGCGATGCGATCGAGCAGGTCCCGGTTGGTAGGGTCCCACTCGACGGGCGACAGCACTTGGGTGATGGTTGATTCGGCGTTGTCGACCGTCTTCTGCGGGCCGACTGCCTGGCCGAACACCCACACGCTCACCCGGACGCCGGCCGGGGTTTCGGCGAGCATCGCGCGGAGGGCCTCGACCGCCTGCACGTACTTCGACGCGGCGGGGTCGCCGGTCGGGGCCATGCTGCCCGACGCGTCGAGCACAAACGCCACGGCTCCGCCGTGCCGCAGCCTGCCACGGACCGCGTCGGACGCGACCAGCGAGAGCGCCGCCTGCTTTGGCGGCGGCGGGCGGAAGTCGGCCGCGTCGGGCCGGCGGTGCACCACCACCGGCGTTTCGATCGTGGCGGTGTGGCCACGCAGCCAGGCGTGGATCTGGATGGGGTGGGTCTCGGCGGCGGGGGCAACCGGGTCGACCGCGGCGAGCAGACTCGGGGCCTCAACGATCAACCGCGGCGCGGCCAGGCCGGCCCGACCGTTCACCGGGTAGGCCTGCCGCTTGCCGGCGGCGGGAGCCTTGCTGACCACCACGGCGCCGCCGGTCACGTCGACCGCGGCGATGCCGCTCAGGTCGCCGCACACCTCGTAGGCCGTGGCCGGGCCGAGCGCCGAAACCAGATCAATCCGCTGGGGGCTCTGAATGCCTATCGACACCGCGGCCTTGGACTGCTGCCAGAGTTCCTGGGTGTCGCTCAGGCCGGGGATCAGCCGGTCCGCGCGGGCGAGGTACGCGGCCGCGACCCGCTGCGAGTACGGCGCCGAGGCGTCTGGGTCGGCGTTCCAGCCGTCCGTCACCGCACGGCGGGCGTTGGCGAGCAGCAGCCGGAACCGACGCACCTTCTGCAGCTGCTCGATCGGACCGAGCCCCGGCTTGGCGTCGACGCCCGGCGCGAGCCCGCGCTCGATCTCCGCGGCCTGCCTTAGTTGGTCGAAGCCGGCGTCGTTCTGCAGGCCGTTGCGCACCAGCTCGCTCGCGTGGACCAGCCGTAGCTGGCAAGTCTTGTACACCTTGGCGAGGTCGGTCTCGATGCCCGCTAGGACGCCGCCGAGGTCGGCGTGCTCGTCCTGGAGCTGCTTGGCGACCTCGTCAAATCGGTTGTGCTGATGGGCGCCCTCTTCGTACCTCTCGCTGCCGATCGCGGCGACCGCGAGCAGCGCGCGGCGGACCGACTCGGTCCTCCGCCACTCGGGCAGCCCGGCCAGCGCGTCCATCGCGGCCCGGTCCGTCCGCATGGCGTCGCCGAACGCGGGCGGCGTCACACTCAGCAGCCGCACGCGTTGGCTGTCGTCGAGTTCCGGCGCCAGCAACGCCGCGTCGCGGTTGTTCCAGAACGAAGGGCCGGAACGCTCTACAAGGTCGGCCTGCCACGCCCGCATGGCGGAGCGCAGGGTGGCGAGCCGCTTCTCGAGCTCGCCGCTGTGCTTGGCAAGGTCCTTCGGCAGCCCGGCCTGATCGTGCCGCAGCGGACGCTCGCTTTCGATCAGCTCAGAAAGCGCGTGGGCGCAGGTCCAGGCAGACTCGAGCGGCTTGGCGAGCCGTTGGAAGTCGTCTCGGTCGTCCTCGGAGGCCTGCAGCAGCATGCCGATGGCGTCGCTGTAGAAGGGGAGCAGGTCGAACGAGCGGTCGCGGACGATGATGGCGTGGGCCAGGGCGTCCGCGTCGCGGCGGAGGCTCAGGTAGGCTGCGTCGGCCTCGGCGAGCGCGGTGAGCGCCCGCGGCAGGTACTCGTCGCCGCTGAACAGCAGGTCCTCTCCGTCGCGGCGGCGCTGGTCGGCCTGTTCGAAGGGCGTTCGCAGCCAGCTGTCGAGCATCGGCGCCACGCGGCTCTTGGCCAGGCCCATGCCCCGCAGCGTCCGCTCGGCGTGCCGGCGGGTGGCGACCGCCTGCCGCAGCGGCTGATCCCAACGCGACGCTTCGCGGCCCGTCGGCAGCCCCTGTTCCAGCATCACGACCAGGTGCGCCTCGGCCGGGCGCGGCGCGTCCGGCGCGTCGATCGCCTTGAGGTAAGCCGCGGTCTCGGCGAGGCGTGCGCTCGGCGACTCGGCGAAGCGGTCCAGCAACAGGTCGTACACCCGACGACGCAGCCCCGGCAGCTGGTCGGCCGGCACGGCCTCCTGCTGCTTGCCCCAGGCGGCGCGGGCGGCGGCGGGGCCGGCGGCCAGCAGCTTCTCGACGATTGGTTCGGCTTTGATTGGCCCCGCAGAGGCGGCAGCGGGGAGCTGCACGGGGTCGAACTGCTGACGGAGGTCACTGGCGATCGCCTGCAGGTCGCCCCCGGCGGCGTCAATCAGCTGGGCGATGTCGGCGGCCAGCTTGGGCGCCCCGGCGGCCAGCAGCTGCTCGTGGCGGATCAGCAGGCGCCGGTACCGACGCCAGGAGATCGGCGCCGTGGTCGCCGGCTCCTCGAGCTGTTGCCCGAGCACGCGCAGGCGGTCCCAAGGGGCGCTGAATTGGGCGACATCGCTCACGGCCTTGGCGGGACCCGGCGGCTGGTAGTGCTTGTTGACCAGGGCGAGGTCCATCGCGTCCAGGCGGCTCGCCCCCTCCGCGCCGGCTGGCAGCACCAGCACGTTCTGCTCGCGGCGGTTGCGCGTCGCCACGCGGTCGGCGACGCCTGTCCGAACAAAGGAGACCAGCTCGCCGCCGCTGAGGCGGCCGTTGGCGTCGGGGTCGGGCGCGGCGCCGCGCAGGCCCTCGATGAAGGTTTGCAGGAACAGGGTCGCCCCGCCGCCCGCCGCCGGCCACGACCGCTCGCCGTCGCTGCTCGCGCAGACGAACACCAGGTTCGGGATCGATTGGATCTCGGGGTCCAGCTTGGCGAGCTCTGCCGCGAAGCGGTTCTGCAGCAGCCCCAGGCGGGCCATGCCGAACTGGCTGGTGGCGTCGAACACCACCAGCTTGTGCTGCTCGGCGGGCGACTTGCGGAGGGCCGCCAGCAGGTCCGCGACCCGCAGCCGGGTCGTCGGTTCGTCGGCGGCGGTCGCCTCGGAGCGGAGCAGGAACGGGCCCTGGTCGTCGCCGCCGCCGTGCGCCGAGACCACCAGCACGGCGGTGTCGCCGGTAAGCTTCTTGACCGCGGCCGGCCATTCGAAACAGCGGTCGGCGGGAAGCGGCGTCGCGTCGGCGTGCAGCAGGCTCTGGCCGGCGAGCCGGAACGACTCGCTCTGAGCGCCGAGTCGGCAGAGCGTCTCGAGGCCGTTCCACCCGCGTGCGTTGTGCGGCGTGGCGAGGTTCTCGGCGTAGTGGGCGCCGACCGTCATCAGGCTGACCGGCGCCGGCGGACTGAGCAGCGTCGTGGCGAACACCAGCACCAGCAGCAGCGCCGCGGTCGCAGAACTCCAGGCAAACAGCAGCCTGCGACGGCGTCCCGCTGGGCGTCCCGACGGGCCAAACCTTGCCCGCGGTGGGGACGCTTCGGGCGGCTGCTGCGCTTCGTCGGGCTTCATGCCGAGGGTACCGCCGGGAAGGTGCGTGGGGAGCGCGACCACCGGCGGCGCCGGCAGTCTTTCGCGTAAACGTAGCACCCTGCCAGGGGCATGTGGCAAAAAAGCGACGCCTTCCCCAGGCCCCAAAAACACGCACGACCGGCGCCGCCGGCGCAGGGCGCACGGCCTGCCTGGCCGCGAGGGTTTTCCCTACCCGCCAGGTCGATTTGCCTGTCTGAAGACGGGCCTCGGGCCGAAGGAGATCGAGAAGCCGCGCCGGCGCGCCCCGCTGCGCGGCCTGCTCTGCCGTGTAGCAACTCTGTAGTCAACCTGCAGCGATCCCGTAGCGAAGTCGATGCCCGACGCCCACTCTGCCAGCTCCGAACCGACGCAAGACGAGCCGCTCCGCGGCGGCGGCGGTGGGGCCGCGACCGAGTCCGCCGCCGAGGCGGAGGGCGACGACTGCCTGGACCAGAAGTCCCGCGCCCTGCGGATCAAGACGCCGCTCGACGACGACCCTCACGAGAAGGTGACGGTCATCCTGACCCGCTTCTCCGGCGCCGAGACCCTGTCCCGCCCGTTCCGATTCGAATTGGAGCTGCTGTCGCTGAAGGACTCGAAGGTCGCGTTCGAGGACCTCCTCGGCCAGTCGGTGACCGTGACCGCCGAGGTGCCGAACATGCCGTCCAGGAGCTGGAACGGGGTGATCACCAGCTTCTCCCAGACCTCCCGCGACGACAACTACTGCTTCTACTCGGCCGTGCTCGAGCCGTCGACCTACGCGCTGGCGATGCGGACCAACTGCCGCGTCTTCCAGGCCCAGAAGGTCGACGAGATCCTCGACACGCTGCTCGAGGGCTTCACGGTCAAGAAGTCGTACACGCAGGCCGACAACCGCCAGCCCCGCAACTACTGCGTGCAGTACCGCGAGACTGACTTCACCTTCCTCAGCCGGCTGATCGAGGAGTACGGGCTCAACTACTACTTCGAGCACCAGGGCGACGCCCACACCCTCGTGCTGTGCGACGACTCGACACAGCTCGCCAAGATCGACGGCCTCGACCCGGTCGACTACAAGGACATCAACGAGGGCGACTCCACGGTCAAGTCGTGGGTCAAGACCCAGCGGCTCACGCCGACCGCGGTGAAGCTCGGCGACCGGCACTATCAGCACGCCGACGAGTCGTACGACGGCGACGGCAAGCTGCCGGCCACCACCGCCGTCGGCGACCAGACGCACAAGTTCAACCCGCTCGACGCGACCTTCGAGCTGTACGACTTCCCGGGCGGCTACGCCCACCGCTACGACGCCCTGGCCAAAGAGGCCCTGGAGGTCGACCCCGAGAAGCTCGCCGAGACGCCCCTCAAGAACATCGCTGACGACGCCGCCGCCGAGGCGACCCTGCAGGCGCAGCTGATCGCGAATCAGGCGGTCCAGATCTCCGGCACCAGCGACGTGCTGCAGTTCTACGCGGGCGGCGTGTTCACACTCAACGGCCACTTTAGCGCCGACGGCGACTACCTGATCCTCTCGGTCATGCACACGGTCAAGCTGGGGGTGGGCGTGTCGTCGTCGCAGACGGACGACACGCTCAGCTACCAGAACACGTTCGCCTGCCAGCCGTCGTCGCTGGCGTACCGGGCGCCGCGGGTCACGCCGCGGCCGGTGATCCACGGCGTGCAGACCGCCCGGGTGGTGGCCGACATCGCCGCCAACGCCGCCAAGGACGACCGCCGGGAACAGCTGATCGACTGCTACGGACGCGTGAAGGTCCGCTTCCCGTGGGACCGCCGACCCGACGCGCCGGCCGAGGACGACGCGGCCGCAGAGCAGGCCCCCGCAGGCGCGGACGACCCGCCCGCCGACGGCGGCGAGCAGCTGGACAAGCCAGAAACCGCCCAGCCGGCGGACCGGTCTTGCTGGGTCCGCGTTGCGCAGATCTGGGCCGGCAACAACTGGGGCGCGTTCTTCTGGCCCCGCCACAACCACGAGGTGCTGGTCGCGTTCGAGCACGGCGACCCGGACCGGCCGGTGATCGTGGGCAGCCTGTACAACAGCGAGAACATGCCGCCGATGAAGCTGCCGACAAACTCCGTGCTCGGCGGAATCAAGTCCTGCAGCGTCAACGGGAACCCGGCCAAGGACTCCAGCTCGATCGTGTTCTACGACAAGCTGGGGCAAGAGCACCTCAACCTGCACTCCGAGAAGCACACGATCTCGGTCACCGAAGAAAGCCACCACGAGTTTGTCGCCGGGCCGTCGGTGCGGGTGTTTGGCGGCATCTCGCGGCTGTTCGGCTCCGGTGCGGGCGGCGGCCCGATTCCCGAAGCGAACCCGACCGGCATCAAGACGCCAATCACCAAGAAATACCGCAACCTCGGGTTGGCGAAGAACTTCGAGTCGGACATCAGCGTAACGCTCGGCAACGCCGCCAGTATCGTCGGCGGTCTGCCGTGCGGGACATCCAACGAGGTAGTGTTCGGCGGCAAGCTCGACATCTGCATCGACCCGCTCGGCTGGCTGCCCGAAGGTAAGATCAACGCCCTCCAGAACCTGCTTATGCCGACCGGGCAGTGGTCGGGCCTGTTCGGCGAGGGCCGGGCCCTGCACTACGGCCCGGCGACCAACATCCGTCACGGCAGCGAGATCGACCGCCGCAGCAAGAAGACGTTTGACAACGCCAACCCACGCAGTGCTCTGGTGAGCGGCATCGTCACGGCTTCGGTCGCGTTGACTTCGCTCGGCTTCGCGTCGCAGACCAATAACCCGGTAATCTGGGAGAACCTGGTCCGCACGCTCGGCCCACGCGGCATCAGTGGGGCGCTGCTGAACCTGCTGATTGAGCTCGAGAAGGCCAACGGCGAGACCGACGCCGGAGCCGAGAAGCAGGACGAGGCCTCTAGCCTCTCGGACCACGCCGGCGCGTTGGGGTCGGACTACGCGTCGCTGATCTTGTCGCTCGCCCAGAACGCCACGGACGCCGGCTCAACCCTCGCCGCGGCGGGCACGGCAGACGCGTCGGCCCAGCAGTCGCAGTCCGACTCCGAAGACAACTCGGTTGACGACGCCGAAGACGAGGATGAGGAGGACGACCAGGACGACTCCGGCGGCGACGACGACCAGGACGCCGACGCCGCGGCCGACTCCGACTCCAGCGACGAGGACGACTCCCCGTCGGCCGACGACATTACCTTCGGCAGCGACGACGCCGACGTCTACCAGTGCTACGACGGCCTGCTGTCGACCGGGGCTCGGCACATCACGTTCCGCGCCCGTGCGTCCGACGACTCGGACACCGACCCGTCGCTGATCCACCTCGACGCCCACGGCGCCGACGGCGAGGACAACGGCGTCGTGGCGATCAACTCGACCGGCCAGGCGACCATCGTGTGCGGGCCGGCCAGCGTGCAGGTCCGCCGCGACTCCGACACCGGCCAGGTCGACATCAGCACCGGCGACCAGGGCACGCTGACACTGTCGGTCGGGCCCGCCGGTTCGGGCTCGCAGATCGTCATGACGCCCGACGGCATCAAGCTGTCGGTCGGCGGCGACGGCGGACCGTGCCTGGAGCTGACCACCAGCGGCGTGAAGATGAGCTGCGGCTCGAACAGCGTCGCGGTGGACGAGTCGGGCCAGACCACCGCGGGGATGAACATCTCGCACAGCGCGGACAACTCGTTCGAGGCCAAGGGGACGATGGTCTCGGTGCAGGGGACCGGCCAGACCACGGTGAAGGGCTCCGTGACGATGATCAACTAGGAATGACTCGAAAACGATTTCCTCATTCAATCGCTCGACCCCAAGGGGGGAGAGGTTAGGTGAGGGGGATTTCAGAGATACTGCGGAAATTGTTTTCGAGTCATTCCTTGGCAACCGCCACCCGATCCAGCAAGCAACACGCGCAAGAGGACAACATGGGGATGCCAGCCGCCAGGCTCACCGACATGCACGTCTGCCCGATGGTCACGCCGGGCGTGCCGCCGATACCGCACGTCGGTGGGCCGATCGTCGGCCCCGGCGCGCCGACCGTGCTGGTGGCGTCGATGCCGGCCTCGGTAGTCGGCGACTCGGCGGTCTGCGTCGGCCCGCCCGACGCGGTGGCGATGGGCAGCACCACCGTGCTGCTGGGCGGCGCGCCCGCCGCTCGGATGGGCGACTCGACGTCGCACGGCGGATCGATTGTCGTCGGCGCCCCGACGGTCCTGATTGGTTAGGCACAACGATGGCGAACCCCGCCCCCTCCCCACCCCCGAGCGTCGAGCCTTCGACCGGCGAGCCGGCCGACGCGATCTGCGCGGCGTACGCCACGGTCGGACCGTGGCCGGCGCGGCTCAACCCCGAAACGGCCGACGCGTACTTCGCCCGCCTGATTGACGAGCGGCGGCTCGAGGCCGCCGTGCGGTTCGCGGCCGTCTGGATGGGGCCGCGGCGGGCCGTCTGGTGGGGCGCGTTGTGCGTCTGGAACAAGCTGCGGGACCGCGCCGCCGAGGCCGGCCCCGACCTCGAGTGCCCGGAGACCATCGCCGTCGACGCCGCGGTCAAGTGGGTGCTGCAGCACGACGAGCCCACCCGCCGTGGCGCCCAGCAGGCGGCCGACGCCGCCGGCTACACCAAACCGGCCGGCGCTCTGGCGGGAGCCGCCTTCTGGTCCGGCGGCAGCGTGTCGTTGCCCGACTGCCCCGAGGTGCCGCCCCCGGCGGGCGTGTGGGCCAAGCTGGTCGCTAATTGCGTACAGATGGTAGCCGCGGCGCCCGCCGCGGCGAAGCGAGAACAGTCGTTGTACCAGTCGCTACGCATGGCGGCCGAGACCCTCACCAACCCCAGTCCGTGGACCCACGCCCCGCCCCGGGACCCGCAAGCATGAGCACCGCCCTGATCCCCTACTGCCCCCAGCAGCGCATCGACGGCTGCGAGCGGACCTGCGGAGCCGCGGCCCTGATGATGGTGTATGGTTCTCTCGGCGGCCGCCCCCGGTTGTCCGACGTCTGGCGCAGCGTCGCGCGGCCGGGCAACCACGGCATGCGGGTCCCGACCCACCTGCTGGCGGCCGACGCCATCGCCAACGGCCGCCCGGCGGTCTGCCTGCAGGTAGGCGACCGCCCGCTCGACGCCCTCACCGCTCTGCACGAGGCGGGCTGGCGGGTGATCGTTAACCACCTGCTGGCGGCGCACGACGAAGGACACTTCTCGGTGCTCACCGCCATCGACGACCACAGCGTCACGCTCAACGACCCTCTGCTCGGCCCCAACCACCGGCTGCTGCACGACGAGCTGCTCGCCCTCTGGACCCCGCCGTACCGCACCGAGGAGGTCGCCGGCGGCGTGCTGGTGGCGGTCGGCCCCGCAAAGGCCGCCCCCACCTCCAAAGACGTCTGCCCGGCCTGCTCCAGCGCGTTCCAGCTGCCCCGCGAACTGGGCCTCCGCTGGGACGGGCCGTGGGACCGGCTCTGGCGGGCCGCGTTCTGCCCGAGCTGCGACGCCCTGGCCTGCCCCCCGCTGCCCCACACCGCGTGCTCCGCCTGAGTCGCAACGAAGCCCCAAGAGTGAGCCCGCTATGAACCCAGTCATCCCCGACGGAACGGTCGCGCCGATTGTCGACGCGCTGCGTCAACTGCACGCCGAGCTGCAGTTGGCTGTCGAGCGACCGCTTGACCCCGAGCTCCGCCGCGAACTGAAGAAGGTCGCCGCCGCGTCGCACCACAGCCTGGCCACGCTCGAGACCGCCCACCAGACCGCCCAGGCCGAGCTGGCCGCCAAGCAGCAGAAGGCGGACGCGGCGGCCGCCGCCAACCGCCAAAAGATTGCCGCCCAGCAGCAGAAGCTTGCGCCCACCGCCGAGGCCCCGCCCGCCGCCCGGCCGGCGATCGACCCCACTCTCGCCGCCCGACTGGCGGCCGAACTCTTGGGGCGGCAGGCGGTCGAACCCGCCGACGCCAACGACGGCCTTCAAACCGGCGATGTGCTCGACGGCTGGGACTGGAAAAAGCCGCCTGCCGGCGCCACGGGCTAGTACCGAAAGCGGAGCTCGGTGCGGATCAGCGTCTCGGTCCACGACTGGCTCGAGCCCGCCACAGCGTAGGTCAAGCCGAAGTCGGCCTTGTCGCAGAAGAACACCCGCAGCCCGCTCGACACGTTCAGGAAGGTCGCGTGGCTGGTGGGGCGGGTCGTGCCGTCAAACGCGGTGAAGGCGCCGTCCTGGAACCGCCAGCCGCTCAGCTCCGTGACGCTGATGATCGGCACGCAGGGGTGCGGGCGGGCGATGACGCGGTTGTAGCCCAAGTTGTAGCGGAAGATGGCCCCCTCGTACCCGCTGGTCCCGCCGAGCGGGATCCACTCGGTCAGCTCGCCCTGCAGGAACGAGTTCTGCGACAGGTTGAGCCCGAACACCAGCCCGGGCTCGAGCGACACGTGGCCGGTCCCCAGCCCCTTGAGCGACGACCCCTGCGGCACGTGCGTGTCCATCTTGAAGGCGACCTGCACCAGCTCGGTGTCGAACAGGATCGACTTGGCGCCGATGGTCATGTCGCCGAAGCCGGCGAAGTGCTGGCCGTCGACGTCGAGCGAGCGGTAGCTGTATTCGAACGACGCGCCGAACGAGCCGTGGGCGACCTCCGAGTAGTGCCGCAGCTCGTCGTAGTCGAGCCCGCCGAACCCCGACGGCGCCGCGCCGGCGGACGGCCCGGGGCCGGCGCCGTTGGCTCGGGCCCAGAAGTACTCGGCCCGGTCGGGGTGCAGCATGTCCTCCCCGTGGTCCCAGCGGAACCGCTGCTGGTTGACCGGCCTCACCGCGGCGGTGAAGAACGCGGCGTCGGCGAGCGGGCGCCAGCAGGGGTCGTAGCACGGGTCGGGGCAGCAGATGCCACGGTACACGCCACGGACGAACCGGCCCCACCGCGAGGCGCCGCGGCAGTCGCCGCAGCAGCCGCCCCCGCCGCACGAGTCGCCGCAGAACTCGCAGAAGGTGAACTCCACCACCGGCCCGACCGCCGCCGGCGCCAGCGGCTCGACCACCCCCGCGGGCGTTGGAACAGGCTCGACCGGCACAGGAACCGCCTCGAAGGTCGGCGGTTCGGGCAGCGGCAAGGGCAGCCGCAGCACTTCCTCTTGCGCAACCGACGGCGCCGCCAGCAGCGTCAGCCAGAGCGCGGCGCCCACCACGAGGCCGCGACAGCAGTGCTGGCGTCGTCGGGGCGGGATCATGCGGCAGCTGGGGCTGGGTGCTGGATTTGACGTGATTTGCGGCCGTCGGCTGCCGAAGTAAGACTCATGCAGGACCGCTTCAGTTGCTCTAATCGTCATCCTCACCCCCCGGACTGTGGTCGACCAATGAACGATCGCCGTAAAGTAGGCCCTCTCAGGGCTCGGGCGGGAAGCGTGGCGACGCGCGTGGCAGCCAGTGTCTCGATTGCGGCGCTCTGCCTAGCGGTGCTGGCGCCCTCAGCGATGGCAGGGCCGATCGTGCCGCCGCCGGTCGAGCCGGTCGCGGCGCCGACCGGCTTCTGGGCCAATGCCTCCTGGGCGTGCCGGCGGGTGAAGCTGCGGTGCCAAACCTCGGCGGCGGGCAAGTTCCTGACCAACGCTATCCGCCCGGTCAGCAAGCTGACGGGCGGCCTGATCCCGGTCCCGAACGACAACCACTTCGCCGGCGCGATCGAGCTGCACGCGACCAAGCCGGCCGGCATGGCGCCCGGCGCCACGCCCAAGCCGCCGCCACCGCCGCCGCCCGGGGTCGCCGCCGCGGCCGCGATCAAGGCCGAACAGAGCCAAGCCAAGCTCCGCCGCGAGGCCGTGGCGTACCTGGCCGGACTCGACTGCCGCTACTACCCCGAGGCCGAGGCCGCGCTGATCGCCTCGCTCCGCGCCGACCGCGACGAGTGCGTCCGCCTCGAGGCGGCCCGTGCCCTGCTGTCGGGCTGCTGCTGCACGCCGGCCACCACCAAGGCGCTGTTCATCAGCGCCAGCGGCACGGACGACGACGGCAACCCCTGCGAGCGCTCCACGCGGGTCCGCCGCACGGCGCTGGCGGCCTGGCAGAAGTGCCAGAGCTGCGTTACCTCGGCCCCGACGACGCCGCCCGAGGCGCCGATCGGGGCGCTGCCGACCGACGGGGAGTTGCTGCCGGCTTCGTACGAGGACGGTGCGACCGAAGCAGCGCACGCGCCGGTTGAAGACGCCGAGCCGGCGTCGGGCGGCGGGCTGCTGGAGATCTGGCGAGCTGCGGGGCGCTAAGTCGGGTAGCACCGACAGTCGGCCGCATCACGCTTGACCACAATCCCGGGCCCATTCGGCCGATTGTCGGTGTGCGCAGCACAGGAGGTTGACCCGGTCGCCTCCGCGTGCGACTGATAGAGAAGGGGACTCTGGTTGGCGCTGGCTGCTGAACAAGTTTTCTGTGGCTTCCCTGCATTCGAATCCCTTTAAGACCTCTTGTCGCGAGCGACACCGACAATCGGCCGTTGGTTGCGAACACGATTGCGGCCCGGTTTCCGGCCGACTGTCGGTGCTACCCGTGAGATCGCAGGGTGGCACGTCCTCTATAGGGCATGCCACCCTTCGTCGTCGC
Organism: Posidoniimonas polymericola; assembly: GCF_007859935.1. Taxonomy (NCBI): domain Bacteria; kingdom Pseudomonadati; phylum Planctomycetota; class Planctomycetia; order Pirellulales; family Lacipirellulaceae; genus Posidoniimonas; species Posidoniimonas polymericola. The sequence goes on along the minus strand of NZ_SJPO01000007.1, from coordinate 160,775 downwards.
TCGCGTCGAAGCCCGATACGCTGGGGGACCACCGTGCTAAAATCGGGGGCCTTCTTGCATTTCGTTGTAGAGAATCGCCTGCTCGCGCGGTCCAATAGAGGAACGTAGTCGAGCGTCCCTTAGCGCGGAACCAGCTCTCGAGCCCAGCAGCTGACGGCGGAAGCCGGCAGTATCGGGTCGTCGCTGCGCTCGTGACGGCAAGCCTTTTGAGCGGGGCTGCGCTCCGGCCTCCGCCGGAGGTTACCAGGCAGGTGAATCGGACAAAACGCGGCGCGGCTGGGACAAAACCACGCGGGCGGAGCGCCGTGCAAATGCGGTAAACGCTGCTACTGCAGCCTTAAACGCGATTCAGCGGGAGTGCTCGGCCGGGGGTTTTGTCTCCTCCGGTCGATGTTTCGGACTTAACGATTCGGACAAGACCCAAGCGTAAAGGTTTTCGGTGGGCCACCGGTGAGGCGTATCTCACCGGCTACTGCTCAACCACACCAAGGAGGTTCCACATGATCGGTTGTGCGCGCCGGCCGCCGGCTCTAGATCAGGCTCATGTCGCCCTTCCACTCGACGAAGCCCTCGATGGCCTCGTACTCGGCCAGGCCGAGTTGGTCGTAGAGCTTGGCGGTGGTGCGGTTGCGCTCCTCGGCGCGTTGCCAGAATTCGCGGGGGTCGGAGCCCGGGAACAGCGCCTTGTCCTTCTGCGACTCGTGCTTGAAGATCGCCACCCGCTTGCGGAGCAGCTCCTCGGGGCTGATGGGGACGGCCATCTCGATCTGGTCGGGGCCCCACTCCTGCCAGGCGCCGCGGTACAGCCAGATCTGGCTGTCGGCGTACCACTCGTCGTGGGCGACCTCGCCGCAGGCCTTGAGCACGGCCGACAGGCACACCCGGTGCGTGCCGTGCGGGTCGGACAGGTCGCCGGCGACGTAGATCTGGTGCGGCTGCACCTGCCGCAGCAGGTCGACCGTGATCCGCACGTCCTCCTCGCCGAGCGGCTTCTTGCGGACGCGGCCGGTCTCGTAGAACGGCATGTCCATGAAGTGCAGCGTCTCGTCCGAGACGCCACAGCACCGCACGGCGGCGCGGGCCTCGGTGCGCCGGATGACGCCCTTGATGAACTGGACCTCCTCGCTGTCGACCTGGCCCGGCTGCTTGTGCTTGAGGAAGCGGTCGATGTGGCTCTCGAGCTCGGCCGTGCGGTCGACGTCGATGCCGAAGTGGCGGTTGAACTCCCCCACAAAATCGGTGAACCGCTCGGCGTCGTCGTCGAAGACGGCGATGTTGCCCGACGTCTGGTACGCGACGTGCACCTCGTGGCCCTGGTCGACCAGCCGGATCAGCGTGCCGCCCATGCTGATGACGTCGTCGTCGGGGTGCGGCGAGAAGATCAGCACGCGTTTCGGGAAGATGTGGTCGCCGGGGCGGGTCCGGTCGCCCGGCTGCTTGCGTCCCTCCGGCTTGCCGCCCGGCCAGCCGGTGATGGTCGCCTGCAGCGTGCGGAACACGCGGAGGTTGAGGTCGTAGGCCGAGCCGCACGTGGCGAGCAGGTCCTGCAGGCCCTCCTCGTTGTAGTCCTCGGCGGTGAGCTTCAGCAGCGGCTTCTGGAGCTTCTGGGCGAGCCAGATCACCGCCTTGCGGATCATCTTGTCGCTCCACTCGACCGGGCCGACCGACCACGGCTCCTGCGACCGCGTCAGCTGCTCGGCCGCGGCCTGGTCGAGAACGAACTGGGCGTTCGGGTGCTCCTGCAGGAAGCTCGCCGCGACGATGGTCGAGATCTCGCCTTCCACCGCGCGGGCGACGATCGAGGCCTTGCCCTCGCCCCACGCCATCAGCACCACCTGGCGGGCGTCCAGAATGGTGCCGACGCCCATCGTGATCGCGCGGCGCGGCACGTTGTCCTCGCCGAAGAAGTCGCTGGCGGCGTCGCGGCGGGTGACGCGGTCGAGGGTGATCATGCGGGTGCGGCTGTTCTTGCCCGAGCCCGGCTCGTTGAAGCCGACGTGGCCCGTGCGGCCGATGCCGAGCAGCTGCAGGTCGATGCCGCCGGCCTCGGCGATCTGGGCCTCGTAGCGTCGGCAGTAGTCGGCGACGTCCCCCTCGGCGAGCGTGCCGTCGGGCACGTGCACGTTCTCGGGCTTGATGTCGACGTGGTCGAACAGGTGCTCGTTCATGAACCGGACGTAGCTCTGCAGCTCCGCGGGCTGCATCGGGTAGTACTCGTCCAGGTTGAAGGTCACGACGTTCTGGAAGCTGAGTCCTTCTTCGCGGTGCATCCGCACGAGCTCGTCGTAGACGCCGGTCGGGCTGCTGCCGGTCGCCAGGCCGAGCACGCAGTAGCGGCCCTCGGCGGCGCGGCCGCGGATCATGGCGGCGATCTGCTGGGCCACCGAGCGGCTGGCGTCGACGGCTTGGCGGAAGACACGGCAGGGGATGCGTTCGATCGAATCAGAAGAATGCGAGGTCATGTGAGTCTGAGCGCAGGAAGTTTCCAGGAAGAACGTTGTGACTATTGTTGGAGCGACGCCCGCAGGCTGGCGGACTGCAGGTCGCAAATAACGATGGCGTCGCGCGCCAGCTCGCACGCCAGCGGACCGGCGTCGGCGCCCTGGCCGACAGCCTCGACCACGCGCTGCAGCTCGCGGCGGAAGGCGTGCATTGGGTCGCCGTCGCCGAGCTCGATGCGCGTCGCCACGCCCGACTCTTCGAGAATCGTGGGCGGGCAGGTGTACCCGGCCTGGTCGCCGTCGGCGGTGGTCGTGACCGCGAACTCGAACATCAGCGTGGCGCGCTCGAGTTGGATCTCGAAGCCGTGCAGGAAGGGCCGTCCGGCTTGATTCAACACTCCCCCCTCAACGTGAGTCGTCAGGCCGGGCTGCGCGAACTCCAGCAGGCTGTGCCAGTGCTCGGCAAGCCCTTCGCGGAGCGACCCGCGGGCGGTGACTCCCGTTGGCATGCCGAAGGCCTTGCGGATGAAGTGGGCGTCGTGAATGTGCAGGTCGAGCATCGGGCCGCCCACCTTTGCGGCGTCCCAGTAGTGCTGCAGCCAGGCCGGGTCGGAGATCACGCGGCGGAAGCTGCCGCCGACTACCCGCCCGTGGCGGCCGGACTCGATCGCCTCGAGCGCCCAGGCGTACTCCGGGAAGAACGGCAGCACGTGGCCGATCAGCAACCGGCGGTCGTTGGCCTCGGCGGCGGCCAGCATGCGGTCGCACTCCGCGGCGGTCATCGCCATCGGCTTTTCGCAGAACACGTGCTTCCCCCCCTCGAGCGCCGCCACGGCCGCATCGGCGTGCAGCGAGGGTGGCAGGCACAGGTCGACCAGGTCGACCTCGGGGCAAGTGATCAGGTCGTCGAGCGACTCGAACGCCGCCACGCCGGTGAGGTCCATCTGCTCGCCGGCCGGGCCGAAGTTGCCCTTGATGCCGGTCCAGTCGCCCGCCCGCCGCCGCGGATTGGGGTCGCAGATGGCCGCGACCTCTGCGCCCTCGATCCCCTGGTACGAGAGGTAATGGACCATGCCCATGAACCCAATGCCAGCGACGCCGATGCGCATTACAGCGATCCCCCGCCGTTGCCCGTCGATCCCGACAGCAGCTGATTGAGGAAGGCGATGGCGGCCGCAATCTCGGCCCGCTGCCGCTCCGGCTCCTGAGGGATCTCGCGCTCGATGGTCAGCGGCCCGCGGTAGCCGCCCTCCTGCAGCGTCCGCAGGAACGCGGGGAAGTCGACGTCCCCCTCGCCGAGCGGGGTCTCTTGGCCCCAGGTCTCGCCCGGAGAGTCCGACCACTTGGCGTCCTTGCAGTGGACGCTGCGGACGTAGCGGACGATTTCTTTGAGGGCGAAGATCGGCTCGCCGCAGCCGTACAAGATCATGTTGGCCGGGTCGAAGTTGACGTACAGGTTGTCGCGCTGGACGGTCTCGAGGAACGTGGCCAGCACGCCGGCCGGCTCCTGGCCGGTCTCGAGGTGGATGTTGACGCCGCGCTGGCGGGCGTAGTCGCAGGCATCGCGCGTCGCGTCGACGATCGCCGAGAACTCTGGGTCGGCGGGGTCGTGCGGCACGAAACCAAGGTGCAGTCCCGTGGCTTCGACGCCGAGCTGGGCGGTGAAGTCGATGATCTCCTTCAGCTCGGCCAGGCGTTCGGCGCGGGTGTCCGGCGGGGCCAGGCCGACTGTCTTCTCGACCGTGGGGATGTCGGCGTAGCTCTCGCCGTCGAAGCCGGCAAAGACCACCGTCACGCGAAGGCCACGCCGCTCGAGCTTCGTACGGAACTCTGCCGCGACGTCGGGGCCGCGGTTGCCGCGGTGCGGGGCGTGCAGGTGCAGCGTCGGGGCGCCCAGGTCCTGGGCGACGTCCAACCGGACGCCCAGGCCGGCGTCGACACTCGCGAAGACGCCCAACGGGTACTGCTGCGATGGCTCGCGATCGTTCATGCGTGCTCTTGTTTGAGGTCCCGAACGAGGCAGGGACGAGGCGGGGTCGGCCCCCCCTTCGCGGTGCGTGCGGGTGGGGCAGAAACCTTAGTCTGCCTGTCCGGCGCTGCGCAGTCAAGCGAGTCAATTCTCGCGTATGCAGCAGTAAACCTCGCGTTAACGCAGACTCATCGGGGGCTTGCGCTAGACGAACAGACCCGTGCGCTAAACGGGGTCTACGAGATCTCCCACCGACGCCGGGCTATTCTTGTGGATCAGAAACGACGGGCCCCAGCTGCCCAATCGCCGCCGGCAGCGACTTGTCGACCAGGCCGCGTTCGCCTCGGCCTTCCTTGTCGATGCGAAAGTCGGCGATCTTCTGGATCCGCGGCACGTCGGCGTCCCAGAAGCTGGTCCACTGCTCGCGCGGCGGCGGGTTGACCGGCCGCACGACGCGGAACCCGATGTCCTGCGACTCGTCGCTGGCGTACCACCACGGACTGTTGGGGGCGTTGGGGTCGTACTCCGAGAGCTCTGGGTCATTGGTCGCACGGCGGGCGGCGCAACGCGCGTCGGCCGCTGCCAGCATCGCCGAGCCGCCCCGCAGCACACGGGGGTAGGTCTTGGTCGCCGGCACAAACCCTAACGGGGTCCCAGGCAGCTTGGCGTAACCGTCCTCCTGATAGGCGTCGAGCACCCACTCGCTGGCGTTGCCGTGCATGTCGTACAAGCCCCAAGCGTTGGGCTTCTTCTGAGCAACGAGGTGGGTCTCGTCGTCGGAGTTGTCGGTGTGCCAGGCGTAGTCGTCGAGCTGACTAGGGTCGTCGCCGTAGCTGTAGGCGCCGGCGGCCCCGGCCCGGCAGGCGTACTCCCATTCGGCCTCGGTGGGCAGGCGGTAGAACTCGCCCGTGAGCAGGCTGAGCCACTTGGTGTACTGCTTCGCGGCAAACTGCTTCATCGACACCGCTGGAAGCTCGGGGTCCTCGCCCGAGGTGAACGTGAAACTCGGCTCGTAGAGCTTCGACGGAGCGGTCACCGCGTCGACGCGGTTCTGGTCGGTGACTTGGCGGATCCCGAGGTCGTCAAACCGCTCGAACACGTTGCAGAGGTCCATGAACTGCCGGTACTCGGCCCACGTGACTTCGTGGGCCTCGATCCAGAACGGCTCGATACGCACCACCTGGCGTGGCCCCTCGTCGGGTCGGCGTCCGGGCTCGCCGTCGGGGCTGCCGATCTCGTACTCGCCCCCTGCGATCGCCACCATCGGGAACGCGACCTTGGTCCCCGGGATCTCTTGGGTGTAGTCCTCGTGCTCGGCTGCGGCCGCGTTGGCCCCCGCCAGCAGCACCCCGATTCCGACGGCGTTGATGAGCGTCCTAGACAAATTCGGTGACCCCCGGCACAGCGGGGGCGGGCTCCGGCACATCCGACCAGGCGTACTCGGCGGGCCCGAGTCGCTGGGTGCTCGACACGGCCTGCTCCCAGCTCAGGGTCTTGCCGGTGTAGGCGGCCATGCGCCCCATGATCCCGATCATTGTGCTGTTGATCATGTAATCGCTGTTGTCGATCGGCTTGCCCTCACGCAGCGAGCGGAACAGCTCCTCGTGCTCTACCCGGTACATGCTCGGCTTGGGGCCGTCGTACTTCCACTGGTTCTCGCCGGTGATCTCGTGCGCGAGCACCCGGGCCTTGCCCTTGGTGCCGTGCACCAGCTCGTCGACGTGCATCGTGCAGCCGTCCTGCTGGCGGCAAGTGAAGTAGACGCTCTGTCCGGTGGGGTACTCGTAGAACACGCTGAAGTGGTCGTACACGTTGCCGTACTTCGACTGCACGCGTTGCTGGCGGCCGCCCATGCCCATCGCCTTGACCGGGCTGGCGTCGCCGAGCAGCCAGGCGGTCTTGTCGAGGCTGTGGATCGCCTGCTCGCCGATGATGTCGCCGCTGAGCCAAGTGTAGTACAGCCAGTTGCGCATCTGGTACTCCATGCGGCTCCACTCCGGCTTGTCGCCACGGTGCCACAGGGTGCCGCCGTTGTAGGACGACTCGACGGCGACGATGTCGCCGATGGCGCCGTTCTGGATCTGCTCCATCGTCGCCCGTACGCCGGGGTCGTACCGCCAGCACAGGCCCGACACCACAGCCAGGTTCTTCTCCTTGGCCTGCTTCGAGGCCTCGATCACCTGCTTGAGGCCGGGCACGTCGGTCGCCACTGGCTTCTCGACAAAGCAGTGCTTGCCCTGCGCCACCGCGTACTCGAAGTGTTGGGGACGGAAGTGCGGCGGCGTGGTCAGCAGCACCACGTCGACGCCGCTGTCGATAACCCCCTTGTACGCGTCAAACCCGGTGAAGATCTGGTCGGGGCCAACGTCGACCCGGTCGCCAACCTCCTCGTCGAACGAGATCGCGGACAACGCGTTCTCGACGCGGTCCGGGAACGCGTCGCCCATCGCGACGAGCTTGGTGTTGGGGTCGGCGTGCAGGGCGTCGATCGCGGCGCCCGAGCCCCGCCCGCCGCAGCCGATCAGGCCGATGCGGAGGGTCTCGTCCACGCCGGTGTGCGTCTTGGGGATGATGGCGTCGGCGCGCGCGAGCAGCGGCGCCATCGACGCGGCGGCCGCGGTCCCCTTGAGGAAGGCGCGGCGGTCAGGAGAAGGCTGGTTGTGGGAAGGTCCAGACATTGCGGGCAAACGATTCCTGTGGGCTAGTGAGCACGCCGAAGTGGCGTGACAATCAGCGTGCAGGCCACCGCCATCAGCAGCAGCGAGCTGGGGGAAGGGACTGCCAGGGCGGACGCCCCGGCTGCTTGGGCGGCGACCGCGTCGCGCCACACAGTATAGTCAGCGGCGTCGACAACGCCGTCGCCATTGCCGTCGGCGGCTCCGCCGGTTTCGCCGAGGTGCGACCGCCAGTACTCGTAGTCGGCCGCGTCCACGACGCCGTTCGCGTCGTAGTCGCCAACGACTACCTGCACGGCGCCCACCTCGTAGCGGTAGAAGTCGCCGAAGGCGCCGCTAGCGGCGGTGTTCGGCAGGTAGTCTTCCACGCCCGAGTTCGCGGCGTTGGCGATCCAGTCGAATGATCCCGGCCCGCCTAGCGCCGCCAGCGGCAGCGACAACTCGAGGTCCGCGGTCGGGGACTGGTTGTTGCTCAGGTCCTGGATAAACGACCAGGCGAACGACTCCTGCGTGGCGCCGTTGAAAGCGTAGAGCCGCGTTCCCTGGATCAGATAGTCGGCCCCAACCGACAAGAAGCCGCCGGAGCCGATAAACCCGCTCTCACGGTCCTGGTCGGTGTCGAGGTACACGTTGTGCTTGGTCCCGAGCGCCGGCGCGGCGCCGTTCTGCGTCTCGTCGATCTCCATTCGCAGGTACAGGCTATCGCCATCATTGGCGAGGGTGATCGCCTGCAGGTCGAGCTCCGGGCCGGGGAGCGGCGCCTGGTCCGCGTCAGCGTCGTACGCGGTTAGGGCGGTCCATTCGCCGCGGCCGGCGTCGATCGTGACGCCGCCAACCGCTACTGGGTTGCTGAGCGTCTGGATCGGCCCGCGCACGTAGCTGTTGACCGCCGCGACCTTGCTAACCATGTCGTTCCAGAATCCCGGGAGCCGGTCCCACGGGTTGCCCAGCACGTCATCGGTGAAGTAGACGCCCCCCACATTCCGCGAGACGGCCACGTCCACGTACTGCTCCATCACGGCCGTGTTGTTGGGATCGAGCTGGTGCAGCAGGTTCACGAACCGTGATGGGTCGTAAGCGGCGTTCCACGCCGATGGCGTGTGGCTCAAGTAGCTCGAGCCGAAGCTCTCAAACACCATCAGTTTGTCGGCGGCCGGGCGTGTCAGGTAATCCTCCACAGTAGCGGTGCCCGGGTTGCCCATGACCTCCCAGGCAGGGTCGATCGACTTAACGTGGTCGTAGACCGACTGGTAGAAGTCGAGGTTGGCGGGGACGGCGTTGTTGGTCATCTCGTCCACGAAGATCCCGTCAATATCATACCAATTGGCGTACTTGTCGATGTCGTCTAGCACATCCTGCAGCGGTCGGTTGGCGTAAGACGACGAAACGTAGCCGATCACCCGGCCACCGGACGCTCGGAGCGAGCCGACCGCCGACGTGTAATCGCCGTTCTGCGCATTGCTGGGTCCGCTGCCGGGGTTCATGATCGCCGTCAGCGGCACCTGCGCCGCGGCGGCGTTCATGTCACTCCAGTCGCTGCCGGACGACGGGTAGAAGTACGCCGGCACGACAATCTCCAGGGCCGCGCCGTGCTGCACCGCCAGGGACGCTAGGGCCACAATCGTCCCGCCCAATCTAACCGCCAGTTCGCGCATCGTCATCCACACAGGGTGTCCCTCTGAGTCGCTTCGTCAAAGTTACTGAGGTCTGAAGTCCGCCGCCGCCTCACCAATGCGCCGGCCAAGGCGGTCAACGCGAGGGTCGCCGAGAGCGGCTCGGGTGCCGAGCTCAGCGAATTGACAGGAGCGGCGCCCCCGCCGTAGTTGGCTGCCCACAGGTCGTAGTCTAGCGTGTCGACCACCATGTCGCCGTTGCCGTCGGCCGGCAGGTCCTGACCAATGTCGTTCTTGGAGTCCCGCCAGATGGTGTAATCCGCCGCGTCTACTAGGCCGTCGTCGTTGAAGTCGCCCTGCACGACCGGCGCGGCGGCCAGCGTGTAGCGTACCACCTCGTCGTTGATGTCGCCGGCGCCCTCTTCGGTGTAGAACAGGATATCGATGGTGTCGCCCGTGAACGCCGGGTCCCCGGCTGGGAAGCCAAGGCCCAGGTCGAGTGGGATGGCCCATTCCTTGTCCATGCCGTCCTGATCCCAGAAGGTGTAGATCAGCGCGCCGCCGTTGCTCAGCGGCCCGCCGGTCAGTGCGACCCCCACGTTGTAGACTCCCGTGGCCTGCTGGAACGGGAAGTCGTTCTGGTAGCCGATATCCGAGCCGATCAGGCCTAGTCCGAACAGGTCGAAACCAGTCGCCAGGTCGGCGTCCAGGTCGAGGCCGATGAACGTGTTGACGGACGACGTGTTGTGGTAGGACATGTGCAGGTAGAGGAACTCGCCGTCGTTGGCGACCTGCAGGTTGGCAAAGTCCATGAAAGGACGCCCCTCAAACTCGCCGCCGTTGTCCTCCGCATCGGCGTACGCGATCGGCACGCCGGCCCAGTCGTCGAACTCTGTGCCCTCGGCTTCCCCCTGCACCTGGACCGTGGTGGTGTAGTGGGTCGGCGCGACGACGAAAGCCAAGGCGGGGGACGCCGCAACCGAGGCTGCGATGGCAATCAAGTAGTGGATCCGTTGAAGCATGTCTTGCTCTCCGCGGGGCAAACGTCGACGCAGGGGGCTGCGGCCTACGGTTGGGATTGTGGATTGGGGAAGATAAGGAACGCCCCGGCGGCGGCGGCCGGCCGCCGCCGGGGCGCGTTGGTTAGCGGCGCCGCACGAACGCCCCGAGCACGCTGGCGGCAAGCACCAGCGAAGCGGAAACGGGCTCGGGCACGGCGAGCTGGTAGCTGATCGCGGCCGAGACGTCGCCGTTCAGGCCGGAGTCGTTGGGAAAGCCGCTGGGGATGCCGTCGGCGCCGATGCCGAGGTCGGTCCACAGCAACAGATCAACCACGTCGTCCGTGAAGACGCCGGTGCCGGTCTCGTTGCGGAGGATGTCGAGGCTGATCGCGAGCTCCCGCGCCCCGGCGTTGGCGAAGCTGTCGAGCAGGGCCGCTCCACTGCCAAAGAACTCGCCGGACATGCCCTGCCCGTCATTGAACACGCCGGTCGCCTGGGTGAACGGGAAGTCGTTCTGCCAGCCGGCCTCCGATCCAATCAGCCCCAGGCCGAACACGTCGAAGCCGGTGGCAGTGTCGTGGTCGACGTCGATTGTCAGGAAGGTGCCGAGCGACAGGTTGTTGGGGAACGTGTTGTAGATGTACAGGTAGTTGCCGTCGTTGGCGATCTTGGTGACGCCGATGTCGGGGCCGCCGGAGTTGTCGCCGCTGTCGTCGTCGACCACGGGGACGTCGTCCCAGTCGCTGTAGTCGCTGTCGATGGTGATCGTCTTAAAATACCCTGCGTTCGCAACCGTCGAAACGGCGGCGAAACACAAGCACGCGATCAGTGCGCAGGCTTGTCTCATGAGAACTAGACTCCAAAGGTGATAGAAGAAATGGAATACAGTCGCGTGCCCACTTTCTCTTTCCGCCTGCCGCTCAACGCCCGCTTGCAGGAGCCCGACGCCCGGCTCACTCGTCCGCCAGCACGACCCCGTCGGCCCGGTTGCCCCGCAGGCGGTGCACATCGGGGTCGACCTCAAAGTTCACGAGCCGGACCGACCCGTCACAGAACGCCATGTTGAACCCGCCGGTGTGGGCGGAGCCAAACTTGGTGCTGTCAATCTTCTTGACATTAGATTCGCTGTCGCGTGCGAGCTTGACATCGCCGCCCCCAATCCCCTTGACCGTCTTTACCGTTGTGCGGAGTGTATCGTCGTTTCCTCCGGTAAAGCCTGGCTCGTTGTCGCCCTCACCCATCCCGGTTTCGTAGTGGAGGGTAGATAGGTATTTTTCGCCAACCATGTAGACGTTTGACGTGCCGTCGGTAATCCTACGAAATGCGACTTGCGAACGTGTGTAGACAATGCCGGTTGCGTCACGCACGTAGACCAGATTGTCGGGATTTGTGGGGTCTCCAGCCTTCCAAACAGGCTTCCAGCTGAAGGCTTTCAACGAGTCGTAGTCGACGTTGCTGACATTAGGTAGAGCCTCTCCCGGCTCGGACGACGCGTACGGCTCCGGGTTGTACATGTCACCCGCGTTGGCGGCGTAGTCCGTCTTGCTACAGAGTTGGACCGGATTGACACACTCCGCAAAGGTAGTGCTCGCTCCATTCGCGAACACGTTGGCCCTCCGGCGACTGGGGCATGTCATGCCCTCGAACGGGGTCTGAACGCGCTGCACGCTCGCTTGGTCGCGCGCGGCTCCGGTGGCGCCGGCTCCTATATCGTGCAGGTTCGCTTCTTCTATATAAGGCAGAATGTTGTACAGCCAGTTGCCCGGCTGGTGCTTGCCGTACCCGTAGTCGGGGTTGCCCAGCCAGGCGAAATTCCACCCGCCGGTCGGCATGTGCTTGTGCGTGTCGTGGTGGTTGTGGAACGCCAGGGCGAGCTGGCGGAGCTGGTTGGTGCACTGGGTGCGGCGGGCGGCCTCGCGGGCGGCCTGCACCGCCGGCAGCAAGAGCGCAATCAGCACGCCGATGATGGCGATCACTACCAGCAACTCCACGAGGGTGAACCCGTGCTGGGGCTGGCGGCCGCGGTGGGTAGTTGTATTGCGTTCCATGCGTCCCCTCTCGGGCTGCTGTGGGTGCGTGACAATTAAAGGATCGCCTTAGGTGGCGTGCTCGCCCTGCGTCTGGTGCGTGCGGATCCTCTCGTCGGACAACGGGTAGTCGTAGAGCGCAACGTCCCGCAGCTCGCCGCGGAACAGCCACGAGGTCAGCGACTTGGGCACGAACTCCGCGGCGCCGATCCGGGCGGGCCACTCGAAGTCCAGCAGCGACATCCGGTGCGTTCCGCTGGCGGCGGGCTGCCCGTTGACGTACAGCTGCACGGTCCCCTCGACCCACTCGCCCTCTTTAGTCTTCTCTGGCCGGAAGCTGGCCGCGACGTGCGTCCAGCGGTGACGTTCGAGCGTTTTGTTCCCGCTGAGCATCTGCCACATCGCGCCGTACTCGCCGGAGCCGCTCCAGAACTGCCACTTGTCGTCGTCGCCGGCGTAGAGCGTGAAGCCGAAGCACTGCTGGCTCGGCGTGTTGGAGCCGAACACCCACCGCGACGTGAACACCGACTGGAACTCCGGCCCGCCGAGCACCTTGGCCCAGCCCTCGATGGTGAAGCCGGACTCCAGATCGACCGGCGGCTTCGAGTCGGGCTCGATGTACGACTCGCCGTCGAAGTAGGCGCCGCGGACCTGTGTGGACGAGGCGTCGTTGAGTTCGGCGGGCCAGTTGCCGATGGCCTGGCCGTCGTAGCCGTGCTGGGTGAGGTCGAGCACGCGGCGGTTCCGCCGCACGCGGTAGAGCGGCCAGTAGGCGAGCGGCCGGTCGGCCAGCACGAGTTGCTCGTAGGGGTGCAGCTGGGTGGTGACCTCGGCCCAGTCGCGCACCATGTCGGTGGGGACCTCGGTGTTGACCGCGGTCAGGCGCGTGGAGTTCCCCTTGCGGGTCACGCCGACGCCCTGGTCGGCCTTGAGCACCCGCAGGGTCTCCTGCTCGACCTGGCGGTGTGGGTTGGAGTTGACCGCGACGCTGCCGTCGAACGCGTACAGCTCGACTGCGTGCTCGGCGTCGGCGACCACGCCGACCTCGGCGCGTTCGGCCTGCGCGGCGACCAGCGAGGTCTGCAGCGTGAACCGGCCGGGCGACTTGGCCGTGACCCGACCGCGGTGGACGTAGATCGCCAGGTCGTCGACGACGGAAAACTCGGCCGGGCCCTGCACGATGACTTCCGGGCCGGCGGCAAAGCTGACCTGCATCACCCCTCGGGTGAGCTGGACCACCTCGCCCCGCCGCAGCAGATCGCCGACCTGCAGCGGCCGCAGCAAACCGTCCGAAGACGCGTCGGGCGACAAGGCCGCCACCCGGCCGAGCCGGTCGTAGCCCGCGCCGCCGACTTCAAAATTGGGACGCACAACCGTGGTGGTCGTGGTTGGAGCCGCCGCGTCGTCACGCTCCGCGACTGGCGGGCCGAGCGTCATCCGCCCGGCCGCAAGGCCCACCGCTAGCGCCAGGCAGGTCGCCAGGGCGAGCGGGAACCAACCGCCCCAGCGGCGGGTCGGAAATCCCGCGTCAGCGTCGTTGTCGCGGAGCTCAGATTCGCACCGCCCCACACCGGCCCGGGCAGCGAGCGTGGCGGTCGCTGGCGTCAACGCCGCTTGGTGAGCGGCAGCCCCTGACTCCCCCCCCGCACTCTCACCGGCGCTCTCACTGGCGCCGTAGTCGCTCAGGCACTCCCGGAGGTGGATCGCCTGGGCAAACTGCCGGGCGGCCTCGGGGTCGTTGCGGATCAGGACGGCGAGCTCCGCCCGCTGCTGCGGCTCGAGCGTCGCGACGACCAGCTGTTCGAGCAGCTGCTCTAGCCGGTCGGCGTCGCCGATGGTCCGACCGTTCGGACTGCCTCCGTTCGGGTTGTCTGGGTTGGCCCCGCTCATCGACAGTAGCCCTCGTTCTGCAACGAGGTTCCTATGCACTTTTCTAAAGCCCTGCGGATCCGCGAGAGCCGCGCCGCGATGGTGTTGGGTAGCTTGCCGTAGCGCTGACCGATCTCGTCGAGCGACAACCCCAGCCCATACCGGAGCCGGATGACCTCTCGCTGCGAGCCCTCGAGCTTCTGCACGCACGACCCAAAAGCCCGCCAGCGGGCGTCAAACCGGCCCCAGTCTTCCGACTGCACATCGGCGATCTGACCGAGCAGCTGCTCGTCGAGCTCGGCGTAGCGGTGCTTCTTGTTGGCGCGCATGTGGCTGAAGGTCTCGAACCGGGCGATGGCGATGATCCAGCGGACCGCCTCTTCGTCGGGGGTTTCCCTCTCGTAGCGGAACTCGGCAAGCTTCCGCCACGCCACGAGGTAGGTGGTCTGAATCAGATCGTCGACCGCGTCGCGGTCGAAGGGGAGCAGCGTGGCGATAAAGCCACGGATGCGCCGCTCGTGCCGTGCAATCAGCAGCACGAACGCCTCTGGTTCTAGCGTTGATCCAGTCAACACGGTCCTCGGCATCGTCGTCTCGCCGGTAGTTCTTCGCCTGGCTACGACCGAGGCAGGCATTCATGCCCGCTCTATCCGGTAACGTCTCCGACGCAGGGTCTGTGACGCCGGACAATGAAGAAAAGCAAAATAATCTCTTGCGGCCCAAAAACCGCGCAATCTGCGGATCAGTGCACGCTAAGCCGGCGGCCACGCGCAACACCTGCGAGAAACCGATGGCGGCAGGCGCGGACACGGTCGAGGAGGAGCAGCTACGCCGAGCGCGGCCGCAGCGCTAGCTCTTGTGGACCTCGACCAGCTTCTTGTGGTGGTCGAGGTCGTGCTCTTCGAGGGCGGCAAGGTACGGCAGGTTGCGGTACAGGTCTTCGTAGTCGAGGCCGTAGCCGACGACAAACTCGTCGGGGATGTCGAACGCGACGAAGTCGGGCACGGCCTGCACCTCCTGGCGGCCGTGCTTGCGGAGCAGCACCGCCGAGCGGACGCTGGCCGGGTTGAACTCCTGCATCTTCTCGATCACTTTGACCAGCGTGTGGCCGGTGTCGAAGATGTCGTCGACCAGCAGCACGTCGCGGCCGGTGATGTCGAGCATCGGCTTGGCGTTGATGGTCAGCTCGCCGCGGGTGGTGGTGGCCCCGCGGTAGCTGCTGGCCTCAATCACACCGAGCCGCATCGGCAGGTCGATCTCTCGGATCAGGTCGGCGACCAGCACCATGCTGCCGGTCAGCACGCTAATGATGGTCAACTGCCGGTCGGCGTAGCGGTCGTGAATCTGACCGGCCATCCGCGCGACGCCCTGGTTCAGTTCTTCACGGGTGAGGAGGGTCTTCATAAGGATCTTGAAAGCAGGTTGAGGGGCCCGTGAACCGGACAAAGAGGATGATCAAATCAAGGCCGCGGCGATGCACGCCGTCATGAACGCGGCGAGGGTGCCCCCCAGCATGGCGCGCAGGGCGAGCTTCGCCAAGTCGCCCCTCCGCTCCGGCGCGATGCCGCCGATGCCCCCCAGCTGGATGCCAATCGAGCTGAAATTAGCGAAACCGCACAGGGCGTAGGTGAGGATCGTGGCAGTCCGCTCACTTATTTTTTCAGCACCGATAGCATCGCTGAGGGAAAGGTAGGCGTAGAACTCGTTCAGCACCATCTTCTCGCCCAGCATCACGCCCGCCGGCAGGCAGTCTTTGGACTCGATGCCCATCAGCCACGCCAGCGGAGCGAACGCGTAGCCGAACGCCTTCTGCATGCTCCAGGCAGCCTCGCCCTCGAAACCCGCCAGCCCGCCTACCCAACCGACCAACGCGTTGAGCATGGCGACCAACGCCACGAAGGCGATCAGCATCGCCGCGACGTTGAGGGCCAGCCGCATGCCCGCGGAGGCCCCCTCGGCCGCGGCCTCGAGCACGTTGCCGCTGGCGGCCTCCATCCGCGCCGGGGCGACCCCGGCGGTCTCGGGCTCTTCGACCTCGGGCTGCATCACCTTGGCGATCAGCAGGGCCGCCGGGGCGGAGATTACCGAAGCAGTAAGCAGGTGGCCCGCGTCGATGCCAAACTTGACGTAGATGGCGAACACGCCGCCGGCGATGGTCGCGAACCCGCCGACCATCACGACCATGAGCTCGGAGAGCGTCATGGTCCCGACGTAGGGTCGGATAACGAGGGGCGCCTCGGTCTGGCCGACAAAAATGTTCGCCGCCGCCGAGAGGGTCTCGGCGCCGGAAGTGCCCAGCGTCCGACGCATCACCCACGCCAGTCCGCCGACGACCAGCTGCATCAAGCCGATGTGGTACAGGACCGACATCAGCGATGAGAAGAAGATAATCGTCGGGAGGACGCCGAAGGCGAACGTACGCAGCAGCACGACCCGGGGCGGCATCCCCTCGTCGGCCTCGCTCGGGTTGACCCCAAACATCAGCATCGACCCCTCGTCGACAAACGACAGCAAGCGGTTGAAGAACTCGCCCAGCTGCTGGAAGACGTACTGACCGCCCGGGGCCTTGAGGATCAACAAAGCGAAGGCAAACTGCAGGGCGAGTCCCATCACGACCACGCGCCAATTCACGCGTGACTTGTGGGCACTCATCAGCCAGGCCAGCAGGATCATCACCAGCAGGCCCAGCAGGCTTACGTACCGCTCCATTCCGCCCCCGTGGTTAGTGGATGATCGTGTTGAACGAGCGGTCGCCGGCGTCGCCAAGCCCCGGCACAATGAACTTCTGGTCGTTGAGCTCCGGGTCGACCTTGCAGACGTACACCTGCGCCTGCGGGAAGGCCGCGGCCACGGTGTCGACGCCCTCCTGCGAGGCGATCAGCGACAGCACCTTCGCCCGGCCGACGCCCCACTCGTAAAGCGTCTGCAGCGCGGCCACGGCCGAGCCGCCGGTCGCGAGCATCGGGTCGAGCACCAGCGCGGTGTCAACCGGCTTGCCCGGCGGGAGCTTGTCGTAGTAGCGGACCGGCTGGGCGGTCTCCTCGTCGCGGTAGAGCCCGAGGTGCCACACCTCGGCCGACGGGATCAGGTCCAGCACCGGGTCGACCATGCCGAGCCCCGCCCGCAGGATGGGTACCAGCCCGATGCGGTCGGTCAGCTCGCAGCCTTCGGCCATGGCGACCGGCGTCTTGACCTTGGTCGGCAGGGAGCCGAGGTCCTTGGTCGCCTCGTAGGCGAGCAGCGTCGCGAGGCGGCGAACCGAGCCGCGGAATTCCGCCGGCCGGGTCGTTTCGTTTCGCAACACCGTCAGGTGCCGACCGATCAGCGGGTGGACGACCTCATGGACGCCTGGCATAGATGACCTTGTTTCGCCTGCGGGTCACGGATATCGAAGTCCGTGATTCTAAGGCTAGCAGGGCTATCAGAAAACCCGGCGCCTGGCCGGCAGGGCGAGGGCAGCCAGCGCCAACCACAGCGACGCCGGCTCCGGGATCATGAAGAAGTTGGCGGGCATGCCGCTCATCGCCATGTTCCAGTCGAGCAGGTCCATCATGGACAGGTTGGAGAAGTCGACCATCGCGGCAACCTCGTTCGACTGCAGGAACGCGTCGCCGGCGAAGAAGAACCGGTCGCCGTCCCGCAGACGGCTAAACTGCTCAATCAGCGCGACCGTCATCAGCGGGCCGAGGCTGGCGCCGCTGAGGTGGTCCTCCGACAGCGCGCCGACCCACGGGTCGATGTTGTCGACCCCGCCGTAGACCTGGGCCAGGATCGACTGCAGGTTGGAGTCCGAGGTGATGTCCGCAAACGAGGTCACCGCCGATAGCCCGTAGGCTTGGCGGAGCGTGTTGTAGTCTGGCAGGCCGTGGTCGCGGCCGCGTTGGATATTCAGCGCCGCCAGGTCGAGCCCCATCTGGCCGGTCGGGGCGAACAGGAAGTTCCGCACGCTGTCCACCATCTGGGTGTCGATCTCCTGCGACTGCTGCATCATCAGGCCCATCATGACGTCCTCGACCATGTCGGGGCTGTTTATGATCCTGCTGGGCGTAAAGAAGGCCTCGGCAAGGCTGATCGAGCCGGCCGACGCACCGTAATCGCTCGACAGCTTGATCTCGTTCGGCAGCATACTGTGGCCGACGCGGAAAAAGGAGGTCGAGAACTCGTTGGCGATCGTCGCGTTGACGCCGGCGTCGTACGCGTAGTCCGCGGCCGCCGGGGCGTACGACCCCAGCAGGGCAGGCAGGAACTCGTTGTAGGTGATCGCCTGGATCTCGGCGCCAACAATCCGTCGGGCGGTCTGGTAGATCCGCTCGTCGTCCCACGTGGCGTCTCCCGCGTGGGTCGCGGACAGCGTGTCCGCCAGCCGGTTGTGCTCACGCATGAACAGCGTGTGCATCGAGGTCAGGCCGAGCTGCTCGTTGGCGCGGATGTCGCCGGCGACAAACAGAGTTGTCTCCGGTCCCTGGTTGTCGTTGTCTAGGGCGCCCAGACCGGCCATGTCGTTGGTGGGCAGCAGCAAACCACCACCGCTGCTCTTCAAGCGGCCGCCGGAGTACTCCCGGAGCGCCGAGGCGCGCGTGGCGTCCGAGCCATAGACATTCGAGGCGTCGATGTAGCTGGTGATGTGGTTGATCTGCTGCCGGTCGAGCGCGGCGTCGTGGACATGGTCGGAGCGGCTGAACGGGATCATCGTCATCCCGTACGGGTCGGCGGGCGACATCATCACCGTCACCTCGGCCCCGCCGCCGGGCGTGAAGTCGATGTCGTGGTCGAGGAACTGCCCCCACTGCCAGACGCCGCTGGTCATGCCGCGGATGTTGCCGACGGTCGTGGTCTGCGAAACCAGCAGGTTGCTGATCTCACGGCCCGAAAGCCGGCCGCGGCTGTCGACCGCCGAGCCGAACGCCGCGTCGCCGCGGTAGTCGGCCGGGGCCATCCGCAGCAGTTCAGAACCAGCCGCGCCCCACTGGGAAGTGGCGGCGGACGAAAGGTTGTTGTAGCTGCCGTCAAAGGTGCGGTACTCGACCGCCGACGCGGACGCTAGCATCTGCGTCGCAAGCAGGGCGGCTACGGTTAATGCTTTCATCTGGCTCGGTTCCTGAATCGCGGTGCTTATCTCTCTAATCGATCCGACGACACACGACGCTTTGGCCAACGCGCGCTCAATCGGGCGAAACATCCGCAAACGGGAACCAGCAACCTCAACCCGGGGAGCTACGGGCGGGATAGAGGGGATAGAGAAGAGTCAGGCTGGGTCGTCAGCTCGGCAGGCACGCAGGCCGCTAGGGCCCCGCGTCCACAATCTCGCCGATTAAACGCGCATTAGACGACTACCCGACAGTGCTCAATAAGTTGCTTAGGAGTGCAAACGTACCCAACAAGAAAGGGGCCGAACTCCGCGTAGCGGGCGCTCGCCTCATCGAAACGCATCTGGTAAACGATGTCTTTCAGGTACTCTGGGTTGCTCCCCCACAGTGTAACCCCCCACTCCCAATCATCCAAACCAATTCCCACCGTAATCAGCTGGCTCACCTTCCCTGCGAAGGCCATCCCGCTGCGGGCGTGCTCGCCCATCAGCCGATTCCGCTCTTTCTTGGGCAGGGTGAACCAGTTCTCGCCGACCTTACGCTTCTTATTCATCGGGTAGAAGCAGCAGGACTGGTAGGGGGGTAGTTCGGGCGTAAGTCGTTGCCTGTTCATGCCTTCCAGCCGACCGGCGTACGCCTTTACCTTGGCCTCGTAGGCCGGCGAGCCGGGCTCGTCGCCCTCGGCGGCCACCCGCTTGCCGTAGTCCTCGACGCTCGGCACGTACTCGCTGATCTCTGTCACCGAGACAAACGAGTACCCGAGCGTTAAAACCGGACCCGCAGGTCCAGACATCAAAACCTGATGCACCGCATCGATTTTCAGCGGGTCCGGGTCCATCAGCATCACGCCGAAGTCGGCCTTGTGACCGCTGACGATCGAGGTCTGCATCCGCAGCGGAGCGTGCCCCGCAGACGGGTCGAGCGCCGCGGTCACCGCGTCCGCCACGGCCCGCCGCCCTGCCCCGTCGAGCACGGCCAATGCAGGGCGATCAAACGAGTAGTACAGGTGGCTGCAGTGCCATCCGCCGCCGGCGGGTGCTAACGATTCCTCGGGGGCAGCTTGGTCGTGGTGCATCGCTTCGATCGCTTGTGGGTAGGGGTTCGCAGGCCGGCAGTATACCAGTGAGCCGCCGTGTCGCGGAGCGCCCACCAAGCAGCGGTTGGCATTCTCCGCCGCGTCACCCGGCCGCAAAACCGCGTAAGCGCCCCCCCCTCACCAACCCCGGTCAGTCCATCGTTTGGTCCGAAAAAACGATCGGGGGGGACAAAACTTGGGCCCCGGTTCTCCCAGTGATTCACTTTATGCTTGTCTAGCAACGTTGGCTGCGTGCGGCCCGGAAACCGTCTGAGGGGTTTTGTCCCACCCCGCCTACCAGGAGTAGAAGACGACCGCAGTGTGGCGTACCGAATCCCCTACCGCGCAGCCGCCCGCCGAGCGGCCCGTGTTGTCTGAACACCCCGCCTAACAGGGTCACCCCTTCTCCCCCTTAAATTTGAACCTACCACGCGGACCATTTCCACAGCGAAGCGGCGAGAAAACGAAACGCATACAGGGATCCGCCCGGCCCTTTGCGGACCGATATCGGAATGGAGCTCCTTCCTCCTTCCGCCAATCACATAAAGCCACCTCCAGGGGACGATTGCCACGGAAAATGCCCTGGCTCGATTGAACAGGTGAAGCCCAACCCGTAGCATCACCACTTGACCAAGACGCCATCGTCATCGCCGAC
Organism: Posidoniimonas polymericola; assembly: GCF_007859935.1. NCBI lineage: Bacteria > Pseudomonadati > Planctomycetota > Planctomycetia > Pirellulales > Lacipirellulaceae > Posidoniimonas > Posidoniimonas polymericola. The sequence continues at coordinate 140,363 of NZ_SJPO01000007.1, read as the reverse complement.
TGGTTCAATGGTTCCGCTCCCGCCTGTTCTGGGATGCGCCACCCAACGAGGAATGGATGTCAGTGCTGCAGGAAGTCAAGCCGCTCTTCTCTAGCGCGGTCCGCCAACGCGGCGACGCCTACGCCGCTGCAGGCCAAGTCAATCTCGTCGAACAGAGCGACGATTGCTACCAGTTCGAAGTCGAGGGGTCCGGAGGAGCGATCTACGATGTCTTCCTCGAAGACCTCGACTCCAACGAACTTTACCTGGAGTGCTCCTGCCCCCACTTTGACGACGGGCACCACTGCAAGCACTTGTGGGCGGCGCTGAGGACAGTGGAGCGGGTGAGGCCAACGGACGACCGCCGGAGGCCGACCCGCCAGGGCGGCTTGTCACTCATCGGGAAGGCGCCCTCGCCCGCCTTCGGTTGGCAGCAGGCGCTGAATCAAGCCGAACCCCATCGGGAGGCCCCGCTGCTGGGCGCCACGGCCGACGTCGAACGCCGGGTCTTTTACCTGTTGGACGTGTCGCGGCAGGACCATACGCCGGAGATCACGCTGCTGCAGAGCCAACGCCTGAACGACGGCGGCTGGGGGAAGGTCAAGCCCCTGCAGATCGACTCCGGCAACGTCGGCGGCTTAGACGCCCCGCACGACCGTGACGTCTTGGGACTGCTGCTGGGCAGCCGCGTAACGACCGCGCTGACCTACTCTCAGTACAACTACGGGGCTCGGTCTCCCAACGCGCAATTGCCGACCCGTGTGGCGCTCGCCGCCCCGCTCTTTGGCGCCGTGCTGCCGGCGCTAGCCGCCACGGGGCGGTTTGCCTGGCTCCTTTCCGGAACCCAGGACTGGGAGGACGCGCAGACCATCGCGTGGGACGCCGGGGACCCCTGGCGGTTTCGCCTGCGGACGAAGCCGTTTGACCGGGGTCGCAGGTGGCGCCTGACCGGCGAGCTGGTCCGCGGCGACCAGTCGCGCCCGCTGCGCGACGCGGTCTACTGTTTCTCTGCCGGCCTGCTGCTGATGGACAACCTGCTGGCTCCATTCCGGAGCCCCCCCGACGACCGGTGGCTAGAAGCCCTCCGGGCCAACGACGAATTGGTGGTCCCGAAGTCGGAACGCGACTCGCTGCTGCAAGAGTTGTGGCGCGCGGGCGAACCGCCGGAGCTGACTGGCGACGATTCGCTCTGCCTGACTCGCCAGACTGGCGAGCCGCGGGGCCGGCTGGTGGTGCACCCTCCAAGCGACCGACAGTCGTACGGCCGAGATCCCAAATTGTACGCGAGCGTGTCGTACGTGTACGAGGATAATTTGGCCTCGGCCGACAGCGAAGTCAACGCCTGGCCGACGCCGGACGGCGGACGCATGATTGCCCGGGACGGCCAACGCGAGTCGGAACTTTTCAACCGTCTGCTAGAGCTGGGGCTGGCCCCCAGGCAGGCCGACTACTTCGATCAGACGCCCCCCGGGCATCTGCAGATGTCGCCGCGCCAGCTGACCACGGTTGTTGAAACGCTCGTCGATGAGGGCTGGTCGGTAGAGGCCGAGGGGACGCTCGTCCGCCGCGGCGGCGGAGTCTCGGTAAGCGTGAAGTCGGGCGTGGACTGGTTCGACCTGGAGGGCGAGGTCGACTTCGGCGGCGCCACCGCCACCCTGCCCGAGCTGCTGCGGGCGATCCGTTCCGGCGAGCGGTACATCCTGCTCGGCGACGGCACCCGCGGGCTGCTGCCCCAACAGTGGATCGACCGGTACGCGCCGCTGGGGGAACTCGGCGGACGACAGGAGGGCGAGTCGCTGCGGTTCCAGACCGGTCAGGCGCTCCTGCTCGACTCGTTGCTGTCTGGTCGTGAAGCGGATCATTCGGTTGAGATCGATCGCAAGTTTGCCGCGTGGCGCAAGCGCCTCGCCTCGTTTCAGGGGGTCACGCCCGCCGCGGCGCCCCGCTCATTCCGGGGCGAGCTGCGGGACTACCAGCGCGAGGGGCTCGGCTGGCTGCGGTTCCTCGAGAAGTTCGGTTTCGGCGGGTGCCTAGCGGACGACATGGGGCTCGGCAAGACGATTCAGGTGCTGGCGTTGCTGGCCGACCGTCGCCGCCGCCAGCCGCGCGACGCCGAGCGGCGGCCGTCGCTGGTCGTGGCGCCTAAGAGCCTGGTCTACAACTGGAAACTCGAGGCCGAACGCTTCGCTCCGAAGCTGGCCGTCGCGGACTACACCGGAATCGACCGCGCGGAGCGAGTCGGCGAATTCACCGACTACGACCTCGTGCTGACCACCTACGGCACGCTTCGGCAGGACGTCGAACTCATGGCCGCGACCCCCTGGGACTACGCCATCCTGGACGAGGCCCAGGCCATCAAGAACGCGGCGTCGCAGACCGCCAAGGCGAGCCGCGTCCTCAACGCCCGCTGCCGCTTGGCCCTCTCCGGCACTCCGGTCGAGAACCACCTGGGCGAGCTCTGGTCGATCTTCGAGTTCCTGAACCCCGGCCTGCTCGGCACGAGCGGCGCACTCGGCGAGCTGACCAAGAGCAGCCGCGACGAGGAGCAGCAGTCGCGCCTGGCGGCGATCCGTCGGGGGATCGCCCCTTTCCTGCTGCGTCGCACCAAGGAACAAGTACTCCCCCAGCTGCCTAAGAAGTCAGAACAGCAGCTCTACTGCGAACTCCCCCCGGCGCAACGCAAGCAGTACAACGACCTGCGCAACCACTACCGAGCGTCACTCGAGGAGCGGATCGCCAAGACCGGCCTGGCCAAGTCGAAGGTGCACGTGCTCGAGGCCCTGCTGCGGCTCCGCCAGGCGGCGTGCCACCCGGGGCTGATCGACAAACGCCGCAGGTCGAAGCCTTCGGCGAAGCTCAACCTGCTGCTGGAGCAACTCCATGAGGTGCTGGGCGAGGGCCACAAGGCGCTCATCTTCTCGCAATTCACGACGATGCTCGACATCGTCCGCGACCGCCTCGACAAGGCCGGCGTCGTCTACGAGCACCTCGACGGCAAGACCCGCGACCGGCAGCGACGCGTCGAGCGGTTCCAGAACGATGACGCTTGCCAGGCGTTCCTGATCAGCCTAAAGGCGGGCGGCTGCGGCCTGAACCTGACCGCGGCCGAGTACGTCTTCCTGCTCGACCCGTGGTGGAACCCCGCGGTCGAGGCCCAGGCCATCGACCGCGCCCACCGGCTGGGGCAGGAGAAGCCGGTGTTTGCCTACCGGCTGATCGCCCGCGACACGGTCGAGGAAAAGATCCTCCGGCTGCAAGCGGGGAAACGTGAGCTCGCCGAGGCGATCATCTCGGCGGACAGCTCGCTGCTCCGCACCCTCACGTCGGACGACCTGCAGATGCTGCTGGGATAGCCAGCCGCCGGGTTCGTCGCAGGCAGGCGCCGTCCCCCGACGGCGGGTATAATCGGTCGGCCGTTCGCCTTCGCACTCGCCGCCGCCCCCCGCCAGGTCCTCCATGCACCAATTCCTCAGCAACCTGCTCCTCCTCTTCTTAGCACTCAGCTGGGTAGCGCTGACGCCTGATCGGACCAGCGCGCACGAAGCCGCTCAGCATCAGGTAAATGAGGAGATGCGGGACGCGGCAGTCGAATTCCTGAGCACGCTTCCCGACGAGCAGCGACAGGCGGCCACTTTCGCGTTCGACGGCCCGCAGCGCACCGACTGGCAGTTTGTCCCCATGGAACGCGTCGGCCTGCCGCTGCGTGACATGACGCTCGAGCAGCGCCGGGCAGCCCGCAAGCTGATGCGGTCGGTGCTGAGCGACCAGGGCTACCTGAAGGCGACCACCATCATGTCGCTCGAGCGGGTGCTGCGCCTGATCGAGGCCGACCGCGAGGACGTCGAGAACATCCGCAACCCAGAGAAGTACTGGTTCGCGGTCTACGGCGAGCCGGACGCCGACCGCCCGTGGGGCTGGCGGGTCGAGGGTCACCACCTGTCACTGAACCTCACGTCCGACGGGCAGCTGGTGGTTTCGACCGCGCCGCTGTTCCTCGGCGCCAACCCCCACGAGGTCCGCGTTGGCCCCCGGCTGGGACTCCGCGCCCTCGGCGGAGAGGAAGACCGTTTCCGAGCGCTGATGGGTTTGTTTTCTGAAGAGCAGCGGCGGCAGGCGTCGATCGCCAGCGAGGCTCCGCGCGACGTCGCGACCGTGCCGGGCGCGCCCATCGACCTAGGCAAGCCGGCGGGCCTGCCCTACTCGCAGATGACGCCCGCGCAGCAATCGGGGCTGACGGAGGTCGTCACCGGCGTGCTACAGAACCTGCGGCCGGAACTCGCAGCGCAGGAACTCGCCGAGATCGAGCGGGCGGGCTACAGCGAAATCTACTTCGCCTGGGCGGGCGGGCTCGGTCCCGATGAAAACCATTACTTCCGCGTGCACGGGCCGACGTTCGTCTTCGAGTACGACAACGCCCAGGGGAACCACTCGCACCTGGTGTGGCACTCGACGAAGAACGACTTCGGCCTCGACAAGCTGCAGCAGCACTACGAGCAGCACGAACACGCGCACGCGGAATAGCACCGCCTCTCAAGCCCCCTATCGAACCGCAGGAATGGAACCCCGATGGACCGCCCCCTCGAAAACAAACGCATCCTCTCCTTCGTCGGCGACATCTACGAAGACCTGGAGCTCTGGTACCCCAAGCTCCGCATGATCGAGGCCGGCGCCCAGGTCGTCGTGGCCGGCCCCGAGGCGGGCGTCACGTACGCCGGCAAGAACGGCTACCCCTGCCAGTCCGACACTTCGTACCACGACGTCACGGCGGCCGAGTTCGACGGCCTGCTGGTCCCCGGCGGGTTCATGCCCGACAAACTGCGGCGTGAGGCGAAGGTGCTCGAGCTGGTCCGCGAGTTCGACGCCGCCGGCAAGCTGATCGCCGCGATCTGCCACGGCGGCTGGATCCCGATCTCCGCGGGCGTGTACAAAGGGGTCCGCGTGACCGGCTCGCCCGGCATCAAGGACGACCTGGTGAACGCCGGCGCCGAGTGGGAGGACGCCGCCTGCGTCGTCGACGGCCACCACGTCAGCAGCCGCAAGCCGGACGACCTGCCGGAGTTCTGCCGCGGGATGCTGGCGGTGCTGGTAGACGGTGGTAGCTAATTCGGGCGATACCACATCATTTCAGCAAGACCGTCCTAACGAAAGACGACAACAGTCCCGGCCACTTTGTCACCAAATCTCTGGTGATTCCGCGACCAGATGATGCTGGCGGCTGCAGGAAGAAACCCAAACAAGAGCGGGTTCACCTCCAGCAATCGGAACAGCGTTCGAATCATTGTTTGCCGCGCGGAACATCGACCTCCGCTGAAGTCACGGTTGACTAGACCGTTCATTAACTTGCCCGGCGTCGTGCTAAACACCAACTCAAGAAACGCAAAGTAGACAAGGTAGACAGCGAAGACGACCACCCCTTGCAAGAGCGGCATCGAGTTCGGCAAGGCCTTGGCGCAGACCACCGACAACATCATCGCCACAACGTTGTCGACCAGGCCCGCTAGATGCCGCGGGACTGTGGTCCCGAAGGTGTCGACCGCGGGGCCGTCTCCTTCGACTAGCTCTGATTCGAAGTTTTCCTCATGCGGCGCGTCGGTGCTCATGCGGGCGATTGTCCGCCACAACGACAGCCGACACAAGACAGCACGCCCCGGAACCTGCAAACGCGTCCCGTGCCGACCACTAAAACCTCGCCCTCGGCGCGCGAGCGGCGTCGCCGGGCAGGGTCTGGTTCACTGGGTCGCCGCCCAAACAGCGCCGGCGCAAACACACAAGATCAGCACCTGCAGCGAGTGGTCGACCGCCGCAGCAGCCGGCAGCACCAGTGGGGTCCAGCCGCTGAGGGCAATCGTGAACAGCACCGCGGACGCAAGCAGCAGACGCATCATATTTTGGGTCCCCTATCGAGTGTGAGAAGGTCGTGACTCAATCTCACAAACGGGAACCCAGGGGGGCCGTTACCACCTGCCGCCCCTCACCGCTAGAGAATAGGGCCTTCACGCCGCCGAGCAGCACGGTCGTAGCGGTTAGACCGGGGGAATGCCAGCCAGCGGGTCAGTCCACGGCTGCTAAGAAATCTGCCGCCAACCGCGTGACCACCTCCTTGGTCAGGTTCATGGCAACCTCGCGGCGGAGGGCGCCCTTGGCCTTCTCGTACCGGCAGAGGCCGATGGCGCCGCCTGTCTTCACTAGAAGTTCGTAGTAGCACACGCCCTCCACGCCCTGCTGCGGCTTGGTCGAGCGGAGCTGCACGACGCACGCCTCGGCGTCGGACTCGACCGGGCAGATTGGTTCGAGCAGGTAGGTGATCTTCTCGGTCAGCTGTGTGGCGACCTGCTTGACGTGCGGCATCGGCGCGGCGGTCAGCTTGTCGGTCTCTAGCCGCAGCTCGAACAGCGACAGCGCCAACGCCCCCGCCTGGTCGACGCGCACCAGCAGCCGGTCGCCGTTCTCAGCGGCCGAGACGACGGTCCCGTCGATCTGAGCGGCGTTCAGCTTGCCGGCGAGTGTTTGGGCTAGGGGCATAAGAATCTTCAAGGAGTCAATGCAAGCGAGGTAGTTGGGACGGAACTCTAATAGGCACTAATGGTCGTAACTGGGGATTGACATGGATTACGCATCGCGAGCCTCTCGCAAGCCGGCATCAGCCCGCCCAAGACTACATCTCGTCTGGTGGTCCGTCGAAAGAGGGGCACAGGCACGACGACTCTCCACAAAATTTGGGTTCTAGCCCAACCACCGCGTCGAGCCAGTCACCGTTTTTCGACTCACGACCTAGCGCTGTAGTACTAGCGAACATTAGTGTTCCCTCTAAACTTGTCCTCCCCATGTCGATGGTTGCGACTCAATCATCCTCCTCGCTCTCGACCTCGTCGCCCTGATCGACCGTGACCGACTTGCCGTCGAACGACACGATGGTCTCGACCTCGTCGATCACGGTGGCGATGTGCACCGGCCGGGTCCACAAGCGGTGGAGGTTCTGCAGCGTGTCCTGGGCGTAGTTCATCTGCAGCTCGACGCCCGTGTACGCGTGCTCGAGGTACAACTCGCCGCGGTTCTTGTAGTTTCCGTCGACCACCGAGATGTGCGGGCGGCCGAGGTTGGTCAGGTTGACCAGCAGCTGGCTCTTCACCTGGGGGAAGGCGCGGGTCTCGATTTCATAGTACTCGGTGCCCGGGTTGTAGCCAAACTTGAACAGCTTGTGCTCCCGCACGAAGTCGAGCGTCAGGAACGAGTCGATGAAGGTGAGGTCGTTGTGCACGCGGCGGACCTCGAAGATCTTGTCGCGGCCGCCGCCGAGCTGTCGGTCCCAGTCCTGCCGCTCGGCGTGGTCGTCGCACTCCTCGTACTCCTTGCCGTAGGCGCCGCGGTTCCAGCGGTCCTCGATGTCGCGGAACAGCTCGATGCCAAGCTTGTACGGGTTCAGCGAGCCGCCGCTCGAGGCCACCGTGCCGGAGTGGTGGTCGGCGAACTGCACGATCTCCGCCGCGCTGGCGATCTGCGTGGTCATCATCTTGCTGTGCCAGTAGCTGGCCCAGCCCTCGTTCATGATCTTGGTCTGACCCTGCGGCGCGAAGTAGTACGCCTCGTCGCGGATGATCGACAGCACGTCCGCCTGCCAGGCGTTGAGCGGCGCGCGTTCCAAGAGGAACAGCATCACGTCCCGCTCGGGGTGCTCCGGGATCTTGTGCGGCTTCGGGGTGTCCTCGGTGTCGTCGCGGCGGAGCTCGGCCTTGGGGTTCACAAACGGGTCGAGGTACTCGCTGCTCTGGAACCGCGCCGGCTTCGGCGGCGCGTCCTTGCGTTCGCCCGGATCATGCCGGTCGGCCCGCCGCTTGATGAACGGCGAGTGGATGTCGATCAGGTCCTCGATGCTCAGGCAGGCGTCGATAAACTCCTCGACCGGCTCGACGCCGACCTCGTCCATGTAGCGGCGGATCCGCGCGCCGTGGTTGGCCATCTGGTCCATCATCTTGCGGTTGGTGTGGCCGAACCACGCGTTGCATTTAAAGAAGTCGCAGTGCCCGTACACGTGGGCCATGACGAGTTTTTGATCGACCAGCTCGTTGCTCGCCATCAGGTAGGCGTAGCAGGGGTCGTTGTTGATGACCAGCTCGTAGATCTTCTGCAGGCCGTAGTGGTAGCCCTTGCCGAGCTTCTCGTACTCCATCCCAAACCGCCAGTGCGGGTACCGCACCGGGAAGCCCCCCTTGGCGGCGATCTCGTTGAGCCGGTCGGCCGGCACCATCTCAAAAATGGTGGGGAAGAAGTCGAGCCCGTGACCGGCGGCCAGCTTCTCGATCTTCTCCTGCCACTCCTGGAGCTCGGCAGGCAGCGGGGCTATTTCTGAGATGGGCATAGGGGTATTGGCTATGGGCGGTTAGCTGTTGGCCATTGGCGATCGACTACCTGGCAGCCCACCCCGCCAGGGGTGGGACTGAACTACCTAGAGCTCTCAAACGAACGAGCAAGATGCACCTCGTTCTCTTCGGTTACGACTGTTCAAGTTCTGTTTAACAGAAGGAAGCAGAGAGAGCAGAGGCTTGCTAGCAAACGTCGCCCCATCTCTCTGTTCACTCTGCTTCCTACTGTTCACACTCCGTCGGTCCCACCCCTGGCGGGGTGGGCTGTCATTGGGTTGGCTTGGTTCATTACTTCCCTTTACCTAGGAAGGTCTTGATCGACTCGTAGATCGCGTCCTTGTCCTCGATCTCGCTGGTGACGATCGCCTCGTGGCTCTCGCCGAAGCGGCTCTTCAGGCGGCCGAGGAACTCGCCGCTGCCGTAGGGCGACTCGACCTGGCCGTAAGCGTACAGGTTCACGTGCGGCAGGATGCGGTCGCCCAGCTCGCTGAACGCCTTCTCGTTGTCCTCGCCCCAGTTGTCGCCGTCGGAGAACTGGAACACGTAGATGTTCCAGTCGGCCGGCGGGAAGTCCTTCTCGATCAGGTCGGCGCACACCTTGTAGGCGCTGGAGATCCGTGTGCCGCCGGACTCCCGGGTGTGGTAGAAGGTGTGCTCGTCGACCTCCTTGGCCACGGCGTCGTGAATGATGTAGCGCTTTTCGATCCCCTTGTATTGGCTGCCGAGCCAGGTGTCGATCCAGAACGCCTCGGTGCGGACGATCTCTTTCTGGTCGTCGGTCATGCTGCCGGAGACGTCCATCACGTAGATGATCACCGCATTGACCTCGGGGTGCTGGATGGTGCTCCAGCTGCGATACTGCTTGTCCGACTTGATCGGCACCACCCGCGGGTCGTCGGGAGTGTACTCGCCGGTCGAGATCTGTCGCTTTAGCGCCTTGAGGTAGGTCCGCTTCTTGTGACGCAGCGACTCGGGGCCGGTCGAACGGATGCTGTCGTACTTGGACTTCTCGTCCTGCAGGCTGGCGTCGCCCTTGGGCAGGATGCGGGGGAGCTCGAGTTCGTCGCCAAGGATCTCGGCCAGCTCGTCGAGGCTGACGTCGACCTCCATGAAGTGCTCGCTGCCGGGGTCGCTGCCGGCCTCGCCGGGCCCGCCCTGCGGCTGGCCCCCCTTGCCGACCGGCTGGCCCTCCTCGCCCTCGCCCGTGCCGACGCCGCCGGCGCCGTTGTCGCCAAACTTAAACCGCGGCACGTCGAGCGACGGGATCGGGATCGACACGAGGTCCTTGCCCTTGCGGCCCATCATCTCGCCCTGCGTGACGTACTTGCGGAGATTCTTCCGCAGGCGACCGCGGACGATCTCCTTGAAGCGGCGTTGGTCACGTTCGATGTCGAGTGGCATATTCCCTCAGCCCACCCCGCCAGGGGTGGGACGGCTTCGGTTGGTTCAAACGATCCCACCCCGCACGGGTTGGGCTGCCTGCTCGGGTTGGGCTTGCTCGTGGGGCCAACCCCCTCCCCTAGCCCCTCCCCCTGCCGGGGAGGGGACCACGGTGCGCCGCTACGCGGCGGTCGCTTACTAATCCTCCTTCTTCGCATCGCCCCGAGCGAAAATGCTGGCCACGTACTGCAGCACATCCGTGGCGGACTCGTCGTCGTAGCCGAAATCGCGGATCAGGCGGCCCTTGACGATGTCGATCTTTTGCTGGGTGTCCGTGTCCACGACGTTCGACACCAGGCTGGTCAGCTTGATCGAGTCCTTCTGGTCCTCGAACAGCTTCAGCTCGAGCGCCTTGTGCAGGCGTTCGTTGCTGCGGAAGTCGAACTTCTTGCCGTCGATCGACAACGCGCCGATGTAGTTCATGATCTCGCGGCGGAAGTCGTCCTTGCGGGAGTCGGGGATGTCGATCTTCTCTTCGATGCCTCGCATCAACCGCTCGTCCGGCTCCTCGTACTCGCCGGTAAACTTGTTCTTCACCTTCTCGCGCTGCGTGTACGCCTTGACGCTGTCGATGTAGTTGGCGCACAGCCGGGTGAGGGCGTCCTCGTCGGCGGCGATGGCGCGTTGGACCTCGTTCTTGACGATATTGGTGTACTCCTCCTTTACCACACCGAGGAGGTCGCGGTACTCCTGCTTGGTCTCCTCGTTGTTGATCAGGCTGTGGTGCTTGAGGCCGGTCTCGAGCTCGTTGAGCACCATAAACGGGTTGATGCTGTGCGACTCGGGGTGGGCCACCAACGCGTTGGACAGCTTGTCCTGCACGTACCGCGGCGAGATGCCGATCATCCCCTCGGTGGTCGCCTGCTCGCGGAGCTCGTTGATGTTCTCGTCGGTGAACCCGGGCAGGGTCTTGCCGTTGTAGAGCTTCATCTTCTGCAGCCTGGTCAGGCCCGCGTGCTTCGGCTCCTCGAGCCGCGTCAGCACGGCCCACATGGCCGCCATCTCGATCGTGTGCGGGGCGATGTGCTTGCCGCGGACGGTCTGGTTGTTGTAGTCCTTCTCGTAGATGCGGATCTCGTTGTTGAGGGTCGTGACGTACGGCACGTCGATCTTCACCGTGCGGTCGCGGAGGGCCTCCATAAACTCGTTGCTCTGCAGGCGGCGGTACTCCGGCTCGTTGGTGTGGCCGATGATCACCTCGTCGATGTCGGTCTGGGCAAACTTCTTCGGCTTGATGCGGTGCTCCTGGCTGGCGCCCAAGAGGTCGTACAGGAACGCCACGTCGAGCTTCAGCACCTCGACAAACTCGATGATGCCGCGGTTGGCGATGTTGAACTCGCCGTCGAAGTTGAACGCCCGCGGGTCGGAGTCGCTGCCGTACTCGGCGATCTTGCGGTAGTTGATGTCGCCGGTCAGCTCGGTGGCGTCCTGGTTCTTCTCGTCCTTCGGCTGGAAGGTGCCGATCCCGACGCGGTCCTTCTCGCTGAGGATCACCCGCTTGACGCGGATGTCCTGCACCAGTCGGGTCCAGTCGCCGTCGTAGTGCTTCAGCCGCTGCTGGTAGATGAACCGGCAGTACGGGTCGAGGAAACCGTCGACCCGGACGTGGTAGTCGTCCTCGCCGCGGCCGGCGTTGAGCTGGGCCTCGACATCGGCCCGGAAGCGGGTCGGGATCAGGTGCAGCGGCTCCTCGTTCATCGGGCACCACTGGATCTTGGCCGGGTCGTCCGGCTCGTCCTCGTCGACCCAGCCGAGGGTGTACAGCGCGCCGGCGTCGGTGGCGCTGTACCGCTCGAGCCCCTTCTTCAGCAGCCGCGCGATCGTGCTCTTGCTGCTGCCGACCGGGCCGTGCAGCAGCAGCACGCGGCGTTCGATGCCGTAGCCGTTGGCGGCGCTCTTGAGCGCGTTGACCAGGTCCTTGAGCGGCCGGCGGAGCCCGAACACCGCGTCGTGGCCGTCGCCGTCGGGGTCGTCGAAGAACTTGTAGTGCAGGTGCTTCTCGCGGCGGGTCTCGATGGTCTCGACCCCGTACGACAAGATCATGTCGTACAGCCGCTGGTACGCGGTGCGCGTGACCTGCGGGTTCTCCCTGACCAGGTTCAGGTACTCCTCGAAGGTCCCGACCCAGTTCTTGCGTCGGAACTGGTCTCGGTCCTGCCGCTGGGCGACTAGTTCGATAATGCTGCGTCCGTTGTCCATGCCGCGCGAACTCCTGGATTATGAAGCGAATGACCCAAGGTATTCCGATAAGAACGCAGCGAAGACAGAGCGGCACAGCCGCCCCTTGGTTCGCGCGTTCATGCAATCCGTTCGCTTGAAACGCACCAACCATTCGCACTCAGTCAACGCGCCCGCCAGTGGGTGGCCACGCGGTGCGACCCCAATCGAAACGCGGCGGGCGCACAGCGGCGGGCGTGCGGCAGAGGGGAGCGGAGAGAGGATCCGCCCGGCGCGGGGGGGGCAAACGAGGCTCCCGTCGCGACTCTTAGAAACGCCCGAGGGCGAAATTGGCAAAGAGCGGAAGGTGGGGAATCGTCGCTGGCGAGCGTGGGCGGCGCCGGCGAAACCATGCCGGCAGACGCGACCTCACTCACCTAAAGTATCAATCGGAATTACACAGCGGGCAACACCGACTTCCCAACTTCCTGACAAAGTTGGCGGCGGCGCGGCGGCAGAACGCCGGAATCCGCGGGTCAAACGGGCGTCGCGGCCCGCCGGATGCGGGTATCAGAGATTGGCCGGCGGCCCCCCCGCGGTGGGGACCGCCGCAGAGAAAGCCCGCGTTTCGGCTAGCGTTTCTCGCCGCCGACTAGCTGGTCGGCTTCTTGCGACGCCGGCCGCCGCGGCGCCCGCGACCGCCCCCGCTGCTGCGGACGGTGAACTTCTTGCGTTCGGAGCGATGGGCGATATTCGAGTCGACAACCACCGAAATCGCGTCACCCCACGACGGGACACTCCGGTGTTTGGGGGTGGCGCCGTCGTCGTGGTCGTCGTCGGACTCGTCCGAATCGTCGACCGCCCGATTGTCGACCTCGTCCGCCTCGTCGGCTTCCTCGGTCTCGCCGAGCGCGGCGAAGCTCTCATCGACCGCCTCGGCGGCTTCTTCTTCGGCGGTGGTGGCGGTGTCGACAGGCGTCGCGGACGAGCGACGGCGGCGTCCACGGCGTCGGCGGCGGCGGCGGGGACGCTCCTCGCCACCCTCCTCTCCCTCGGCGGGCTGCTCTTCACCGGAGTTGTCATTGCCCGCCCTCTCGTCAGCAAGCGGGGCGTCGGTCACTGACTCTGATATGGGGGGCTCTGATTGGGAGGGCTCCGACTTTGCCTTGATTTCCGCCGGGGCGGGCTCTTCGGCGGGCCGCTGAGCGGCGGCCGGCTCGACAACACCCTCGGCCGGGCTCTCCGCCGGCGGTTCGGGCGGGGCCACGGGGGCCTTGGATCGCTTGCCGGCAAACGGGAACCAGTCTGGCAGCGACAGCTGCGACTTGGGCGCCAGGTCCCACTTGCTGGGGGCGGGCTCGGCCTGCTCCGACTGCTCGGCGGCTTCGGTCGCCTGATCCGTGGCGGGTTCTGCCTGCTCGGGCTGCGAGGCAACGGGCTCTTCCGTCACTTCGTCAACTACCTCGGCTGCGGGCGCCGGTGGCTCGGGCGCCGGTAGCTCGGGACCTGCGGCGAACGCGTTCGTCGGGATCTCTTGAACCGGCTCCGGCGCGGCCGGCTCTGGCTTGGCGGGCTTTTCTGCCGCCACGGGCGCCGGCGGCTCGGCAACTGCTGGCGGCGGCGTTGGAGCGGCGGCCTTTGGGGCGGGCGCGTCGATGCCGAAGTCACCTAGAAGCGAGTCCCACCCCGCGGCGGGGCGGGTCGGCTCCTCGTACTCCACTTCTTCATAGGACGGCGAAGGAGCGCTAGCAGCAGAGCTTTGCTCTGCGGGCTGCTCGACTTCGGGCTGGGGCTGGGCGCCGAGTTCGCTGGCCAGGTCGTCCCAGTTGCTCTTGTTTTGATCGCTCATGTACTTCGGTTGGCTGCGTTTCGGCGTTCTGCCAGTCACGGCGCCCTCTCCGCGAGCGCCAAAAAGACGTAAGATTTTGTATTATAGGGGTTTGAGGCCCGTTCAGGAAGTCGGACCCGGGCCCGGCCGAGCTGGCAATCTGCGCAATCTGTTCGGAAAGGAGACCTCTGCCATGGGCGACTCCAGCCCCCACGCCGCCGAAGCGACCCACGTCGAAGAAGTCGAGGTCGCGGGCCACATCATCGACAGCCTGATTCTGCCCAAGGTGCTCGACACGATCACTACCGGCGGCGGGACGTTCAAGATCAAGTCAATCGCCATCGGCCAGGGGCGATCCGACCCCAGCCGGGCGCTGATCGAGGTCCGAGCGGCCACCGATGAAGCCCTGCAGGCGATCCTGGCCGCTATTTCCGACCACGGCGCCGTGCCGGTGCACAGCATCGACTGCCAGACCGAGCCGGTCGGGCAGGCCGGCGTGCTGCCCGAGGGGTTCTACTCGTCAACCAACCAGCGGACCGAGGTCCGGCTCGGCGGCCAGTGGGTCGAGGTCGCCGACCAGGAGATGGACTGCGGCGTGGTCGTCGGCAAGGACGACCGCCCGCGGTGCGTGCCGATGTCCGAAGTCAATGTTGGCGACAAGGTGATCGTCGGCCACGCCGGCGTGCGGGTCTTCCCGCCCGACCGGGGCGACGCCGGCGAGCACGCGTTCGCGTTCATGAACAGCGCCGTGTCGACCGAGAAACCGAAGGCTGGCCAGGTACGCCAGATCGCTGAGCTGCTGCGTGACAACCAAGCCGGCGGCGGCAAGACGCTGATCGTCGGCGGGCCAGCGATTGTGCACACCGGCAGCGGCCCGCTGCTGTCGGAGCTGATCCGCGGCGGCTACGTGCACAAGCTGTTCGCCGGCAACGCCCTGGCGACCCACGACATCGAGCAGGCGATGTTCGGCACCAGCCTCGGCGTGCACCTCGACGACGCCCGCATCGCCGAGGCGGGCCACGAGCACCACCTGCGGGCCATCAACCGGATCCGCCGGGTGGGCTCGATCGCCGCGGCCGTCGACCAGGGCCTGATCACCTCGGGAGTGATGCACGACTGCGTGAAGAACAACGTGGAGTTCCTGCTGGCCGGCAGCATCCGCGACGACGGCCCCCTGCCCGACGTCATCACTGACGTGCTCGACGCCCAGCGTCAGATGCGCGAAGCGGTCCGCGACGTCACGTTCTGCCTAATGATCGCCACCACGCTGCACTCGATCGCGGTCGGCAACCTGCTGCCGGCGTGGGTCAAAGTGGTGTGCGTCGACATCAACCCGTCGACCGTCATTAAGCTGAGCGACCGCGGCAGCTTCCAGACGGTCGGCCTGGTGACCGACGTCGAGCCGTTCTTGCGGTCGCTGGTCGAGGAAGTATGGAAAACGAGTGGGCAGTGAGCGCACGCCTCACCATTTCATTGACCGATGCGGCTGCACAGTCCTAGGCAGACCGTCGGAATTCAATTCGCCGCCGCGTCGCGACTCCGTAGCTCCCCAGCACCAACGCAGATAAGGCCAACGCAGTAGGCTCAGGAACGGTTCGGACTATCAACTCAGAGAAATTGAAGATGTTGCCGTCGCCCTGAGAAGCGCTCACTTCGATCGCGTCACTCCCGTTGATCAACGCAACCGGTATGTTGAATGAGTACAGCTTGACTTCTTGAAACGCGTTGGCCGCAGCGTTCGCATCAATCTGACCAATAACAATCGAATTAACCGAGACCTGATAAGGACCGTCGACATCAGCGATTCCTGCGATCTGCAGCTGGAGCGTCGCTTGCAACGCCTGCATGCCCCCTAACGCGTAGCTGTGCGAGTAGCTTACGCTGCCCGGGGCCTGCCAAATGTCCGTGAAAGGCGCGTCGGCCAAGTCGTCGGCGTCCCGGTAGTCAGTAAAGAAGATTCCCCCCAAGTCGTCACGCCACAGCACGCCATCGGCCGGCGTCGCCGGCGCCCCCGGAACGCCAAAGCCGTCCTTGTCCCCAACCAGATCGGTCACCGTTGCGGAGTTCGCCTCCGGCGCGAGCAGGCAAACCACGATTGCGACAATCATGACGATCCGAGATTCTACAGGCTGCATTAGGCTCTCTCGCTCAGGTACGTAGGAATAGTCCGGTTCCGAACCAACACGGCCACTCCGGCGGTCCTAATAACTGCGAAGAGGCGGGTAGCCGGATCCTAGCGGTCGGTAACTGAACTCTCAAGCACCGCAGGCCCACTCAGTATGCAATTCTCCGCGAACCACTCAAAGCCGGTGCGATCCGCCATCTGTTGGCGCCGGTGAAACTTGGCAACACACACCCCAAGAGGCCGGTTCCTATGGGCGCCCGCATCCTCATGTGCCCGCCGCTGTTCTACGGCATCGAGTACGAGATCAACCCGTGGATGAGCACCGAGCGGCAGGCCGACCACACGCTGGCCGGCGAGCAGTGGGACGCGCTGCGGGCGGCGCTCGAGTTGGCCGGGGCATCGATCGAGGTGATGACGCCGGTCAAAGGGCTGCCCGACCTGGTGTTCACCGCCAATGCGGCGATGGTCTACCGGCGGCAGGCGATCGTGGCCCGGTTCAAGCACCCGCAGCGGCAGGGCGAGACGCCGCTCGACCGCGCCTGGCTCGAGGGCGATGGCTTTGAGGTGTTCGACCCGCCCGCGGAGCTGAGCTTCGAGGGCGCCGGCGATGCGCTGTTCTGTGGCGACACACTCTACGCCGGCTACCGCATGCGGAGCGACGCCGGCGGGCACCAGAAGATTGGAGAGGTGCTCGGCGTGCGGGTGCTGCCGCTGGAGCTAGCCGACCCGTACTACTACCACCTCGACACCTGCTTCTGCCCGTTGGCCGAGGACCAGGCGATCTACTTTCCCGGCGCGTTTGACGAGTACGGCCAGAAGGTGCTGGAGGCGAACATCGGCACGCTGATCCCGGTCGCCGAGGACGAGGCCCGGTCGTTCGCGTGCAACGCGGTGGTCGTCGGCAAGACGGTGGTGACCAACGCCGGCTGCCCAAAGCTGCACGAGAACCTCCGCGCGCACGGCTACACGGCGATCGCCACCCCGCTGGGCGAATTCGTTAAGGCGGGCGGCAGCGCGAAGTGCCTCACACTGCGGCTCGACGGCGAAGAGGCGGCCGGCTGGAAGCACACCGAGTGACGCCGACCCAATCGGTGATTCTCCGCGGATTGTTGTAGCGAGCGGTCCGAGGGGGCCCTCTAATTAGGGGTTGGCGGGCAGTGACGGATGGCTAGCGGTGTGGCGCTGGATGGCGGCGTCAGCCACAAACCACAAGTCATCAACCACGACGGGCTTTGTCCCCCGCTGTGCGCACACTCGGACAGAAGTCGCCCCGTCGATCCGGAGGCGAATGTCACAACTCCACAACCTGAAACGACTTACACGGGCGAAGGCCCACGGTCGGCGGTGCCTTTTGTCCCTAGGAATCGATTACGCGGAATTGGGGACAAAAGTCCAATTACTCGACACGGCCAGTGTCACGATAGGCCTGACATAGCGGTACGAATCGGCGCCGCCGTGTTTCGAGCGGTGGCGACTTTTGTCCTCGGCTGATCGCAGTGGTGGGACAAAACCTGGGTACGAAAAAACCCACCCCTTGCGGGGTGGGCTGTTGAGATCGATTGTTTGGCGCCGTGCTGCCTGCGATATCAGTCGACGTCGTCGACGAAGAACGAGCCGTTGTCGGCGACGTTGAACATTGGTCGCCAGGGGCTCTTGTAGAACCGCTTCGCGCTGCAGCCGTAGTGCCACACCAGGTTCATGCCGAGGTTCCAGCCCTCTTCCTGGGCGTCGGTCGCCGAGGAGCCGCCGGGCGACAGGTAGGTGAATCCGGTCTGCAGCGACCAGCTGTCGTTCAGCGGGGCGAACACCTCGCCGCCGAAGATGCCGTAGCCACCGCCACCGCCGCCGTACAGGCTGAACTCGCCTCCGCCGCAGCTGTGGTACTTCCAGAAGCCGAGGTACTGGTCGATCGGCTGGTAGGTCCGCGTGGTGGTGACCGTGCCGATGGTGCCGTCGAGCTGCTCCGAGTCGCTGCTCGCGGCGAACGAGAAGCCGATCTCATGGCACTTCGGGTTGATCACGCTGATCTGGCCACGCACCTGGTGGAAGCTGGTCGACTCGATCCGCTCGTCACGCAGCATGTCGTAGACGACGCCGTACTGGAAGCCGACCTTGCTGCGGCGGAAAAGGCCCGCGGTCAGGAAGTGCTGCGTGTGCGAGCCGTCGTAGAGCGGGTTCTCCGAGCTGCCGTGCAGCTGGCTGTGCACCGCCTGGTAGCCGACCTGGTAGCCGAGGCCTGGCCACGGGATCCACGCCATCTTGCCGCCCATATTGAAGCCTTCGTGGAAGCCGAAGTTGCCGTGGTCGCGGTACTCGTCGAGCGGGCCCTTGAAGCCGTGCACGCCACCGAACGCAGTGAACTCCTTGATCGGCGGGATGTAGATGCAGAGCGGGATGGCGCCACGCTCGGCGCAACCGCCCAGGCAGGGGGCGTCGCAGCAAGCGCCGCCGCAACCGACCTCGCCGCAGCAGCAGTCGTCCGTGGGGTACCCACAGCTCGGCATCTCGCAGCAGCCGTCCACACACCCGCAGCCGGGCTCAACAAAGCCGCAGCCCGGCTCGGCGAAGCCACAACTCGGGTCGCCACAGCCACAGTCGGCCCCGTAGGCCATGCCGCTGTGCATCTCGATCGTGGGGTCGTAGACCTCTTGGGTTTCGTAGACGGGGCCGGAGGACATGACGCTGGGGGCATTCGGCCGGGGAGCCATCACGCTCTCCTCAGATGCCTGCATGACACGGGCCTGTCGGACACGTGCGGCGGTGCGGTTCGTGTGGCTCGCCTGCGAGACGTACCCGGCGCCGCCCTGGCTGCCGGTCGGCGCCTGAGCTTGGCTCTGCTTAGCCAGCGGAGCGGCCTCGCGGGTCGGCAGCTGCGCCGGCTCTTGAGGGGTGACGCGTTTCGCCCGCTGCGCGACCGAAGGGCGCTGGAAGCGTGCAGTAGAGCGGGTTGCGGCCGAGGATTCCTCGGTCGCCGCGCCTTGGCCGGCGCCCTGCCAGACGAGCTCGGCTCGCGCGGAGGGGACGCTCGTTGAGAGTACTAATAGTGCTAAGGCGATTCGGAAACGCATGGTGATTCCTCGGGGGGTCATACGGCGGTCGGACTGCGCAGCAGGTGCGCGTCGCGTTGCGCCAGGCCCCCCTGGAACACTGCTTGGCTATTGGTATCGTCCCGCGGATCGCCGGCACTTGCAGAAAAGTCGATGCAACCGGAAAAGTTTTACTCCCAGCAGCGACGCCCAAGTGGGTCGACGCTGCCCCGTAATTCCGCCATATTGCCCGGTCCCCCAGTCCACATACGCAACCGCCGCAAAGGTGATAGCAGCGATGGCAGATTTTGAAGTCTCAGGCCAACTTGTCGACATCGCAGAGCGGGCCTGCCGACCGGTCCGCGTCGAAGTGCGCGACGGGCGGATCGCCGCCATCCATCCGGCGCCCGACGCCCCTGCAACGTTCCTGCTGCCCGGCTTCGTCGACGCGCACGTTCACGTCGAGAGCTCGATGCTAGTCCCCACCGAGTTCGCCCGGGCGGCGGTGGTGCACGGCACGGTCGCCACAGTGAGCGACCCGCACGAGATCGGCAACGTGCTCGGCGTCGCCGGGGTCGAGTACATGCTGGCGAACGCCCAGCAGTCGCCCTTCAAGTTCTACTTTGGCGCCCCGAGCTGCGTGCCGGCCACCCCTTTCGAGACCGCCGGCGCCGCCATCACCGTCGAGCAGGTCGAGCGGCTCCTCGACGACCCGCGGATCGTCTACCTCAGCGAGATGATGAACTTCCCCGGCGTGTTGAATGGCGACCCCGAGTGCCTGGCCAAGATCGAAGCCGCGAAGAAGCGCGGCAAGCCGGTCGACGGGCACGCCCCCGGCCTCCGGGGCGACGAGGCCGCCCGCTACGTGGCGGCCGGCATGACCACCGACCACGAGTGCTTCACCAAGGACGAGGCGCTCGACAAGCTGGCCGCCGGCTGCAAGATTTCGATCCGCGAGGGCTCCGCCGCCCGCAACTTCGACGCGCTCTACACGCTGATCGGCGAGCAACCGGGCATGACCATGCTCTGCAGCGACGACAAACACCCCGACGAACTGCTGGTTGGGCACATCAACAAGCTGGTCGCCCGCGCGGTGGCCGGCGGGGTCGACGCGTACGACGCCCTGCAGGCGGCGTGCGTCACCCCGGTGCAGCACTACAGCCTCGAGGTCGGTCAGCTGCGTGTCGGCGACCCGGCGGACTTCATCGAGGTCGAGTCGCTCACCGAAGTCAACGTGCTGCGGACCTGGATCGATGGGCGGCTGGTCGCCGAGCACGGCGCGACCACCCTGCCGAGCCCGCCGGTAGAAGTCGCCAACAAGTTTGAGACCCGGGAGATCACGCCCGGCGATCTTCGCCTCGAGGCGGCGGGCGAAACCGTCCGCGTCATCGCGGCCGAGGACGGCCAGCTGGTGACCGGCTGCGTCGAGTCGCCCGCCAAGGTGGTCGACGGCGCAGCGGTGTCCGACGTCGGGTCGGACGTGCTGAAGATGGTGGTCGTCAACCGCTACGCGGAGGCCGACCCGGCGGTGGCGTTTGTCAAGAACTTTGGCCTGACCCGGGGCGCGATCGCCTCGAGCGTGGCGCACGACTCGCACAACGTGATCGCGGTCGGGGTCTCCGACGAAGACCTGGCGGCGGCGATCAACCTGGTGATGCGCGACGGCGGCGGGCTGAGCGCCGCCTGCTCGTCGGACGACCAATCCTTGTCGCAGCCGCTGCCGGTGGCTGGCCTGATGGCGACCGGCGACTGCCAGAGCGTGGGGGCCGCCTACGGCAAGCTCGACGCGATGGTGAAGACGTGGGGCTCGCCGCTGCGGGCGCCGTACATGACGCTGTCGTTCATGGCGCTCTTGGTGATCCCGGCGCTGAAGCTCAGCGACAAGGGCCTGTTCGACGGGGGGCGGTTCGAGTTCACCGACGTGTTTGTCTAGCTATCGTTCGCAATTCATTCCCTGAGTTGACCGCCGCGAGCGCGGGTCGCCGCGTCGCACAAATTTGCCGGCGACCTGCCCTGACTGTATAAAGTGAGCGCCGGGTCCGGCGGACCGACCGACACACTGGGGCGACAATGGCGACGCAATCGATTGGTGGCTACGAGGTGGTGCACACCCTAGGACAGGGCGCCGCGGGGGCGGTGCACCTGGTCCGACGCCCCGAAACGGGCGAGCGGTTCGCCATGAAGGTGCTGCACCCCGAGGAGGCAGAGAAGCCCTCGACGCAGAACCGGTTTGTCCGCGAGGCGGTGGTCCTCAAAAAGCTGCACCACCCCAACATCGTCAAGTTCGTCGAGTGCGGCATCGACGACGACGAGCTGTTTATCGTGATGGAGCTGGTCGAGTGCGGCTCGCTCAAGTCGGCCCTGAAGAACTACGGCAAGTTCCCGTGGCGGACCGCGGTCAAGGTCGCCGGTCAGATCAGCGAGGGGCTGGCCCACGCGCACGCCGCCGGCGTCATCCACCGCGACCTCAAGCCGGCCAACGTGTTCCTGTCGAACGACGGCCGCGTCAAGATCGGCGACTTCGGCCTGGCCCGCGACCTGGGCCGCCACCGCCTGACCCTCGAGGCCGCCGCCATCGGCACCTGCCGCTACATGGCGCCCGAGCAGATCCGCTGCGAGGACCCGCTGACCGGCAGCGTCGACCTGTACGCACTAGGCGCCATCCTCTACCAGATGATTGTTGGCGAGCCGATGTTCAACGGGGCGTCGCATACCGAAGTGTTCGACGCCCATTTGTCGAGCCCGCCGCCGCGCCTGGCCGAGCACGCCGCCGACTGCCCCCCTGAACTCGACAAGCTGGTGAGCAGCCTGGTCTCGAAGGCCCCGGCCGGCCGGCCGGCGGACGCCAAGGCGGTCGCCAAGGAGCTGCTGGCGATCCTCAAGTCGGGCGGCGGCAAGGACGCGCCGCTGCCCGACGGCAGACCGCAATCTGACGGCGCGTCGAAATCCAAAGAGACCGTGGAAGATATCTCGCTCGAGATGATTTCCGATTCCACCAAGTTCGACACCACGCTCTAATCACAGACGCGTGCTACCAGATGCTGGCGATTCAGAAGGGCAAGGTCGCCCTCGACACGATTGGTTGCAGGGGCCCTCATGGCGCAACATCAGGTTGGTGACTACGAAATCCTCGAGGCCCTCGGCCAGGGCGCAGCCGGCATTGCTTACCGCGCCCGCCAAGTGCACACCGACGAGCCCGTCGCGCTCAAGCTGCTGGTCGACCAGGTCGCCAACGACCAGGCGATGCAGCAGCGATTCGTCCGCGAGGCGTCGGTCGCCGAGAAACTCGACCACCCGGGGATCGTCAGGTTCCGCGAGTGCGGCGTCCACGACGGCCAGCTGTTCATCGCGATGGAGCTGGTCGACAGCGGATCGCTGGACGACGTGCTGGCCGAGGGGGGCGCGCTGCCCTGGCGCGAGGCGTGTGAGGTCGCCGCCCAGGCGTGCGACGCGCTCGCCCACGCGCACGACCGCGGCGTCGTGCACCGCGACCTCAAGCCGGCCAACCTGTTCCTCACCTCCGACGGGCAGGTGAAGATCGGCGACTTCGGCTTGGCCCGCGACGCCGACCGCCACCGCCTAACGCTCGATGGGCAAACCGTGGGGACGTGCCGCTACATGGCGCCCGAGCAGGTCCGCGGCGACGACCAGCTGACCGGCGCGGTCGACATGTACGCCATCGGCTGCCTGCTGCATATGATGACCACCAACGACTGCCCGTTCACCGGCGAGACCGTCGTCGAGGTGTTCGAGCACCACCTGTTCACGCCGGCGCCAGCGCTGAGCTGCCGCTGCCCGAACTGCCCGCCCGCGTTGGACAAGCTGGTCGCCCGGCTGCTGGCGAAGGAGGCCGCCGACCGCCCCGGCGCCACCGAGGCGCGGGACACGCTGCAGTCGATCATCGAAGGCCGCGAGGTAGCGCCCCTGGCAGTCGCCTCCGAAGCATCTCGCGACGAACCAATTATAGAGCCCAACCTCACCGAGCGGCTCAAGGCCAACGCCAAGCCGGCGAAGCCGACGGTCTCGACGGCGCGGCTGGCGGCGGCCGCGGCCGTCGTGGCGGCGATCGCCCTGGTGGCGCTGCTCGCGTCGCGTGGGTAGCGGTCGCGCTAGCTTCTAACCGGCGTCGCGACGCATGTAGTCGCGGACCTTGACCCGCAGCTCCTCGCTCGACCAGCCCTCCTTATCGGCCTTCTTCAGGAACCGCAGCTGCAGCGACCCCTCGAGCCGCGCGACCGCCGCGTGGGCGCTCCACGACTGCGACGCCAGGCGGTTCTGGATTGGCACCCGCCGCGCCACCGACGCGTACCGGTTGATCATCTCGGGCGAGATTGCGCCCTCGCACATCTGCGAGAAGGTCTCGCCGAAACCGTCCTCGCCCGCGTTCAGGAGGTCGCCGATCCACCACGGCCCGGCCCGCTGGCACCACAAAGCGAACTGCAGCGGCCCCTTCCAGGCAGCCATGTCGGGCTTTCCAGAGATGCGCACCCCCACCGAAGTGAAGTCGAACGGGCCGACAGAGATCTTTGGCGGCGGCTTGGGAGCGTCGGACATAACGGAGTGTGGAGGGCCCGGGGGCGAGGGAGCGGTAGATTTTGGCGCCGGCGGGCAGATAATGGAAGGCTGATCCCCGCCCCGCATTCCCGATGACGCCGCATGTCGCTGCCCTCCTACGAATCTCGTGGCCCGTTCCCCAGCACCCGCCTGCGGCGCCTGCGTCGCAACGCGTGGTCACGCGCGCTGGTCGCCGAGCACCGCCTGACCGCCGCGGACCTGATCTGGCCGGTGTTCGTGTGCGAGGGCCAGAACCGGCGTGAGCCGGTGGCGTCGATGCCCGGGGTCGAGCGGCTCAGCGTCGACCTGCTGCCGGCGGCCGCCGCCAACGCGGCCCGCCTCGGTATCCCGGCGATCGCGATTTTCCCCGCCACGCCCGCCGACAAGAAGACCGAGGACGCCCGCGAGGCGTTCAACCCCGAAAACCTGATCTGCCGCGGCACCCGTGCGGTCAAGCAGGAGGTCGGCGAAGCGCTGGGCGTCGTGGCCGATGTGGCGCTCGACCCCTATTCGAGCCACGGGCAGGACGGCCTGGTGGTAGACGGCTACGTCGACAACGACACGACGCTCGACGCCCTCGTCCGCCAGGCCGTGGTCCAGGCGGAGGCCGGCTGCGACGTCATCGCCCCCAGCGACATGATGGACGGCCGCATCGGCGGCATCCGCCTGGCGCTCGACGAGAGTGGGTTCGAGCGGGTGCTGACCATGTCCTATGCGGCCAAGTACGCCAGCGCCTTCTACGGACCGTTCCGGGACGCGGTCGGCAGCGCGGGCGCGCTAGGCGGCGGCGACAAACGCACCTACCAGATGGACCCCGCCAACGCCGACGAGGCGTTGCACGAGGTGGCGCTCGACCTGGCCGAGGGCGCCGACATGGTAATGGTCAAGCCGGGCATGCCGTACCTCGACATTGTCGCCCGCGTGAAGCAGCAGTTCCGCGTCCCGACGTACGCCTACCAGGTGAGCGGCGAGTACGCGATGCTGTCGGCCGCCGCGCAGAACGGCTGGGTCGACCGCCAGCAGACGGCGCTCGAGAGCCTGCTGGCGTTCAAGCGGGCCGGGGCCGACGGGATCCTCACCTACTTCGCCATCGAGGCGGCCGAGTGGCTGGCCGCCGAGTAGGCGGGGCGTCAATCGCGGGTCCGGCCGCCGAGCACTCGGGCGAGCGTCAGCGCCGCGACCGAGATCACGATCATCAGCAGCGAAACCGCTACCGCGCTGCGGAGGTCGCCGATGCTCAGCTCCAGGAACACGGTAGTCGAGAGCACCTCGGTCTTGCCGCGGGTCGCCCCGGCGAACACCAGCAGCGGGCCGAACTCGCCCAGCGAACGCGCCCACGCCAGCAGCGTAGCCGAGAGCATGCCGCTGCGGGCCTCGGGCAGCACCACCCAGCCGAACGCCTGCAGCCGCGACGCGCCGAGCGTCTGGGCGACTTGTTCCAAACGCGGATCGATTTGGTCGAACGTCACCCGCATCGAGCGGATCGCGAACGCCGACGCCACGACGTACTGCGCCACAATCACGGCCGGCGTCTGGTACACGACGGCGTCGCGTAGCGAGGCAGGCAGCGTCTGGAACAGGATCAGCAGGCTGACGCCGATCGCCAACGGCGGCAGCACGATCGGTACGTCGAGCAGCGTGTCGACCAGCGCCCTGCCGCGGAACTGCCGCCTGGAGAGCAGGTAGCCGATCGGCGTCGCGGTCAGCAGAGACAAGATGCTGGTGATGCTGCAGCTCACCAGCGTTAGGTGCAGCGAATGACGGATGTCGGGGTCCGCCAGCGCCGACCAGAGCGGGTTAGCGGCGTCCTTCTTGTCTTCCGCGAACGGGCCAATGCCCGCGATGTAGCCGGCGTCGGCCGCGATCAGTCCCCCTAGCACCGCCAGGTACAGGCCGCAGACCGCCCCCGCCGTCCCCCAGAACCAGCGGTCGGAGCGGCCAACCGTCCGCGTCCGAGTTGGTGTTGGATCGGTGCTCATGGGGGCGCCCCCGACTCGGTTGTCCCGCGTCCCTCGGCGGTCGCAACGGCTTGATACCCGTAGGAGCGGAACACCTCGGCCCCCCCGTCGTCTGCAATTAGGTTGCGGGCGAATCGCAGCGCCGCCGCGGGGGCCTTGCTCGATGTCAGCACGCCGATTCCGATTTCGGATCTCCCCTCAGCCAACTCGGGCAGCGAGATCGCCTCGAGTTCGGGCATCTGCGCAGCGAGCGCGTCCCAGACGATCCCCGCGTCGACGCTCCCCAGCACCACGTCGGCCGCTACGTCGTTGACGGTCGGCTTGTAAACGCCGGCGGTGCGGACACGCTGGTCGAACGCGTCCCACCGCCCCGCCGCCCTAAGCAGATCGCGGGTAACGCGTCCGATGGCGGCCTGATCGGGGCTGCCGCTCGCGAGCCGCAGCTCGAGCAGATCGTCGAGCGTCCGGACCGAATCGCCCCGGCCGCGACGCACCACGACCACCGGCCGCATCTGGGCGACTGAGATGATTTCCCCAATCAGGCCCCGCTCGCGT
The DNA here is from genome assembly GCF_007859935.1 of Posidoniimonas polymericola. Lineage (NCBI taxonomy): Bacteria > Pseudomonadati > Planctomycetota > Planctomycetia > Pirellulales > Lacipirellulaceae > Posidoniimonas > Posidoniimonas polymericola. The sequence continues at coordinate 114,381 of NZ_SJPO01000007.1, read as the reverse complement.
CCCACATCGAGGTAGCGCCGGTCCGCAGAGAGGAACAGGTCTCCCTGGCGAGAAGCCTCGATCTGGCTCAGCAGCGTGTTGGATCCGCCAAATTGCAGTTGGACCGACACCCCCTCTTCACCCTCGAAACGGGCGGCGACTTCTTCCAAGGGGCGCCGCAGGCTGGCGGCGCAGTACACCATCAGCGACTCGCCCGAGCGGTTGGGCCCGTTGCTGGGAAGCAGGGCAACCAACACGCCAATCGCGATCAGGCAGCCCGCGATCAGCTTCGTCAGTGGGTTGAACTGGCTCACCGCGCGGCCTCGCTCCCGCTGGCGGGCGACGCCGCGCACTCGCCGATACAGCGCCCTTCGATCGCGAACACGCGGTCGGCGACCTGCTGGGCCTCGACGCGGTTGTGGGTCACATGCAGCGTGGTGACGCCGGTTGCTTGCTGCACGCTCTTGAGCAGCGTGACCATCTCCGCGTGAACGGCGTGGTCGAGGGCCGACAATGGTTCGTCGAGCAGCAGCAAGATCGGCTTGGACGCGAGCGCCCGGCCAAGGGCGACACGCTGGGCCTCCCCGCCGCTGAGGTCAGCCGCCCGCCGCCCGAGCAGGTGCGTGACCGCAAGCCGCTCGGCAAGCTCGTCGGCCTGCTCCCGCTGTTGCTTCGCCCGCACGCCGCGGATCATGCCGGGAAAACTCAGGTTCTCCCGCACGGTCATGGTCGGGAACAATGAGGCGGCCTGCGACACATAGCCGATCTGCCGCTCGGCGACGGCCGCTCGGCTCACGTCGCGGCCGCCGATCTCGATGCGTCCCCTACCACGCGGGCGGAGGCCGCAGAGGGTCTCGAGCAGCGAGGTCTTGCCGCTGCCGGTAGGCCCCATCAGCACCGCGTACTCGCCGGCGCCTACCGAGAACGTGACGCCCTCCAGCAAGGGCTGCCCGGCGGTGACGGTGAGGTTCTCGACGCGTAGCATACGGCGGGCGGATTCGGGGGCGGGCTCGGTTCGGAGCCATTCTCGCCGACACACGAGCCCGCTGGCAAGCGTCGCGAATTCCCCTTACTCTGCCGGCTGAGGCGCCGGTTCGAGCTTGTCGGCCAAGAAGAAGCTCGGCTGCGGCGGCTTGTTGTAAACCACATTCTGCCACACCAGGCCAAGCCGGTACTGCGGGTCCTGCAAAAGCGTTGACAGGCGGTATTCGGTTGGGATGGTCGTGGTATACAGGCGGAGAGATTGGCGGTCGGGCGAAACCAGCAGCAGCTCCTCGCGCCAGTCGCCGAGCAGGTCCCCCTGCAGCGCCGGGCCGGGCTCGGTGGCGATGCCGTCGCACTCGTAGATCACCTCGTCGCGTTTGTTCTCCCAATCCCACTTGGTGACCCGCGTCGTCGCGGGCCACCGCCAGTTGCGGGGCGGCCGCCGGGTGGCCTGCCCCGCCTGTTGGCTCCCGGGTCGGCCGCGGAACGCGCCGCGTCCTGGTGAGAAAAGCTCCCGCTGGGGGTCGCCGTCCCACCAGACGCACCACCTTGAGTTGCGCGGAGCGGCGCCAATCTCTTCGCCGTGCACATCGCGGAGCCCACCGGGCCCACCCCACATCTCTAGGCCGCGGAACCGCGGGTCGATGTCGGCCGCCATGCCGGTCGGCGCGTCGACCGTGGGGCTGAACTGCCACAGCAGCTCGCCGCTCTGGGCGTCGCGCATCGCGATTGCCGGCGTCTGAAACCGCTCGGCGTGCTCTTCGTTCTCCTGGATGGTGAACACTTCCTGGCCGGGACGTTCGGGGTCGATGTCGGTGAGGTACATGGCGTCGCCGTGCCGCAGGCCGGTCGAGTAGAGCCCCTCGCCGTTGTCGTCGACCACCATCGCCTGGTAGACAATCTCGTCGCGGCCGTCGGCGTCGATGTCGCCGACCGACAGGCCGTGGCCCCCCATCCCCGCGTAGGGCGAGGCGTCGCGGTACGGGGGCCGGCTCGGTCCGGTGTCGAACTTCCAGCGGATCGACAGCTTGCCGTCCCGCCAGTCCCAGGCAGTAATCGCCGTGCGTCCGTAGACGCCGCGGCTCATCACGACGCTCGGCCGCTCGCCGTCCAGGTACGCGACCCCGGCCAGGAAGCGGTCGCAGCGGTTGCCGTAGGAGTCGTTGCCGGCGTTGCCGCCGATACCGCCCCAGCCGTCGATCGGATCTCGGTCCGGCACAAAGTCGGCCGTGGCGAGCGCGGCGCCGGTCTGGCCGTCGAAGATCGTAAAGTATTCCGGGCCGTCGAGGATGCGGCCGTTGCGCTGCGAGCCCTCCTCGAGCGTCCGCCAGTCCTTGTCGGGGTCGCCGATAACCTTGCCCTGGCCGTCGGTCGTGCCGTCGGCGGTCTTGCAGGCGACCTCGGCACGGCCGTCACCGTCGAGGTCGTAGACCATGAATTGTGTGTAGTGCTGCCCCTCGCGGATGTTCTTGCCGAGGTTGATCCGCCACAACCGTGTGCCGTCGAGCCGGTACGCATCGAGCACCGGCTCGCCGGTGACGCCGGCCGAACCGTTGTCGCGGCCGCGCGAAGTCTGGTGCAGCACGATCTCGAACTGCCCGTCGCCGTCGAGGTCGCCAACCGAGGCGTCACCGGGGCGGTAGCCGTCGATCGGGTCGATCGGGATCTCCAGGTAATCGTGCTCCCAGAGGGGCGCCGTGGCGGAGCGAGGCTCTTCGGCCCCGGCATAAACCGCGCTGACCTCGTAGCCCACCGCGTCACCCGCGTTCGCGTCCCACGTGCTGGTAGGGCCCAGCAACGGCGAGTCGTTGACCAGCTCGCGTTCACCGCTCTCGGTGACCCGGTAGAGGTTGAAGCCGACGCCGGGCGGGTCGGACGCGAGCAGCCGCCAGCCGGCGAACACGCGCTCGCCCTCCGCCCGCACCGCGACCAGGCCGCGGGTAACGTGCTCTGCCTGCCGCTCGGCCGTAACCGTCGCACAGAGGGTGAGCAGGGCTGCCAGGGTGGAGGGGAAGCGAGTCATGATTCGCCTTTCAGTAGGTCGGCAAACGCCGGAAGCGTTGGCGGGAGGTCGGCAGTCGCTGCCACGCATCACTCGGCAGGGTCGCGCAGCGGGGTCAGGGTGACCGGCCCGGCGAGCCCCATCGGCTCGACCGGCCAGCCCGAGGCGTCGAACTTGCGGTACTTGATGGTCACCAGGTTGATGTCCTTGAAGATCCGCCACGCGACGCCACGGCGGTCGAGGTCGCGGATACGGTTGGCGGCCACGCCTGTGACTTCGATCTCGAGCCTGTTTCGGCCAGGCCTCAGACCCTCGAGCGTGAGGCAATAGTCCGGCCCCAGCAGCACGCCCTGGCTGTCGCCGTTCAAAGCGACTCGCGCGCTGCCGAAGACCTCGCCCAGGCAGAGCCGACAGGCGGTCCCTACGGCCTGCTCCGGCGCACTAAACACGTGCGTGTACCGCGCGGCCCCGCCGAACACCTCTGCCGCCGGGTCATCCGTGTCGGTCCACGGCTGCGGGCCGCTGGTGCTCGCGAAAGACTCCGGCAGGCTTGGGCCGCCGGTGACGTACTCTACCTTCCAATCGCCAGCGAGCGTGATTGGATCGCCCGCTGGTTCATCATACTGCCACGCGGTGGCGCCCGAAGGCTTGCCGGCCGCAATCAGGAATAACGACTCGCCCGCAGGCACTTGAATACGGACCAACTTGCCCCGGACAGCGGCTCCGCCCGCCTGCCCGGACGTCGGATCAACCAGCAGCACCTGCTCTCCGGCAGCCGCGGGATTGATCCACTCGTCGACGGCCTTGTCGGTCGTGTTGCTGAGGAAGTAGAGCACGCCGCGATCGTGACGCTTGCGAAGGAACTTAAGCCCGGATTCAGCCGCCCACGGCTCCAGACGAAGCGGCGCCTTATCGAGTAGCGTCGTGAGGTCGTCGCCGACAGTGGTGGCCTTGCTTAGACGCCTGGCCAGATCGTTGAACTCACGGCGGTGGGCCGCCCACTCGCCTTGCGATTCTGCGCCCTTGAGCCCAGGAGGGCTAGTGGGGACTCCCCCCTCGACCAGCACGGGGCAGCCGGACTCGGCCAGCTCGACCAGCTTGGTGAGTGTCGCGAGCGGCATGTGCTCGGTCCGCGGCACGACCACCGCCCGGTAGCCGGCGCCGGGGGCCTTGATGCGGTTGTCGCCGGCTGCTTCGCATTGCTGCAGCAGCGCGTCGGAGATGAAGTCGAACGTGCAGCCGTGGTGGTCGAGCGCCTCGGCGGCGTCGCCGCACGGATGGCCCTCGAACCAGCGCTCGAAATTGTGCACGCGCACATCCTTCCGCAGCCCGTTCGGGTCGTGCCAGAAGTCGTGCAGCGGCCAGTAGAGCAGCACGTCGTTGTCGGGCTGAGACGACTGCAGCAGCGATTGGCAGCGGGTAATGTACTGGTTGAGGCTCGGCAAGTCGCGCCAGATCGGGTTCTGTGGGTTCACCTGGGTCGACGCGTAGAACAGCCAGCCGGGCCAGGCGGCGTCGGCGGGCGAGTAGGCCGTGCCGTGGTAGAACAGGTGGTTAACGCCGCTGAGGATCTGGCGATCGACCAGTTGCTTGACCTCCGCGAGCGTGACATGGAAGTGCTCGTCGAGCCACGTTGCGCTCTCACTCGAGGTCAACGGTTTCCCCGCCACGTTGGCCGCGGACGACGCAAACTTCAGCGCCATGATCTTCGCATCGCCACCGTGCAGCCGGCCGAAGCTCTCGGTCTCCGGGATGTCGCACGCGGCGTACAGGTCCAGCCAGTTGGCGGGCGAGCCGTGCGACTGATTGCGGGCGAGCATGCCGTGCTCGTGCGACCAGTCGACCCACGGCTTCACTAGGTCGTCGCGAACCAGGTCGGCCAGCGTCTCGCGGTAGTCGCACTTAACCCTCGCGACAAGGTCGGCCTCGCCCTCGCCGGAAAGCTCTTCGAGGTGCTCCTCAAGCCGGTAGCCGCGGCGCTCGTAGAACTCCGCGAAGAACTCGGGCTGCCAGTCGCCCTCGTACTCAAAAGAGTCGTGGAACTGCGCGCGGATGCCGGGGAGCTGGTCGAGCGTCGAGCCAAAGTCGGTCAGGAAGGCGTCGACCGAGCGGCGCCAGAACGGGTTGATGTTCAGGCCCTCGCCGCCTGGCCCAGGGCGTTTGACCTTGTCACCGGCCCAGCGGTAACCAGCGGTGGTGATCGTCCAGTCGCCGGCCGGCACGTCCCACTCGATCCGGCCATCCCTGATCTTGTCGGTCAGGTTGACGACCTCGCCCCCGGCCGACTGCGCGGTGGCGGCCTGCAGCGTGACGCGGCTGCTGTCGTAGGCGAACTCACTCGGACCGACGCACTTCCTTGTGTCTAGCACCAGCCGAGAGTTCGCTAGATCCGCCGTCTGGTTGGGCCCTCCCATCCGCCAGCCCGACCCGGCCGGGATGTCGACCCCCATCCCGAGCCGCTCGGCCTCGGCGATAACGTGCTGCACGGCCTTGACCCACTCTGCCGAACGGTACTGGAGGTCGCGGTCGTCATTGTCCTGCACGCCGTAGATGCAGGTGATTTCTACCCCGCCGATGCCAACCGAGTGGTACTCCTCGAGCAACCGCGTCAGGTTCTCGGCGTCCACAGCCGAGCCGTGCCACCACCAGCGGGTCCAGGGACGCGCGGTCTGGGTCGCCTCGGGCCACTCAAAAGACGCCGCGTCCTCTTGTGCAGGAGCGACCACCGCGGGAGCCAGCGCCAGCAGCAACGCCGCGGCATACTTGAATAGATGAGCAGTCAAAGCAGCATTCCTGTGGCGTCTTGCCTGCCGATCCGGCCGACAACGCGTTACATGTTGATGAGTTTGCGTAAGCGGCGCCGTGCAACGCGGCGGCAACTCGCCTGCGGCGCCCCCCGTCCGCTGCCTGAAGTCTACCCGGTGAGGGACCGCAATGGCGCCCTGCGGCAGCGTGATGAGCGTAGGCCGATCGACCACCTATGTTACCCCGGCAACACTGCAAGGGTCCGCAGGCACTCGGCACGATTCCGCAATTGCCCGCCCCTATTCCGCAAGCGGTCTGGCAATTCCGCACCAGCGTTTCCGGTCGCGTCGCCTGCGTGCTACGCTGATTCGCTTCGAATCGTTTGCCTTCGGCGTCGCGCGAATCGCCATCAATCCTACCGCCTACCGATGTTACAACACCCGACTATCGCTTCTCGCGTTTCCCTACTCGCCGGCTTCTTTGGACTCGCGGCTGGGGTGCTCCTTGCAGCGCCTTCCGCCTCGGCAGCGGACACTGGGACGCAAGGCAACCAAACCGCCAGCGCACCGCCCCGTCCGGCTACGCTGTTTCTGATCGGAGACTCGACCGTCAAAAACGGCAGCGGCAAGGGAGACGGCGGCCTGTGGGGCTGGGGCCAGGTGCTGCAGTCGCACTTCGATCTCAACCGGCTCGTGGTCGAGAACCGGGCGCTCGGCGGGCGGAGCAGCCGCACGTATCTCACCGAAGGGCTGTGGGCGAAGACCCTCGACCAAATCCAGCCAGGCGATTACGTGCTCATGCAGTTCGGCCACAACGACGGCGGCAAGCTGTTCGAAAGCGACCGCCCCAGGGCGTCGCTGCCGGGAAACGGCGACGACGTCCGCGAGGGCACGGTGGTCATGACTGGCAAGCACCAGACCGTGCACAGCTACGGCTGGTACCTGCGAAAGTACATCGCCGAAACGAAGCAGAAGGGCGCAACGCCGATCGTGCTCTCGCCCATTCCCCGCGACCAGTGGCGTGAAGGGCATGTCGTCCGCGCGGGTGGCGACTACGGCCAATGGGCCAAGGATGCGGCCGCGCAGGCCGGCGCCGACTTCGTCGACCTCAACACAATCGTCGCCGACCGGTACGACGAGACCGGGCAGGCCGAGGTCCAGGCCACCTACTTCACGCCCACCGACCACACCCACACCAGCGAGGCGGGCGCCAAGCTCAATGCCGCCTGCGTCGTCGCGGGCATTCGCGGCCTCAACGATCACGATCTCAAACAGTTCCTGCTGCCACCGTCCAACGAACCGGCAGCGCGGCTAGACTTTGGCGTTGCCGAGCCGGAAGCTGGGTTCACTGGCCTGAACGAGGCCGTTGCGTACTCGGATGAGCACGGGTACGGTTTCCTAAACACTTCGAAGCTCACGTTCCCGTCTGGCGACCGCGCTGGATCGGTTTCAAGCGATGCCGAGTTTATGCTGTCGATTATCGTTCCCGATAGGAACCACTTGGTGCGGGTGACCTTCGGCAGCCCGACCAGGCCATCGGCCACAAGCGTCGAGTGTGAACTGCGGCGGAGGATGACCGACGAGGTCCGGCTGCAGGCGGGGCAGTTCGAGACCAAAGAATTCTTGGTCAACACCCGCACCAAAGTGCTGCCCCACGGAAAGCAGGTAAGGCTGAAACCGCGCGAAGAAGAATCCGAGAGCGTCGCTTGGGACAGCCGCTTGTCGCTTCGCTTCTACGGAGAGAATCCTAGCGTCGCCAAGCTAGAGGTGCTGCCGGCGCCTGCCGTGCCAACCGTTTACCTGCTGGGCGACTCGACCGTGGCCGACCAGTACGTGGCGCCGTGGGCGAGCTGGGGTCAGAAGCTGCCGCGCTACTTCGGGTCGAACGCCGCGGTCGCGAACCACTCCGAGTCGGGGGAAACGATCGCCGCGTCGTGGTCGCGGGGGCGGTGCGACAAGATCCTCTACTCGGTGCAGCCGGGCGATTGGCTACTCATCCAGTTCGGCCACAACGACATGAAGAGCAAACGCGACGACGCCGTCCAGCGTTACCGGGAAGACCTCCGCCGGCTGGTCGTTGCGGCGAGGGAGCGGGGCGCCGCGCCGGTCCTAGTGACCTCGATGGAGCGGAAGTCGGGGATCGAGCAAGACACGCTCGGCGCCTACCCCCAGACGATGCGGGACCTGGCGGCCGAGGAGCAGATCCCGCTGATCGACCTGCACGCCCGCAGCCGCGAGCTGTACCGGGTGCTGGGCAGCCGGGTCTCCGACATCTTTCAGGATGGCACGCACCACAACGATCTCGGCGCCGAGATGCTGGCGGCGTGCGTCGTAGACGGGATCCGGGCGAACCTGCCCGGCCTTGCCGAGCTGCTCACAGACGCGGAGCCGGTGCGTCCCCAACACGGAAGATGACGCAGGAACGGCGTTCCGCCCTCACCCGCCCGGCGGGCTATTCCTCGACAGTAAATCTGACTTTTCCAGACGCAAGGCCAGGCGAGTCGGCGGTCACGGTGACCTGGCCGGCGCCGCCTACGGCCTGCAGGAACGCGACGCACCGGCCCTGGAACGTGGTGCGGCGGTCTGACTGGAACGGCTCGAGGCTGACGATCGAGCCGTTGTCGACTGCGACCACCTCGGCCGGTCCTGAAACCTTAAACACGATCTCCTGTTCAGCCCGTGGCAGCACCGTGCCGTGCTCATCGACGATGCGGGCGTCGACGACGGCCATCTGCTCCCAGCCCGGCTTGATCGCGTCCTGGCGACAAGCGAGCTCGATCCGCGCAGCCGACCCAGCGGTGCGGAGTACGTGCTTGACCGTCTCACCTTCCTCGGTGCGGCCCACGGCGACCAGCTCGCCTGGTTTGTAGTCCACCCGCCAGGCACGTGGGCCCGCGTCCCGCGGCAGCTTCTTCGCTGCCAGTGACTCGCCGTTGAGCAGCAGCTCTACCTCTTCGCAGTTGCTGAAGACCTCGACCTGCTCGGCGTGGGCCTCCTGGTTCCGCGGCGTCCAGTCGGGGAACAGCACCTGACGGCGTTTCCACTCGACCACCTCGTAGCCGGGGTCGGTCGGGGTTTTCTCGGTCGGGGCGATGCGGCGGAACGCCTGCACCATGGGGCGATCGCTCCACCAGCTCTGCCGCTCGTATCCCCGTGGGTGCGTGTGGCCCGTTCGGTCGATTAGACCCAAGTCGAAGGTAGTTACCGGCCAGCGGCGGGACTCGCCGAGGTAGTCGATCCCGACCCAGAGGAACTGGCCCGAGTGTTGGGGATTGTCGCGGCACTCGAGCCAAGTGCGGCGGTCGTGGCCCTGCTCGGTGCCAACGATTTTACGCGTCGGATCGTCGACGTGCGCCTGCAGCAGCTCGCTGTCGCGGTAATTGGTGCCGATCACGTCGAGGATGTCCGCTAGGCCGTTGTCGTAGTCGTGGGTCACATTGGGCCGGAAGAGCCCCTGGGTCACCGGCCTGGTCGGGTCGACCTCGTGGCACGTGTCGACCAGCCGGCGGAGAATCCGCTTCGCCTGGACCTCCTTGTGGGTGTCACGGATCTCGTTGCCGACGCTGTAGAGCACGATGCAGGGGTGGTTCCGGTCGCGGACGAGGGTGTCTCGGAGATCGCGGTCGGACCACTCGGCGAAGTATTTGTGGTAGTCGTGGGTCCGCTTGCCCATTTCCCAGCAGTCGAAGAACTCGTCCATTACCATCATGCCGAGCCGGTCGCAGAGGTCGAGGAACTCCGGCGCCACCGGGTTGTGACTGGTGCGAACCGCGTTCACGCCCAGCTCTTTCAGCTTGGCGAGGCGGTCCTCCCACCAGCCGGGCGGGACCGCGGCCCCCAGGGCGCCGCCCGCGTGGTGCAGGCAAACGCCCTTGAGTTTGAGGTTCTCGCCGTTCAGCCAGAAACCAGAATCAGCGAGAAACTCTGCCTTGCGGATTCCAAAGGCGGTCTCAACCCGGTCGACTACTTTTCCACTGACGACGACCTCAGTGCGGAGCGTGTAGAGCGTCGGCGCGTCCACGCTCCAGCGTCGCGGGTTGGCTAGCGGCAACTCGCCGCCTGCTTCGGCAACCGTGCCAGCTGGGACCGCGCCGCTCGCCTCGGCAGCGGCTGCTTCGGCTCCATCGGGGCCGATCACCGTCGCACGCACGACAAAGTCTTGTGCGTCATGTCGGTGGTTCCGCACCGCGACCTGGTACGCGACCGTGGCGGCTTCGGCCTCCGCCTGCGGTGTGGTGATGTAAACGCCGTTGTAGGCCACGTGCACGGGCTCGACGGTGACCAGCCGCACGTGCCGGTAGACGCCGCTGCCGGTGTACCACCGCGACGCCACCTGCTGGGACGTGTCGGCCCGCACGGCGAGCACGTTTTGCTCGCCAGCCGGATTCAGGTGCTCAGTCAGCTCGTAACGGAAGCTCACGTAGCCGTTGGGTCGGTGGCCGAGGGGATCGCCATTGATCCAGACGTCGCTGTTGGCCATGACGCCGTCGAACTCAACGAAGACGCGGCGGTCGCCCAGGTCGGCGGGCGTCGGGAACGACTTGCGGTACCAGCAAACGCCAGTCGGCAAAAACGCGCCCTCGCCGCCCGCTGGGTTGTCCTTGCTGAACGGCCCGGCGATGGTCCAGTCGTGCGGCAGGTCGACCGAGTCCCAAGCGGCGTCGTCCCAGTCGGGCGCCTCGGCGCCGGCGTGGTCGCCTTTTGCAAAGCGCCACCCCTGGTCGAACAAGCGGGCTTCGCGTGGCGATTCCGCGACTGCGGCGCCGGCGAGCAGGACGAGGGCGACAACTCCATGAATCCGATTCATAAGTGGGCGATTCGCGGCGTGAGCTGCCGCGACCGATGGGGGACAAGAAGCGAGAACGACGATCCCGCTCGATCCTCATTCATCACGCCGCAGGCGTCAAGCAGACCAGCCGATCGCCAACAGCGCGGCGCCACTCGAATGCAAACCCGCCGCCATCGAACGCAAGATCGCCGCGAAATGGCTAGCTCGGCGGTTGCTTCGCAGCCCGAACGCCCGACACCAGCAACCCCGTAAGCAATATCGTCAGCGTGCCGACAACCGTCACCATAAAGCTGTGGAACGGGCTGCGGAGATGCTCGTATCCGGCAGGCCACCAGGACGTGTTCGAGAACACCATCCAGGCAATTACCAGCAGTCCCACCGCGACCGCCAAGGCCCCGGCGGCGTTGTCGGCGCGACGGCTGATCTGGCCGAGCAGGAACAGCCCGACGATCCCGCCGCTGAGCACGCTGGACAGGGTCCACCACAGGTCGAGCGCGCTCTCGGTCAAAGAGACCAGCGCCAGCGCCATCCCGACGCCCATCGCGCCCCACAGCACCGTGGCGCCACGGAGCACCAGCATCCGCGCCTGCTCGCTCGCGTTCGGATGGACAAACCGCTGGTAGAAGTCGGTCATGACGAGCGTCGCTGAGGAGTTAAGCGACGTCGAGACCGTGCTCATCGCCGCGGCAAACACCGCGGCGATCAACAGTCCGGTGACGCCGGGCGGCAGGTGCTTCGCGATGAACAGCGGGAAAGCCCGGTCGCCAAGCTTGGCTTCGCTGACCTCGGCGGCGGTCGCTTGGAGCCGCGCGTCGTAGTCGGCGGCAGCGTCCGGCTCCGCGTCCTGTGCCGGGGCGGCGAATCCCTCCTGCACGAGCTGCTGCCGGGCGGCCGCGAGCCGCAGCTCTTGCATGTCCTCGGGGTGGGCGGTGTAGAACGCGAACAGCGAGGTGCCGATGAAGAAGAACAACGCGCTCACCGGCACGTAGAGCAGCCCGCCCAGCCAGAGGCTGCGCCGCGCCTGCTGGTCGCTGCCAGCCGCCAGGTAGCGTTGGACGTAGCTCTGGTCGATGCCAAAGTTCTTGAGGTTCTCGAAGAACCCGTAGGCGAGGACCACCCACACCGTGGGAGAAGAAAAGATCGTCGGGTCCCACGACCCGAGCGAGAACTTGTTGTTCTCGGTCGCGATGGTCAGCACCTCTCCTGCCCCGCCCGGCAGTCCCGCCAGCATCACGACGGTCGCCACCACGGCGCCCCCCATCAGCACGATGGCCTGGATGGCGTCGCTCCAGATCACGGCGACAATGCCGCCGATAAACGAGTAGACCGTCACCGCGACGCCGGTCAGCAGGATAACGGTGATGATGTTCCAGCCGAAGATCACCGCCATCGGCAGCGCCATCAGGTACATCACCACGCCCATCCGCGCAATCTGAAACAGCAAGTAGAACGCGCTGGCGTAGATCCTCGCCCAGGCGCCGAACCGCCGCTCGAGCAACGCGTACGCCGAGACCTCATCGCTCGCCCGGTAGTAGGGCAGGAACCACTTAACCGCGATAAAGGTCGCGAGCGGGATCGCCAGCGAGAACACAAACGGGTTCCAGTTCCCCGAGAACGATTTGCCCGGCAGCGCCAGGTAGCTAATGCTGCTCAGGTAGGTCGCGAAGATCGACAACCCGCACAGCCACGCGGGTAGCGACCGCCCGCCCACGGTGAACTGCTCCGACGAGCGACCCCGGGCCGAGAACAATAGCCCCAGCGACATCACCCCGACGAAGTAGCCACACAGCACAATCCAGTCGATCGTGTAGAAGTGGGTCTGCATCCGTTTTGCCTCGCCGCTTCCCTGATCGGCTCCCGCCCGTGTTGCTCAAGTCCCGCCAACCACCGGCCGTTGGTCGCGGATTGCTTGGGCACACTCTAAACGCCTGGGCTTGCCGGCTCAACCGAATGACCTAAAAGCGGGCCGACGTTGCAACGCCGCGACTCACGCGGCGGCAACAAGCGGCGCCGCCGGCTCGTCGGCTGGCTCGTCGGCCGGCTCGCTGTCGATTGGCGCCGCCGCGAGGAAGCGGCCCAGCGGACCCAACAGCAGAGCAGGCAGCACGACCAGGTCGCCCACCAGCGCCAGACCAAGCAGGATCGCCATGCCGGACGCGAACCGGCTGGTGGGCAGGAAGTCGCTCATGGCGAACACCAACAGGCCCAGGCCGCAGCAGATCGAGGTCTGAATCATCGCCGGCCCGCAGTGCCGCATCGCAAACCCAACCGCCTCGGTGCGGTCGGTCGAGCGCGGAAGCGCGCGGCGGTAGAACGTCAGAAAGTGCAGCGTGTCGTCCACCGCGATCCCCAATGCAACGCTCGCCGTCATCACAACACCGATGTCGATTGGGTGTCCGCGGTAGCCAAGCCAGCCGAAGAACAGCGCGAGCGGGAACACATTCGGAACCATCGCCAGCACACCGGCCGCAATCCCGGCCTGCGCGAGGGTCATCACCACGACGATCAGCGCTAGTGCGGCGGCGAAGCTGCTGAGCAGGTCCGACAGGAGCTGCCCCTGAATCTCGTGAACCAGCGGCATCACGCCCGTGGTGTTGGTCGCCAGACCGGTCCTGACCGCGGCGGGGTACTGGTTCAGCCGCTCGGCGACCACACGCCGCACGCGTTCGAGCAGCTTGCCGTAGTCGGCCGAGCCGAGCGCCGAGGTCCGCGTGGTGAGCCGCCAATGCTCGCCGGCCGGCGTCCGTCGCCACAGCCCGATCCGATCGAGCACGGGGCCGAGCTGCAGCACCGCCTCGTGCTCGGCCTGCTGGAGCACCTCGGGCGGGACCTCAGGGAACGGCGGGACGCAGCTCGCCGCCGAGATGCACTTCGAGAGGCCCGGCTCTTGAGCCAGGCGACTGCTCAGGTCGCTGACCAGGGTGAGTCGGTCTCGGTAGCCGAGCGGCGAACGGTTGTCGAACGACAGCGTCACCTCGAGCGGCACCGTCGGGCCGAGGTGCTCCTCGATCCAGCGGTAGTCCTCAATCACACGACTGTCGGCGGCAAACATTGTTTCGATCCGGACCGAGGTCTGGATGGACGCGGCCTGCCAGCCGCCCACCACGACAGCGCCGATTCCCAGTACGGTCAGCGCGGGCGCCCAGCGGCTAGTGAGCCGGGCCCAGGCCTCCCAGCCGAGCGTCCGCGACCCTGTCGGCGCCAAACCGCGCCGCGACCGGCGTGCTGGCCAGAACGTGTAGCACGCCGGCAGCAGGCCCAGCAGCACGCCGAGCGTCAGCAGCACCCCGGCGGCCGAGTAGGCGCCGAACAGGCGGATCGGCTCGAGCCGGCTCGCCATCAGCGACGCCATCCCAATCGCGGTGGTCGCCGACGAGAGGGCGCACGGCAGCCAGCCGGCGCGGATGGCCTCGGCGATCCGCTTGCTGGTCGGGGTGATGTCGGAAAGGTCGAAGTAGTAGTTGGTCAGGTGCACGCCGCCGGAAACCGCCAGCACCTGGATCAGCGGCGGCAGGACAACTAGCAGCGCGCTCATTGACTCGCCCGAGTAGTAGACTAAGGCGAGCGTCGCGCCCTGACAGAACATCGCCAGCCCGAACACGACGACCGCCGCACGGAGCGAGCGGAGGTTGAACCAGCAGAGGGCGAACACCAACGCCGCCGAAGGAGCCGCGTACCGCGAGAGCGTGTCGCGGCTAGCCTGATCGACCGACAGTCCGTCGATCACCGGCCCCGCCATGCGGACCTCCCCCGGGGCGACGCCACAGAAGTCGTGCGCCGCCTGACGCAGCAGCCCCACCAGGCGTTCCCGCCGCTTGAGCCCCTGCTCGCCGAAGGTCACCACCACGGCGGTGGTTTGGCCATCGGGTCCGATCAGGTAGCCACGCAGCCGTGCGGATGCCTCATCGGGGGTGAGGCTCAGCCCCTCGGCGAACGCCGCGGCTTGCCCCAATTGGGCCAGCGCCTCGCGTCCCGACACGACCCCACTGAACAGCCACTCGCCGTTGTCATCGCGGAACACCGGCGCGGTGCGGATGACGGCCGAGAGTCGGTCGAGCCGCTCGTCCTGGACCGTGGCGCCCGGCCAGCTCATCACCACAACGTCGCCCGGGCCGAACAGCTCGCAGTGCTGGTCGTAGCTGGCGCGGGGATGGAAATCGGCATCGACCCAGTCGACCGGCGAGTTGTTGTTGGACTCCATCGCGTGGATGGCGCCAATCACGACCGCCGGCGCCGCTATCAACGCGTAGAGCAACAGCAGGCGTAGCCGCGGCCGGTGAGCTTCCATTCCAATTTGCGTCTCTTCGACCCTGGTGCGATCGCCGCCGGGCAAACTTCCGTTGCGTGCCCGGCGCCAGCGGGCCCCATGAATACCCGTTAAGCGATTCGATGGATAGACGAACCTCGGCGGTCGCGGTTGACCGTTGGCGTTCTGCGGGTCGGCGGCCAAACAGAAAACGACCCTGGGCCTGCGCCCAGGGTCGTAGTGCCCCGTCTGAAATTGTTTGCAGCTAGCGTCGCCGGCGGCTGCAACCGCCAATCGCCAGCAGCAGCAGCGACGCCGCAGCGGGCTCGGGCACGCCGGCCGCGGCAGGCGGCGCGTCGAGCACATGGCCGTAGTGGTCCGACCAGACGCCCCGGTCGTCGTCGTCGATCATGCCGTCATCGTCGCCGTCGGCGAGGTAGTGGTCTTCCGAACCGTAGTTGTCCCGCCAGGCGGTATAGTCGGCGGCGTTCACAAGGCCGTCGCCGTTAAAGTCGCCGTAGACCCGGTCGGGCGGGGCCAGGTTGGCCGCCACCATGTTCGCGGAGATAAACTGCCCAAGCTCACCGGCCGGCGGCTCCGGCAGGTCCTGGTCCAGGAACAGCGAGATCGGCTCGTTCTCCTCATCGTACGGGCCGGTATACTCGTAGTACTCGTACCTGCGGATGATCGCGTGGACCTTCTCCTCGTCGATCTCGTCCTCGGCCTGGTCCATCTTGCCGCCCTCGAGCAGCTCCCACTCGGTTTCGGTCTCGCCGATGCCCTCGGGCACAATGCCGTTGCCGGACATCAGCTCCGCCAGGTCGACCGCCCGTTCGATCTCGGTCTTGAAGACCTTCATCCAGACCGAGTCGGGCTTCTGCTCGATGACCTCGACCGGCTCAACCTCGGCCCGCAGGATCGGGTTGCCGCCGCCGTTCGCGACGTACGACCAGGTCGGGACCGGCACCTGCTCCGGCCCGCTCCCAATACGGTTCCCGTTGACGTCGAGCCAGAAAAAATTAGAGGCGGAAGGTTGGGCGCCGACCGTCGAGAAGCCGAAGTGCTCGCACCCGGGAGTGCCGACACAGGTGTGCCCGTTGGTCGACTGCCCTACCGTGGGGGCAAGGAACTCTTGGCCGCCGAAGTTGTAGCCTTCGTAGACGACCCGGACGCCAAAGGAGCCGGCGCCGTCGTCGTAGGAGCTGATGGTCTTGTTCGCAAAATGCGCCGGAAAGAATCGGCTGACGCCTTCCGGGTGGATGCCCTCGAGCTCGATCTCGGCGCCGTGGACCTCGGTCTCGGTCTCATTGAAGACGTCGAAGTTAGACATTGTTCCGTAGATCGAGGCCCTCGCTAGCGGCGTGGCGAGGAGCGCCGCGACGGCGGCGGCGGTGAAGAGTCGCATTTGTGTGGCTCCGTAAGTGGGTCTGTACGTGAGGGGGTCCCGACGATCAGTCGCCGTTGTGGCGGGCGATCGGTCGTCTGTCAGGAAGAGCCCCGGCCGCCGGACGAGACCGCCACATTTGACCGAAAAAGGGTGATTTTCCTCCTCACCTCCGTAATTGCCAAAAAAGCCTGGCGGATATACTGGAGGGTCGCGGCTCCTCATTGCTAGAAGCCTCCAAGCCTTATGACGACGCCTCCTCCCATCAGCGCCCAATCCTCACTCTCCGACCGCTCGCTGCTGCGCCGCTTCCGGTCGGGCGAGCAGGACGCCGCGACCGAAATCTACGTCCGCTACGCGCGGCGGCTGCAGGCGTTGGCGTCGAAGCAGACCGGGGCGGACCTCGCGGCGCGGTTCGACCCCGAGGACGTCGTGCAATCGGTCTTCCGCACGTTCTTCCGCCGCGCCTCGACCGGCTACTACGACGTGCCCGCCGGCGAAGAGCTCTGGAGGCTGCTGCTGGTGCTCTCGCTCCACAAGCTGCGGGACCTGGCGGGGCGGCATCGCGCCCAGAAACGCGACGTATCGCGGACGTGGTCGGTGCAGGAGAACGAATCCACCTCCAACGCAGTCTCGCAAGACGACCAGCTCGCCTACAGCAGCCTGCGGATGGTGGTCGCCGACCTGATCAGCGACCTCCCCGAGTCAAACCGGCAGATCATCGAGCTGCGGATCGAGGGGCACGAGGTCGCGGAGGTCGCCGCGCTGTCGGGCCGTTCGAAGCGGACAGTAGAACGGACCCTGCAGCAGTTCCGTGAGCGGCTGCGGTCGCTCATCGACGCGGGAGACAACTAGCGTGATCCAATCCCGCAGCACGCCGTCGCTTGCGCCAGAAGCCTGGACCGAGGTGGCGGAGTACGTCGAACGCTACGAGCAGGCCGCCGGCGATGGCGGCGTTGTCGCACTGGCCCGCTTCCTCCCCGCGGCGGGCCACCCACTGCGCTGCCGCGTCGCGGTCGAGCTAGTGCGGGTGGACCTAGAGCGGCGGTGGGAGCAGGGTCGGCCACGGCCGCTCGCCGATTACCGCGACGAAACGCCCGAGCTGTTCGACGACCCCGCGCTGCTCAGCGAGGCGGCGTACGAGGAGTTTCGCCTGCGTCGCCAAGCGGGCGAGCAGGTGTCGCGCGACGAGTACGCCGACCGGTTTGGGACACCGACCGACGCCTGGCCGCGGGTCGAGGCCCCCTCGCTGACTGGCGAGGTAGGGCGTCGCGCGGACGGCGTGACCCTGCCCGCCGTTGGCGACTCACTCGCCGGTTTCCGGCTGCTGCGAGAGTTGGGGCGCGGGGCCTTCGCCACCGTGTTCCTCGCCGAGCAGAACGACCTCGCCCACCGACCGGTAGCGCTCAAGGTCTCGCGTCGCCGATCGGTGGAGCCCGAGCACCTGGCACGGTTGCAGCACACCGGCATCGTCCCGATCTACTCGGTCCACGAGTCGGGCGGTTTGACCGCGGTCTGCATGCCGTACCGCGGCGACCGCACCCTCGCCGATGTGCTCCGCGGCGAGGCGCCCGATGTCGCCCTCCGCAGCACGGTCGCCCGCCGCCACGAAAAGACTATTCGGGCCGCACGCAAAGCGGCGCCGCACGGATCGCCCCAACCCGCCTTGGTCACTCAGCAGCAGTCGAGCGAACACCGCCGGCTTGTCATTGACGACGCGGTTCAATTGGTCCGGGACCTGGCTCTGGCGCTGGCCCACGCGCACCAGCGTGGGATCGTTCACCGCGACCTGAAACCGGCGAACGTCCTCATCGGCGACGACGGCCGCCCACTGCTCCTCGACTTCAACCTCTCCGACGACGCGACCGCCCTCGACAAGGAGTCGCTGACGGTCGGCGGCACGGTTCCTTACATGGCGCCCGAGCACCTGCTCGCGGTGCAGACTGGCGGGCCGATCGGCGAGGCGTGCGACCTCTACTCGCTCGGCGTCATCCTGTTCGAGACCCTCACCGGACGCCGACCGTTTGCCGACCTCGACCGCACAGGCGACGACGCCTTTGTCGAGGCGCAGACCCAGCGCAGCGTCCCTCCGCCGCCCGCGTCGTCGCTTGAACCAACCGTACCCGCCTCGCTCGACGCCCTCGTGGCGAAGTGCTTGGCCCCCAAGCCGAGCGATCGCTACGCGTCGGCGGACGACCTGGCTGAGGATCTCGACCGACACCTGGACTCGCTGCCGCTGCGGCACGCGTCCAACCCGTCCTGGCGGGAACGCTGCCAGAAGTGGCGGCGCAGGCACCCCCGCATCGCGTCGGGCGGCGCCGTGGCCGCCATGTCGGCCGCCCTGCTCGCGGCGGTGGCGTTGCTGTGGGTCAGCCGCACCGACTACTTGAAGACCCTCGAAGCAAACGCCCACTTCGCCTCGTTCCAGGAACGGCTGACGCCGGCTCGGCTATCACTGAGCGTTCCCAACACCGACCTCGAGCTGCTCCGCGACGGCGTCACGCAGGGCGAGGCCGCGCTCGACGAGTACGTCAGCGAGCCCAATTGGCTGCAATCGAACGAGGTGCGACGTCTGACGCCCGAGCACCGGCGCCGCCTTTACGGCGATCTGGCCGAACTCGCCTACTACGTCGCCCGCGGCGAGCTGCTGCTGAGCCGAGGCGTCGAGCCAAACCGGGCGGGCCTCGAGAGGGCCCTGGCGGCCAACGACCTGGCGACCGGGATTCTGGGCGCCGACGCAGCCGCCGCACGCGTTCAACGCGAGGCGATTGCTTCGCTGATGGCAGACGACTTGCCGGCCGCACCGGCGTTTGGGGTGAGCCACGCGAGCCACATCGAGTCCTACCTCGACGCGCAGCAGCAACTCGAGAGCGGCGCCTACCGCGCGGCGTCTGCGTCGTTGTCGGCGGTGCTCACTCAGACTCCCACCGACCCGGTCGCCTGGCTGCTGACCGGCAACGCGTTGGCGGCCCTGGGCGAGTTTGCGGACGCCGAGGCGGCGTTCACGCTGTCGCATTCGCTGCAGCCGCGGTCGTACATCGCGTCGTACAACCGGGCTTTGTGCCGGAGCCAACGCGGCCGCCACGCCGAGGCAATCGCCGATCTCGACGCGGTGCTCGAGCTGCGTCCTAGCCTCGTGTGCGCAATGCTCAACCGAGGGCTGGCCCGCCAGGCGCTGGGGCAGCCCGACAAGGCGCTGCACGACTTCGACGCTGCCATCGCCACCGGCAACGCCCCGCCCCGGGCCTACTTGCTGCGGTCGCGCCTGCGTCGCGGCGCAGGCGACCTCGACGGCGCCAAGCGGGACCTCCAGGCGGCCCTCGCTCTTGTGCCGGTTGACGAAGCAGGCTGGGTCGCCCGCGGGATCGCCCGGCTCGCAGACGACCCCAGAGCGGCGCTCGCCGATTTCCAGACCGCCTTGCGACTCTACCGTGGTTCGCGGGACGCCCTGAAGAACATCGTCTATGTGTCGGCCGACCGCCTAGACTTGCAGGACGACGCAATGCGGGCCCTCGACGCCCTGACCGCCGCCAACCCCGGCGACGCGTCGGCGTTCGCTGGCCGAGCGGTGCTGAAGGCGCGACAAGGCCTGCGTGATGAGAGCCTGAAAGACGTCAAGCTGGCGCTGGCGAAGAGCGACTCGCCGCTTATCCGGTTGCAGTGCGCGTGCGCATTGTCGCTCACCGCGGCGACCACCAATGCCGATTCCGACTGCGGCCTCCGGCTCCTGTCACAGGCCCTCGACCAGGACCCTCGGCTGTTCGCCCGGGCGGCGGTCGACCCAGACCTCAAGACCCTGCGATCGACCGACAAGTTCCGCCGGTTGGCCGACGCCTACCGCGACCTCGCAACTGCTAAACGTGAAATCCTTGGCGGCCCAGGCGCCAACTAGCCGAGACTCGTCCGAACACCACCGATGACCCGATCGAACTCCACCAGTACCGCCCGCCGCTACCGCGGCCGATTCGAGCGACTCGAGGACCGCCTCGCGCTGGACGCCGGCGGCGTGCTGACGGGGGTCGACCCGCACTTCACGCTCAGCTTTGCCCCCGACGGGACCGAGATCGGCGCCGCCCCGAGCACGCTCAACGCGAGGCTCGACGCCCTCGCCCCGAACGCCGCTTGGCGTGAGGCGGTGCTCACTGCTTTCCAAACCTGGGCCGTGCACACCAACGCCGACATCGCCGTGGTCGCCGACGGGGGGCAGGCGTTCGGCACGCCCGGCGCGACCCAGCACGACGAGCGCTTCGGGGACATCCGCATCGGCGCCACGGCGTTGTCGCCCGAGGTGGGCGCGGTCTCGGTGCCGATCGATAACGCCGCGCCGGGGACCTGGTGGGCCGATGTCGTGGTGAACTCGTCATTCAACTACGCCTCGGTCGACGACGTGCTAGCGGTCCTGACCCACGAGGCGGGCAATGTCTTTGGGCTCAAGGACAGCACCGACCCCAACTCCCCGCTCTACTTCGGCGAGGCCCCGGTGGTCCATCCGCCAACCGCGGCCGACATCGCCGCGCTGCAGGCGCTGCACGGCGTGCGGGCCCCGGACGCGCTGGAGGAGTCGGGGCCCGGCGGAGCTACTGACAACGACTCGCTCGCCAACGCTGCGTCGCTCGATCTCGCGCGTGTCGACGAAGCCAGTGAAGGGTCGGCGCCCACGATCGCCTTCGGCGACCTCCACAACGCGGCCGACGTCGACTACTTCAAGATCGACGCCCCCGGCGACTATACGGGCGCGATGACGGTCCGGCTGCGGACCAGCGGCGTGAGCCTGCTCCAGCCGTCGTTGGCCGTGCTCGACTCCACGGGGCAGCCGCTGTCGCAGGCGTCGTCAACCGAACTGGGCGGGTCGCTGTTGACGATTTCGCTGCCGATCTCCCCCGAACAGGACGCGTTTGTATTCCGGGTAGACGGCGCCGCCCCCGGGGTGTTCGAGGTCGGGGGGTACTCACTCGCTGTGACGTTCGACTCCCTCAACACAGTCGACGCCGCGGTGATTGACGAGTTAACCAGCGGCCGCTACCGGACGCTGTCGACCGAGGACCTCCGCGACCTCTTCGACAACAACGACTCCGACGACTTCTTCGGCGAAGATGGCGGCTCCAACGAGACGCCGGGCGCCAGCACCGAGCTGAGCACCTCGACCGGCTTCGTCGACTCGACGCGGTACGACGTGCTCGGCAGCATCGCCGGGCCGACCGACGTCGACTACTACAGCATTAAGTCGCCCAAGGCCGCCGTCGGGCCGCTCGGCGCGATGTTTCTGTCGGTCCGATCGTTGTCGGCGGGCGGCCTGATCCCCCAGGTCGAGGTGCTTGACGACAATCAGGCGCGCGTCCCAACGCAGGTGATCGCCAACGGCGGCGGGCTGCTGGTTGTGCAGGTGACAGGCGTCGCGGCCAACAAAGAGTACTTCGTGAGCGTTTCGCCGGCGGGAGATGCTGGCCCCTTCACGGAAGGGAACTACGACCTCACCATTACGTTCGCCGCGGACCCGGCCACAGTGACGGAGGTCGGGGCGGGGACCGTCGGGGCCGAGAACGGCGTCCAGGAGCACACCCTCTACATCGGCGAGCCCCAGCTATTCCACTTCGGATTGGCCGCTGCCGCCGTCCCGACGACCGCGCCCACTTCGGTCATTGCCGTGATCAAGGACGCAAACGGAGAGGCCCAGGCGACTGTCGCGGCGCCGCTCGGCGACACGCGGACCGCGCCCGCCGTGCTGCTGGCGCCGGGGACCTACTCGATCGAGGTGTTCGCCGCCTCGCTCTCGTCCGGCACGCTCCCCGAGATCACCTACAGCCTCATCTCCCGCACCCTCTCCGACCCGTTTGTCGGCGACCCCTCGGACCCGACCAGCCACCCGTTTGCGTGCCCCGACCCAGAGCTAGCCGGCTTCTACTGCTACCCGGGCGATTTCCTGTCCGCCGACCCTTACCTGTGGGATGACTTCGTCGGCTCGCTGCCGGACGAGCCGACGCTGCCGCTCACGGAGCTGGTCAATCTTCTGCTGGGCGACTGGTGGTCGTGGGTTTGGGCGCAGGCCGGCGCGAACGGGCCGATCCTCACGCAGGACGACCGCTTCGATATCCTCGCAACCCCGTCGCCTAGCGAGGCGGCCGCGGCCGAAGGGGTGTTCAACGTCCTCGCTAACGACATCGACCCCGAGGGGATGGAGTTTGTCGCCGTGCTGGGTGAGGGGCCGCAGCACGGCACGCTGCAGCTCGACCCGAACGGCGAGGTGCACTACACGCCGGATGCCGGCTACGTGGGCTCCGATTCCTTCACTTATTCGGCGCTCGACTTCCAACAGAACGCGACCCCGGGCACGGCCTACCTGGTCGTGGGGTCGGGGATCACCGGCGACTACACCGGCGATGGCGTCGTCGACCAGGCAGACTCTGCCCTGTGGCGCGCCAGCTACGGCTCGACAACCGACCTGGTAGCCGACGGCAACCGCGACATGGTCGTCAATTCAGCCGACTACACGGGGTGGCGGGAGGCCTTCGCGGCGGCACAGCAGACGGCCCCGACGGTCGAGGCCATCGCCGCCCCGGTCTTGACTTTCACTACAGCAACGCCGCCCCAGCCAGACACTGCCGCGGCCGCCGCTCCGTTTGACGGCGCCTCGCTGCAGGGGACGTCGCTGCAACCGCGGCGTTCGACGCGTCGTCCCGCCAAGCTTTTAGCAGACCCGTTCCCCGCGGAGCACGATGCGGCGCTTGCCCTGCTCTACACCGACGCCAGCCGAGCAATCTCGACGCCGACGCGGCCAACCGATCCGACGACCACGCCGGACGCGGGCGAGCCCGCAACCGAGCCCGGCCAGCGTCCCCTACTCTCTCCCGTCAGGGCGCGATGGCAAAGCTTCACCTGAGCCGCAGGCCGCGTGCGTTCACCCTGGTAGAACTGCTGGTCGTGATTGCGATCATCGGGGTCTTGATTGCATTGCTGCTGCCGGCGGTTCAGTCGTCACGCGAATCGGCGCGGCGGCTGCAGTGCGCCAACAACCTGCACCAGATCGCACTGGCGACGCTCAACTACGAGTCGACCCACCAGAGGCTGCCGCCGTCTGGCTTGGTGAGGATGCGCCGCGACGCCGAGTTTGATGTCGAGGTCTTCAACCCTTACTCCGGATCCCAGATCGGTTGGGGAGTGCTGATCCTGCCCTACCTCGAACGTTCTGCAGAATCCGACCTGTTCGACGTGGCCATCCCGATCGTCCGCCAGCCCCAACGCGGCCCGGAGCAGTTCTTGTCTGTGTACGCGTGCCCGAGTGACAGCCCGGCCAATCGCGTCTTCCGTCACACCGTGCTGACGCTCGACAGAGGCTTCGCCAAGGGCAACTACGCCGCCTACACCAGCCCCTTCCACGTCGACATGCAGCAGGTCTATCGTGGCGCGCTCGTCGGCGGTGGGCAGTCCCTGGCCGCAGTGATCGACGGCGCCAGCCACACTCTCTGCTTCAGCGAGGTCCGCACCCGCGACGACGAACTCGACGAGCGGGGCGTCTGGTCGGTCCCGTGGAACGGCGCGAGCCTGCTGGCGTTCGACATGCACCCGGCCGGGTGGAAGTTGGGGCACGACGACGACGGCACGGACGCCTACGAGCTCGACCAAACCGCGCCGTTCGTCGCCAGCCCCGACAGCATCGGCGAGACCCAGCGTCCCAATTCACAGTCCCCCAACGCCGACGTGCTCAGCATCTGCGGCGAACAGCAAAGCAAGGACGCCGCCGCGGAGGGGATGCCCTGCGTGCGCTGGAACCGGACCCTCGGCCCGCGGGGCTACCTCTCGTCGGCGCCCCGCAGCCTCCACCCGGGCGGAGTCAACTCCGGCTATATCGACGGGCATGTCGTGTTCTTGCGAGACAAGCTCGATGAGATCGCGATGGCGTACGCCGTCAGCGCCAACGACGCACAGCCGTCTGCCGACCTGTTCGACTAGCCCTGCTCGTTGCCGAACTCCCGAGCGCGAGCGGGTGGGGCTCGACTCGCTCGATTCCGCTTGACGCTCCGCTCGCGCCCAGCTAGCCTTGGCGACATGGGTGCCATCCTTCTGCAAACTCCGTTGCGAATCTGCTTGGTGCTGGCGGGCCTGTACCAGCTTGGCGGCTGCCCGTGCGGCTGCCTAGACCACAACGCCTGGAGTGACGTCGCCCTGGCGCTGTGCTCGGACGCCTCGGGTCATGACGACGCGCCGAACGGCGGCGCCCCCCCGTGCGACGAGGACCACCCGGCGCCCGACTCGGTGATCCTGGCAGAGTCTGCCGGGCATCAGAAGACCCGGACCGACTTGGCGTGGGACGCCGCTCACAGCAGCGAACTTCTCGTCCCAACGCAGTTCGTGCACTTCTCCCACGGCTCGCGGCAGGATTTAGACCGTCTGCCCTGCCGCCCCGCGAGCCTCGCCGATTGCCAGGTTCTTAGGCTATAGGAGCGCCGCAGTCTTTCTGCCGCGTAGCTCCGACACCAAGTCCCCCGCGCGGGACGTGTCGCCGTCGGAGCGTTCCTCCGCTTCGAGTCCCACTGCAACCGTGTGCTGCCGCTTCCAAGCCGCAGCCTCGGATAAGCACGGGACCCGGTTAGCCCCCTGGACGAAGTCGTCATGCTCCGCCTGCTATCCCTCCTCGCCGCCGCAGTCGCGGTGGCGGGCGCCGTCTACCTCTGGACTCAATCAGGCCACGACGCCCACAGCGGGGGCTCCGCGCCATACGCCGACAACGCGCCGCCCGACAACGCGCCGCCCGACGCCGTGAGCCTGCACCCCGACGAGCGGGCCGCCGCCGGGATCGAGCTGGCGTCGCTCCACACGGAGCGGCTCCACACGACGCTCACCCTGCCTGGCCGGATCGCCTACGACGAGACGCAGCACGTGGCGATCGCCGCCGCGGCCGCCGGCGCCCTGCAATCGGTGCTCGTACAGCCGGGCGACTCCGTCCTGCCGGGACAGACGCTCGCCGTCATGCGTTGCCCCAAGGCGGGCTTGGCCCGGACCGAGCTGATGCAACTTCAAACCGACGCCCAGCTCGCCGCCCGGGAACTCGATTGGCGCGAGGCCACCGCCGCTGGCGTGCAGAAGCTGATCTACCTGGTGCAGAGCGGCGAAGGGGCCGAGCAGATCGAGACTTCCCTCCGGTCCGACCGGCTCGGCGACCACCGCGCCAAGCTGCTCGCCGCGCTCAACGAGAAGCAGCTCGCCGAACAACTGGCCGATTCAAGCCGCGGCGGGGGCGTCCTCAGCGGACGCGAGCTGGCCCGACGCCAGAGCGCCGCCCGGGTCGCCGGGGCCTCGTTCCTCGCTGAGATCGAGCAGGCCGGTTTCGAGGCGACCCAGGACCTCGACCGCGCCCGCGCGGCGGCCGAAGCCGCCGCACGCCGGGCGCAGATCGCCAAGCAAGAGCTTGCGACCCTGCTGGGCCTCGCCGGCAACGCCGACCAGGAGCTCGTTCCTGCGGACGAGGCGGAGCTGTCGGTCGTCAAGGTGGTGTCCCCGATCGCCGGCGTCGTGGAACGCCGAAATTTCTCCCGCTCCGAGCGGGTCGCAACCGGCGACGAGCTGTTCATTGTCGCCAACACGGACCGCCTGTGGGTCGAGGCAGACATCCGTGGCGGTGACTGGCGGCGGCTGCACCTCGAACCGGGCGCGACCGTCCTGGTTTCGACGCCGGCCACCGGCGGCGACCGCTGGGAGGCCAGGGTCCGCTACCTCGGCCGGCAGATCGACCCCGATGCAGGGTCCGCACCGCTGGTCGCCGAGTTCGAGAACACCCAACCCGCCCTCCGCCCTGGTATGTTCGCCCGGGTGCAGGTCCCCACCTCCGAAGCGGCCGAGACGCTCGTCGCGCCCGACTCGGCGGTGGTCGACGTCGATGGGGTGCCGGCGGTGTTTGTTCCCGACGGCGACGCCTTCAGGCTCACCCCGGTGAAGCTCGGCAGGCGGTTCGACGGGCGGGTTGAGCTCTGCTCGCCGCTGCGGGCCGGCGACCAGGTCGTGAGCCAGGGCGCGTTCTTCCTTAAGAGCGAGCTGCTGCTCGCCGGGGAGGAATAGCCGTGCTTACCAACCTGATCGAGTTCTCACTCCGCAACCGGTTTGTCGTGATCGTCGGGGCGTTGCTGGTCGCCGGCGCCGGGATGCGCAGCGCCCTGCTGCTGCCGATCGACGCGGTGCCCGACCTCACCAACACCCAGGTGACCGTCATCACCAGCGCCGGCTCGCTCCCGCCGGTCGAGGTCGAGCGGCAGGTGACTTACCCCATCGAGTGGACGATGGGCGGCCTAGCCGACGTCGCTGAGGTGCGGAGCGTGTCGAAGTTCGGCCTGTCGGTCATCACGATCGTGTTCGAGGAAGGAACGGACATCTACTTCGCCACCAACCTGGTGAGCCAGCGGCTCGCCCAGGCGGCGTCGCAGATCCCAGAGCAGTACGGTCCTCCGGAGCTCGGACCGATGACCACCGCGCTCGGTGAGATCCTGCAGTTCGAGCTGCGGAGCACGGCGCGCTCCCCGATGGAGCTGCGGACGATGCTCGATTGGGAGGTCTCGCCGCGGCTGCGTGAGGTCAAAGGGGTCACCGAGGTCAACACGATGGGCGGCTTCTACAAGACCTACGAGGTCCGGCCCGACCCCGACCTGATGAACCAGCACGGGGTGACCCTCGGCGAGATCTACCAGCGTATCGAAGCCAGCAACGCCAACGCCGGCGGCGGCTACGTGGTGCACCACCAGGAGCAACGCTTCATCCGCGGCGAGGCGCTGCTCCGCACCCTCGACGACCTCCGGCAGGTAGTCCTCAAACGCTCGGCAAACGCCCCCCCGCTGCTCGTCGGCGACGTCGCCGACGTGCGGCTCGCGCCGATGGCCCGGCAGGGCGCCGTCAGCCGCGACGGCCGCGGTGAAGCGGTCACCGGCATGGTGATGATGCGGATCGGCGAGAACAGTCGCCGGGTGGTGTCGCGGGTCAAGCAGCGTATCGCCGAGGTGCAGAAGACCCTGCCCCGAGATGTCGAGATCGATATCATCTACGACCGCGAGGACCTCATCGACCGCACCCTGCACACGGTGCTCGAGAACCTGGCGGTCGGCGGGGCCCTGGTCACCCTGGTGCTGCTGATGACCCTCGGCAGCCTGCGCGCCGGGCTGATCGTGGCGCTCGCGATCCCGCTCTCGATGCTGTTCGCCACCAACGTCATGCTGGCGATGGGCGTCTCGGCGAGCCTGATGAGCCTGGGCGCCATCGACTTTGGCCTGGTGGTCGACTCGTCGGTGATTATGGTCGAGAACTGCGTGAGCCGTTTGGCGGAGAGCCCGCCGGGCGTCAGCCGGCTACGCGTCATCCGCGACGCCGCAATCGAGGTCCGCGGTCCAACCATGTTCGGCGAGCTGATCATCGCGGTGGTGTACGTCCCCGTGCTGATGCTGGAGGGGACCGAGGGCAAGCTGTTCCGACCGATGGCGATGACCGTGCTGTTCGCGCTGCTCGGCTCGCTGGTGATCTCGCTGACCCTGATGCCGGCGCTCGCCTCGCTCGGCCTGCCGCGCAGGGTAAGCCACCACGACGTCTGGCCGATCCGGTTGCTCAAGGTCGTGTACCTGCCGATGGTGCGGATGGCCATCCGCATGCCTTGGGCCACGGCCCTGGTCGCCATTTGCGTGGTGCTGGTGAGCGTGCCGATCGGGTTGGGTCTGGGCGCGGAGTTCATGCCGCGACTCAACGAGGGCGACCTCCTGGTCGAGGCGGCCCGACTCCCCACGGCGTCGCTCGAGGGCGCCGAGGACATGGCCCGGCAGATCGAGACCACCCTGCTCGAGCTGCCCGAGATCAAGACCGTGTTCTGCAAGACCGGCCGCCCGGAGATCGCCAACGACGTGATGGGCGTCCACCAGACCGACGTCTGGGTCATGCTGCACCCCAAGGAGGAGTGGCCCGCCGCCAAGTCACGGGAAGAGCTGATTGCCGACATGGAGGTCGCGCTCAACGCGCGGGTCCCCGGCGTGGCGTTCGGCTTCACCCAGCCGATCGAGATGCGCGTCGACGAGCTGGTGGCCGGCGTCAAGGCGGACGTCGCGATCCTGCTGTACGGCGACGACCTCGACGTGCTCGCCGAGAAGTCCAAGGAGATCGAGCGCGAGCTGCGCCGCATCCCCGGCGCCGCCGACGTGAAGGCCGACATCCAGTCGACCCTCGCCACGCTGACGATCGAGCCGCGTCGCGACACCCTCGCGCGGTACGGCGTCGACGCCGCCGAGGTGATGGACGTCGTGGCCGCGGTCGGCGGCCGCAGCGTCGGCAACGTGCTGGACGGCCGCGCCCGATTCCCGATCCTGGTGCGTCTGCCGGAAGCGTGGCGCGCCGACCAGACGCTCCTGGCGCAGCTTCCGGTCAGCTCCGCCGGCGGCAAGCCGATCCCGCTGGGTGAGCTGGCCGACATCCGGCTGGAGGAGACCCCACCCACGGTCGAGCACGACAACGGCCGCCGACGCACGTTCGTATCGGCCAACGTCCGCGGCCGCGACGTCGCGAGCTTTGTTGGCGAGGCGCAGCGGGCGATCGCCCAGAACGTCGAGCTGCCGTCCGGGTACGAAATCGACTGGGGCGGCGACTTCGAGAACCTGCAGTCGGCCAGCCGGCGGCTGATGCTTATCACCCCGATCGTGCTGCTGATGATATTCATGCTCCTGCACGCCAGCTTCGGTTCGGTGAGCCTGGCGTCGCTGATCTTCTTGTGTGTGCCCTTCGCGGCGAGCGGCGGCGTCTTCGCGTTGGCGTCGCGGGGCATGCCGTTCAGCATCGCGGCGGGCGTTGGGTTTATTGCGCTGTTCGGCGTGGCGGTGCTCAACGGGCTGGTCTGGACCAGCGACGCCGAACGCCGGCGCCAGCAGGGCGCGACGCCCCGCGAAGCCGCCGGCCGGGCCGCCGAGAGCCGCCTGCGGCCGGTGCTCATGACCGCCATGGTGGCGAGCCTCGGGTTCCTCCCGATGGCCCTGTCGTCGAGCGACGGCGCCGAGATCCAGCGGCCGCTAGCAACGGTCGTTATTGGTGGGTTGGTCACGAGCTCGCTGCTTACCTGCTTGGTGATCCCCGCGGTCTACCCCTGGTTCTCCCCCCGCGGCGGCACACTCGACGAGCCAACCGAAGACCCATTCGCCGATGCTGGACTTCCCACCTAGCACCACGCTGCTTACGCTACTCCTTCACGCACGACGCACGAGGATTCAAACAATGGACTATCGCTCTGCGACTAGGTTGTTCGCCCTGTTTCTGCTAGCCGCGTTGCTGGCGCCAGCCCCCGCGCGGGCCCAGCAGGCGGCGGCCACCGCCGCGCCCGCCGTGGCGCCGGGCGACATCTACCTGCAGAGCAGCCGCGTGTACGCCCTGGTCGGTAAGTCGGGCTTTGGCCACGAGCACGGCGTGGTGGGCATGCTGAAGAGCGGCAAGCTGCACCTCGGCGCGGCCCAGAACGCCGGCGACATCGTGTTCGACATGGCGACCTTCACCGCCGACGCGGAGCCGGCCCGCAAGTACGTCGGACTCGAGGGGACCTCGTCCGAGTCGACGCAGCAGCAGGTCACCGACAACATGCGGAGCGCCCAGGTGCTGAACGTGGCCAAGTTCCCGACCGCTAAGTTTGTCGTGAAGTCGGCCCAGGCGATGAGCCAGCCGAGTAAGCGCGGGCTGCCCCAGTACCTGCTTAAGGGGGACTTCACCCTGCAGAGCGCCACCCGCCCGCTCGAGTTCCCGGTCGAGGTCGAGATGGCCAAGGGCTGGCAGCACGCCCGCGGCGGCTTCCGCATCAAGCAGACCGACTTCGGCATGACACCGTTCTCCAAGGCGTTCGGCGCCATCGGCGTGGCGGACGAGATCTCGATCTGGGGCGACGTCTGGGTCGCGCCCGACGCCGGCTCTGGCGGCTAGAATGGTCGATCGCTGCCACCTCCTCATTGAGATTGCTCCCCCATGATCAGCTGCCCCGGTATCCAAAAGAAAACCATCCGCCGGCACTACAACGTGTCGACGCTCTTTTACCGCTTGCTGTGGGGGCGGCACATCCACCACGGCTACTGGGACGCCGACGAGTCGCCCGAGGTCGCCCAGGACCAGCTGACCGACAAGCTGGCCGCCGCCGCCAGCATCGCCCGCGGCAGCCGCGTGGTCGACATCGGCTGCGGCATGGGGGGCTCGTCCCGCCGGCTCGCCAAGCTGCACGACTGCCACGTCACCGGGGTGACCATCAGCCCCTTCCAGAAACGCTGGGCCTCGCTCGCCGCGACGCGGCACGGCCTGCGGAGCCGCACCCGCTTCCTCTGCGCCGACGCCGAGCAGGTGGAGTTCCGACCCGGCGAGTTCGACGCCGTCTGGAGCATCGAGTGCACCGAGCACCTGACCGACAAACCGGAGTTTGTCCGCCGGGCGGCCGAGTGGGTCAAGCCGGGCGGCGCGATGGCAATCTGCGCCTGGCTCGCCGGGCCCGACCTCGACGAGGCTAAGCGGCAGCAGGTGTACGACGTCTGCGAGGGGATGTTCTGCCCCTCGCTGGCGACCAGCGCCGAGTACCAGCAGTGGATGCGGGACGCGGGCCTCGAGGTCGAGGTCGCCGAAGACTGGACCCGCAACGTCGACCGCACCTGGGAGATCTGCCGCGACCGCGTGCTGCGGTTCCGCATGTACGGCGCCGCCAAGTTGATCGACCGCCAGCAGATCATCTTCCTCGACCGGTTCCAGACCATCCTCGACGCCTACCGCAGCGGGGCAATGGAGTACGGCTGCTTTGTGGCCCGCAAGCCGCAGTAAACGCACAACAGGGACGACACTCAATTAGGAAAACTCGCTCGAGGGAACGAATGCACCACGCCACCACCAACCGACGCCTCGGTCTCGCCGCGGGCGTCGCGACGCACCTGCTCTTTGTCTTCACGGTCTGGCATCTGTTCTGGTTCCTCAAGGAGGGCCGCGGCGCCGGGTCGGGCGGCCAAGAATGGGGCGGCCTGGGGTTCGACATTGGCCTGGCGGTGTTCTTCGCCGCACCGCACAGCGTGCTGCTGCTGCCGTCGGTACGCAAGTCGCTGGCCAAGCGGATCCCCCAGGCGTTCTACGGGTTGTTCTACACGGTGGTGACCTGCACCTCGCTGCTCGTGGTGTTCGGGTTGTGGCAGGGGAGCGAGCAGGTGGTGTGGAATCTCACCGGTCCGCTCCGCCTGGCGGTTCAGGCCGGCTTCTACGCCTCGTGGGCGGCGCTGTTCTACAGCCTGCACCTGACGGGCCTTGGCTACCAGACCGGGCTCACACCGTGGCTCTACTGGGCGCGGCGCCAGCAGCCGCCGCGGCGGACGTTCACCCCGCGGGGCGCGTACCTGCTGTGGCGGCACCCGGTGTACCTCAGCTTCATGGGGCTGGTGTGGTTCACGCCGCGGATGTCGCTCGACCACGTCGTGCTGACGGCGGTCTGGACCGTGTACCTGTTTGTCGGCAGCTGCTTGAAGGACCAGCGGCTCGCGTTCTACCTCGGCGACAGCTACCGAGCCTACCAGGCCACGACGCCGGGCTTCCCGCTGATGCCGTTCGGCCCGCTGGCCCGCCGTCCTCTACCCGAGCCCGCCTCCTCAACCAGCGACCAATCGCCGGCGGTCGCCGCGTGAGTGGACCCGCAGAGGGGCCAACTAGCGGCAAAACCGAATCGGCTCCCCGGCGACTTTTGTCCCTACCTGGCGCATCCATTCCTAGGGACAAAAGTAGGGCCATACCCCGGGCCCGATCCTTCGCAAGCCCCTTAGCAGCAAGCAGTTGCGGCAACCGAAGCGAACCGCTTCCGCCGACTTTTGTCCCCTTCTGCACGTGAGAGCGGACAAAAGTCGCGGGCATCAACTGAGCACCACACCGGCGTCACGTTGCAGCGCACCACTCCCCCAGAGCGACGATCGTGCTTCTATTGGAACACAGGGGCTGGCCTAATTGCTACCGAAAACTGGCCGCGACTGCGGAGCAGCGTTCCGGCTTCCTTAGCCGCCCAGACCCGGGTCGCCCGCGGCTTCTTGCGCAGGGATGGGCGTTTCGATCTGGTACTCACCTGACGGGACCTGGAATACCGCCGTCGCGACCCGGGGCGTGGCGCCGGCGCCGCTGTCCGGGTACTCGGTGACCGCGTCCCGGGCGTCGAGTCCCGCCTCGGCGAGCGGCTTGCCGTCCACGCGGACGTCGGCGACCGAGACGCCCCGCAGCCTTACGGTCGCACCGGCGTTCGCCGGGACCCGCAAGTCGAGCCGGCGTTTGCCGTTGTCGCGCCGCCACTCGGTCCTGATCGGGCCGTGCAGGCTGTCGTAAGAGACCCGGCAGAAGTCGAGCCGCGGGTCGAAGGTCGGCTCGATGACCAACTCCCCGAAGCCGGGCTCCGCTCCGCGGATGCCCCCCAGGTTCTCGGCCATCCAGCCGTAGACCGCGCCGAACGAGTAGTGGGCGAAGGAGTTCATGCCGGGGTCCTGGAACCCACGCTCCGGGGTCCAGCCGTCCCAGCGTTCCCAGATGCTGGTGGCGCCGTGGTTGATCGAGAACAACCAACCGGGGTACTGCTCCTGGTGCAGCAGACGCAGCGCGACGTCGTGGCGGCCGATCTCCGACAGCACCATCATCAGGTCCTTGGTGCCGATGAACCCGGTCGACAGCTTCCAGCCCCGCGCCCGGATGTCGTCCACCAGATGGCGAGCGGCCTGCTCGCGCGTCGGGCCGTCGAGCAGGTCGTAGCCGATCGCCAGGACGTAGCCGCACTGGGTGTCGCCCCGGACCCGGCCGTCGGCCGAGACGTACTCGTCGTTGAACGCCTGCTTGATCTGCGCGAACAGCTCACGGTACCGCTGCGCGTCGTCGTCGCGGCCGAGCACGGCCGCCGCCTTGCTGACGATGTCGGCGCTGCGGGCGTAGTACGCGGTGTAGATCACCTCATTGGGCGTGTTGGCGTTGACGCTCAGCCAGTCGCCGAAGCAGTGGAACCGGTCGGGCGGCAGCACGCCGTTCATCGAGCGGTTGCGGCAGAACTCGACGTACCGCGCCATGGCGGGGTACTGCTGCTCGAGCAGCGTGCGGTCGTGGTAGACCGAGTAGATCTCCCACGGACAAATGACGCCCGCCTCGCTCCAAGCGGGGCCGCCGTCCGCTTGGTCGGCGACCACGGGGGCGACCTTCGGAAACTGCCCGTTCGGCTCCTGGGCGTCCACCATGTCGACCAGCCACTTGCGGAAGAAGGCCTGCACGTCGGACGTCAGGCAGGCGGTGTGCACGTAGACCTGGGCGTCGCCGGTCCAGCCGAGCCGCTCGTCGCGTTGCGGGCAGTCGGTGGGCACGTCAACAAAGTTGGCCCGCTGGGTCCACAGCACGTTCTGGAACAGCCGGTTGAGCGCGGGGTCGGAGCACTCGAACTCGCCGACGACCGGCGTGTCGCTGCTGATCGCAATGCCGGTCACCGCGTCGGTGGGCGGCGCCTCGACGCCGGTCAGCTCGACGTACTGGAAGCCGTGGAAGGTCTGCGTCGGGCGCCAGGTCTCGACCCCGTCGCCGCGGCAGGTGTAGATGTCGGTCGCGCGGGCCATGCGGAGGTTGTCCGTGTACACCATGCCGTCCGGCGCAAGCCGCTCCGCGAACCGTACCCGGACCCGCTGGCCGGCGCGGCCGCTGATCTTGAGCTCGGCCACCCCAGCAAAGTTCTGCCCCAGGTCATAGACAAAAACGCCCGGCTTGGGCTCGGTGACCGAGCGGGGGGCGAAGCGGGCGATCTCTACCACCGGCGGACCGGGGTGCCACTCGATCGCCGGGTCGACATCGGCGCCCGCGACCACCTCCCGCCAGTCGGCGTCGGCGAACCCTGACTCGTCCCAGCCCGGCATCTCGCGGGTGGCGTCGTACTCCTCGCCGACCAGCGGGTCGGCGACCCGCTTCGGCCCGTCGACGCTGGCCTTCCAGCGGCGGTCGGTCGCGACGGTCTGGGTGTCGCCGTCCTCGTACTCGATGCGGAGCATCACGCGGACGCGCGGGTGCTCGCCGTAGTGGCCGCGCTGCATGCCCCACGCGACGTGGCCGGAGTACCAGCCGTCGGTCAGCACCAGGCCGATCGCGTTGCCGCCGGCGCGGACCAGGTCGGTCGCGTCGTACGCGCGGTAGTAGACCCGCTTGCGGTAGTCGGTCCAGCCCGAGCTGAAGTAGTCGGACTTGACCGGCTGGCCGTTGATCGAAAAGTCGGCCCAGCCGAGCGAAGCAAAGTACGCGGTCGCGCGCCGCACCGGCTTGTCGACCGCGAAGTCGGACCGGAGGTAGACGGGCGGCGAGGACAGGTCCCGGCGGTACGCGGGCCGGCCCCAGGGCTCGCAGCCGAACGGGCCGACAATCTCGGCGAGCAGCGGCTGCTGGTCGCCCGACTCGTTGCGCGAGACCGCGGTCCACCGGCCGTCGGTGGTGAGCACGAACACCTCGCCGCTGTAGGTCTCTGCCGTCAGCTTCAGGCAGATCCCGGTGTGGCCCTCGGAGTCGTTCGTGCAGGCCACCTCGACGCGGTTCTTGCCGGGGCGGAGGAACCCGACCACCTCTTCGGTCTTCGGCGTCGAAAGCGTCACCGCGCTGACAGCCAGCGCGCCGTTGATCTTCACCTGGCAGCGGTCGTCGCACATGACGGCCAGCTGGGCGGTGCGGAGCTCGACGCCCTGCGGCAGCTCCCACAAGCCGACGTAGTCGCTCTTCCCTTTGGGCGGCTGCTTCTCCTGCTTGGTCGCCACGCGGATCCACCGGGCGCCGTCGAGGTCGACGGCCGGGGGGTCGCTGATGGCTCCGCGGGCGGCGTCGTAGCCGATCCACTCGCCGGCCCAATCGCCCTGCTTTAGCAGGCCGGCGGTCCACACCGACGGGTCACTCCAGGGGCCGGGCTCTCCGTGTGCGTCCCACGCCATTACCTTCCAGTAGCACTGCTGGTGCGACTCGAGCGGCCGGCCCGCGTAGCGGACCGCGTAGGTGGCGTTGCTGTCGACCTTGCCCGAGTCCCACAAGTCGCCGGCGTTCTCTTTGAGCTGCTCCTCGCTGCTGGCCACAATCACCCGGTAGGCCGACTGCGACTGTCCGCGTTCTGCCGACTCAACGATCCACGCCAGCTCGGGCTGCGGGCGGTCGACGCCAAGCGGATCTGTGCGGCACTCGCAGCTCAACCGCGTCGCCGCGACCTCGGCGGCTCCCCGCTCGACCAGCCCGCCGGCCCACAGGGCAGCGGCCCCCAGCGTGACGCGGAGGAAGCTAGTGGGGGTCCGATACGCTGGCAGTCTGTTTAGCATTGGTGGGTCGCGGACGTGGTAGAGGGGAGGGATGCTATCGATAGGCTAGGCGGCTTGCGGCGGCCGCGGAAGGCGAATAAGCCGCGTGCCCGCCCGGTTTCCCGGGACAGGCACGACGGCTCACTGCCCGCTTTCGTCCGCCTTAGCGAGACGCCCGCATCCTGGCATTGCAGGCGGCCGCCGAAACGAACAGCAGTACGACCAGAGCCGAGGGCTCTGGCGTCGCAGTCGGCGTAGTCACGACACTCGCACCGACCGATGCCCCGTAGTTGGCGACCCACAGGTCGTAGTCGGCGCCGTTGACAAGGCCGTCGCCGCTGCCGTCGGCGCCCGTTCCCGGCGGGACGCTGCTGCCGTCGGCGTCGCGCCAGACGGTGTAGTCGGCCGCGTTAACGACGCCGTCGCCGTTGTAATCGCCGGTCAGACCGCCGTCTACCGCGCGGTAGTCGACCGCCCCGAACCGGGTGAAGGTCTCGTCCTCGGGGAACAGGTACCGCAGCACCAGGTCCTGCTCGCCGGCGGTGTCGAACAGCGTGCCCAGGTTGTACCGGGCGCCCGCGGCCAGCATGGTGTCGCCTTGCGCCTGGAGCTCGACCAGGTTGTTGGCGGTCGGGTTGGCCTCGGTCCAGGCGCCGCCGGCGGCGTTCTGGTCGTCGAGGCTGTTCCAGTCGCCGTTGCCGCCCTGCAGCGATCCCGACACCGAGGAGATCCAGTAACCGTCCAGGTTGATGTCGAACGACGAGTCGTTCACCAGCTGGGCCTGGCCGTCCGCGGGGTCGACCACGAGCAGCAGGTTGTTGTTAAACTTGATCCCCTCGTAAATGATCGTCCCCTGGAACTTGTCGCCGGCTTCGGTGTAGTACTCGAACGCGAGGTCTTCGGTCTCGGCGCCAAACTCGGTCGGCGTGGCGTAGTCGAACACATTGCCGAGGTTAAAGCCCGGCCCGGCCGACACCGCGGTAGACGTCGTCGGCTTCAGCTCGCTGAGACGCGTGCCGGATCCGTTGGCCGGCGACTCGCGCCAGTCGCTCACGCCCTGGTCGTCGAGGCTGTTCCAGCTGGAAGGGTTCAGGGCGCCGAACTGCGAGCTGATCGAGTAGCCGTCGAAGCTGACCGGCATGGCGCCGTTCTGGATCGCCACGGCGCCCGTGTCTCGGTTGACGCTGAGCACCAGCCTCTGCTCAACCGATACCCGGCCAACCACACCGTGCGTGCTTGCTCCGTCGGCGGCCGAGCTGAACACGTAGGTCTGGCCGATCGGCAGCGCCGCCGCGCCGGTGGCCTCGATGGAGGAGAAGGCGCCGTTCACGCCCGGCGTGTCGAACAGGTCCCAGCTGTCGCCCACAGTGGGGGTGACGCCGTCGAAGTCGAGCCGCAGCGTGCCGTTGATGCCGACTGCGTTGGTCGATTTGATGATCGAGTGCGACGCGCCGGTGATGCCGGCGGCGAGCGTGCCGCCGCTCGCCAGCTGGAAGGTGAACGTGTTGTAGTCGACGTTCGGGCCGACGACGCGGAGCGTGTTCTGGGCGCCGATGGTGGTGCCGAACTCGCCGCCGTCGTTGCCGCCGCCGCCCTGGATAGTGACCGACGTTACGCCAGCGGCCGTGCCGCCGAGCGTGGCGACGCTGCCCCCCTGCCCGCCGAGCGTTAGGTAGCCGCCGTCGAGCGTGCCGCCGGGCAGCACATCAAGGAAGCCGACGCCCCCGAGCCCGACGTTGACGCCGCCGAGGGCCGAATTGCCGGTCAGGTAGCCGATGGTCAGGTTGCCGCCGCTCTCCACCCGCACGGCGCCGCTCTCGCCGATCAGCTCGCCGATGTACAAGGCGCCCGGCTGGGTGCTCAAGGAACCTGAGACGCGGGCCAGCGGCGTCGTGGCGTTGTCGTTGGTCGTGACGACCGCGGCCTCGTCGAAGTTGAAGTCCGGCACGAAGCCGATGCTCCAGGCCGCGTCGTTGGAGGAAGTGTAGGTATCATCCGCCGGGAGCCAGTAGTTGGCCGTGCCCGGCCCCTGGCCGAGGACGACCGACGTTTGCAGAGCAAACGCGACCAGCCCCAGCGAGCCAATTATAGTTAGTTTTGTGCGCATCTTGGATCTCGATCTTGGTGTCCGTGGGGAAAAGGGTATCGGGTCGCCCGGCCGCCGAGGCGGCGCGGACTAGCCGCGTCGGCGACCTGCCAACAGCCCCATGGAAACGCCAATGAGCGCGAGCGTCGAAGGCTCGGGCACGCCGAGCGCGGCGAACTCCGCCAGCACCGACGCCGAGGCGACGCTCTTCCACAAGCGGAAGTCCTTCTCGTCGACGATATTGTCGGGCTCGACGTCGCCGTCGAGGCCGATGGCCGACGGCGTCGTGAAGAAGTGATTGCTGATCACAAAGAAGTCGTCGAGGTCGACGTCGCCGTCGCCGTCGGCGTCGCCGGGGACGTTGACCAGCGAGCCGAACACGTCGATCTCGGTGTAGCCGGTGTAGCCGTTCTCGACGTCGAGGAAGTCAACCTTGACGTGCGTCACGCCGGTCGCCAGGTTCGGCAGCGAGTCCTCGGTGAACTCGACCCGGTGGGAAACGGGGGTGGTCACCACGCCCTGCTCTTCGCCGTTGCCGTTGTTGTAGTTCGTGAGCAGCGAGAAGTTCTGGGCGCCATCGCTCGACACGTACAGGTCGTACGACTGGGCGTCGCGGCCGGCGTCGTTCCAGCCGCCGAAGATCACGATCGAGTCGAGGTCGTAGATGCCGCCGAGGGCGTAGGTGACCTCTTCGCCCGGGCCGCCGGTTGCGTAGGCGATGTGCGCGCTATTTGCGTCGCCGGAGCCGTACGCAGTCGCCACCGTGCCGTTGGTCAGTGCCGAAGCTCCGAGCGAGTTCTCCTGAGTCAGGTTGCCGATCGCCACGGTCGGCAGGAGCCCCTCGAGCAGGTCGGTCGTCGACGGGCCGCCGGCGGTGAAGGTCGGGTTGTACGGGTCGCCGGCCGTGCCGGCGGGGGCGACGTTCGTCTCGAGGGACGCCACGACAACCGCGTGGCAGACGCCCTGCGATGCAAGAAGAGTAGCGAGCGTAATCGCTGCGATGGATCGACACATGTTGTGTTCACTCCGACGTGATGAGAGTAGATGGGTGTGGGTCACTGCTGAAACTCGAGTCGGCCCGGCCGGCTTTGTGCGGCGTACGCGGGCCTGATTGCTAAGAAGAAGTAAGGTCGAAGTTGTGCACCGACTCGCCGGGCTGCACCTCGATGACAAGTTCGCTGTTGCTGTTGAAGCGTGGCGGCAGGCTCTCTTTCATGATCGGCCGGGCCGGCTGGTTGGGGTCGTTGCTGGGCTGCTGGCCAACGACCTTCGGCACGTGGATGACCACCTTCGCCCGGCCCTGGGGCGCCTTCATGCTGTAGGACCCCGCCTCGATCGCGCCGCCCGACCGGCGGGCGTCCGATCCCAACGGGATCAGCGAGATCGCGCCCTGCGCGGCGGGCTGACCATCCACGGTGACGATCCCCGACACGGACGACAGGCCGTCGGGCTCGTCGCACCCGACCACCATCAACGCGGGCAGCAGGGTGAGCAGCGTGCACCTGAGCAGGCTCATGGGGTCAGGACCTCCCCGCCATTCATCGTGCCGAGCGAGGCCCAGTAGTAGAGGTCGACGCCGTCGGTGAAGAAGTCGACTGAGCCGTCGCACATCGCGGCGTTGACGCCGCCGGCGTGGCGGCTGCGGGCTCCGCACTTCTGATTCCGCTTCTGCACGCCGGCTGCCGGCATTAGCGGGTCGCCGGTCTCAACGAACCACGGGCGGCCGTTCGGACCGGCCGAGTCGAGCAGGTCGGGCTCGCGGCTGTTGGGCGTCATGAGCGTGTGGAACCGGAGCTGGCCCTCGTCGTTGAGGATGTCGCCCCGCCAGTCGAGGTCTTCGGAGCTCTGCGCCATGAGCGTCTCGGCCATGAGCAGGGTCTTGCTGGTCCCGTCGACCATCTTGCCGAACGAAGAGGTAATCGGCTTGAGTGGATCGCCCTTGTCGTGGCGGAAGGGCGCCTCGCCCTCGCCGAAATCGGTCAGGAGTCGCCTCAGCTCGCTCCGATCGAAGATGTCGCCGTAGGTGCGATTCCCCCAGTTCACAACGTAGTTGCCCCGCCGCCGCTGGTAGTAGCCGGCCAGCATGTCCGACCCATTGTCGCTGGGGCAGCGGTACATCGGCACCGCCTGACCCGACAGGCCATTCATTGTGTTGGGGATGGTGAATGGCGGGCTGTCGAGGTCGGTGGTCGGGCCAACCTCGGCCGCCAGCTGGACCTCTTCGATAAACGGCCAGAGGTGGAGCACCCAGGTCTGCCGCGGGAAGTTCACACCGTACTTGCCCTGGGCGCCGATCGGGAGTTCGCCCTTGGTGTCGTGGTGGAGGTGCATCGCCAACCCCCACTGCTTGAGGTGGTTGACGCACTGCATGCGTCGGGCGGCTTCACGGGCCGACTGCACCGCCGGCAGCAGCAACGCGATCAAAACGCCGATGATCGCAATCACTACCAGCAGCTCGACGAGCGTGAAGGCTCGCCTTTGCAGACGCCTGGGAAGCGAGAATCGTGGCATGGAAGTTCTCTTACCGGGCGGCTGAACGCCACCCCAGGAACCGGTGAACAGAAGAATACCGACAAGACGGGGCCGCTGCGGGGCGGCTGCTACTACATGGGGGACGAGGGCCCAATCTCAGGGAAGAACCAGAGATTTTCGACAAAAAACCCTCGGCTGCCGACCGACACCGCGCCAGGCCCGCTTGCCCAAAACGCGCACATCCCCGCGAGGGCGGGCGTCAGCGGTGCTCACGCCCAAAGGCTTGCCACTCGACCCGCAGGCCGGTCGGGTTGAAATCGGCCGGCGTGCTCGGGTTCGAGGGAGAGTTGTAGACGTCGATCGAGATGACGTTCGTCCCCTCGACGAAGCCCTCGAGGATCTCGATCGGGTGGAAGCTCTTAAAGTCGAACTCGTCCCAGGTGGTGACCCAACGCTTGAACGACACCGGCCTGCCGTTGATGCGCAGCTCGTTGACGGCGTCGTCGACCAGGATCTGGCCCACGACGTACACGGTGTCGAGGTCGTAGCCACCGAGTTCAAAGGTGGTCTCGAAGGTGTGCACCGACTCGGGCGGCACGCCCGGGTAGCCCTCCTCCGCTACCGAGATCCACTGCGACACCTCGGGTTTGTTGTTCTTGTAGGAGCGGGTATCGCCGACCGTGACGACCGAATCACGTGGGTAGGGGCCGTGGGGATCGCTGCCGGAGATGAGCCTCCAGTGGGGGTCCGTGTCGCCCGGCATGAGGCCGACCCCGGTGTTCCACATCGGGATGGGTCGCAGCGGGCGGAAGTCAACAATCTCGCCGACGAAGTCCTCGTTGCGTGCGGCGATCAGGTCGATGCTCGACTTGAACGGGTTCACCCGGATCGCCTGCCCCTTCTCCAACAGCATCGACGAGTGCCGCGGGCGGCGGTGCTTCATCGGCTCGGCCAGGATCTCGCCCTGCAGGACGTGCGCCTCGACGACCCCCGACTTGCTGGTTGATACGGCGAAGCGTGTGCCGAGGTCCGTGATGCGGAGGTCCTGCGTGATCACGACGAAGCCCGTCGCCCACTTCGCTGCCTGAGCGGTCAGCGTGCCGTCCTCCAGCTGCACCTCATCGTCGGCCGAGAGCCGCACCGTGCACGGCGCCTGCAGCACGATGTCGGCTCCGCACACCATGCTGAGGTGCGCCTGGCCCGCCGTCAGCTCGAGCTTCCGCCCCTTCTTGATGTACGAGCCGACGAAGATGTCCCCCCCTTCGGCCCAGGCCGCGTCCTCCAACGCCACGACCCGCGCCACCGGGGTCGAGGGCCGGATGAGCTGCGACTGCTGCACCAGACGATTCCCGCCCGCCGGCCTGTCGGGCCGTGCGGACTGACTACTAATCCACCAGGGCATCCCCACCGCCAGCAGCAACGCCGCGGCCGCCGCCCAGACGAATCCCGATCGGGGGAACTTCCGCTGTTCCCGACGCCGGGCGGGCGCAAGCTCGGACATCGCCTCGTTGGCGGACCTCTCGGCGAACTGCTGCAGCTTGGCCGCCGCGCGGACGCGGTCCATCGCCAGGTCGTAGACGCGGCTCGACTCTACCAGCCGCTGCAGCTCCAGGTGCAGGCTCGACGCCTGCATCAGCACCTCGACGCCCGCACTGCCGTAGCGGCGGACAAACTCCTCGATCGCGTCGACCTCGTCGCCGGTGGCCCGGCCGTCCCAACTGCGGGACAGGATCTCGATGAGTTGCTCGATCTCTTGGGGGGGGATGGGCATCAGAACGCCTCCTGGGCGAGGGTGCGTTTGACGCAGTGGTACAGGCTCTTGCGGACCCGCGAAATGGCCTGGTAGATGGCGCCGATGGTCCGCCCCTGCTGCTCGGCAATCTGGTTGTAATCTCGCCCCGGCGAGTAGCACTGCTCGACCAACGCACGGTCCTTCGGAGGAAGCTTCTTGAGGCACACCGACAACGCGTCGGACGTGTCGTCGCTGCGCCAGGCCTTGCCTGGATTGTAGGTCGCGGCGATCGCCTCGAGCACCTCGTCGCTGAACGCGACCGCGTGCCGTCGCCGCGTGCGGATGAAGTCTCGCGCGGTAAGGTGCGCAACCTTGGTCGCCCAGGCGGCAAAGTTGGTGCCGAGCTCAAACTCGTCGAACTTCCGCCACAGCACCAGCGCCACCTGCTGGTAGACGTCTTCGGCATCGGAGTGGTGCTGCACCATCGAATAAATAAACCCAAACAGGTCGCGGTGGCACTCGGCGAGCAGCTCGCCGAACACCTGCACCCGTTCGCTGTCGGCTTCGCCTGCCCACGTCATGAGGATGTCGCCTGAATGATTCCCGAACGGGCCCTGCGGTCTTGCCCCGCCTCCGCCACCCTGACTCATGGCCCGAAACCGCAATTCCTGACAGAGAAATCCCCCAGATTTCGCGAAACCCACACCCCCGAACGGCCGCCCTGCGGCACACCCCGCACCGCCGGCCTCGGCTCCATTTTAGGAGAAACCCAGAACTCGCGGCGAGATGCAGCCTCAACGCCGCGACCGCTGGCGGTTCTCTTGCCCTTGATCTCCTTCGCCTAATAGCCGCCCGCATGCGGGAACGGAGGGAAGCGGTCGTACGGCTTAGCGGGCTTGGTGCATTGCTCGGGGGCGCCGGCAGCAGTGGCCATGGTCGTCGCCTTACGCAAAAGGTGCGTCCGACAGGTCTG
This sequence comes from Posidoniimonas polymericola, assembly GCF_007859935.1. Classification (NCBI taxonomy): domain Bacteria; kingdom Pseudomonadati; phylum Planctomycetota; class Planctomycetia; order Pirellulales; family Lacipirellulaceae; genus Posidoniimonas; species Posidoniimonas polymericola. Next base: position 71,713 of record NZ_SJPO01000007.1, on the reverse strand, counting down.
GGACTGCCACACGGCCCGACGAGGTGTACTACCGGCTGTACGCGTCGGTGGCGCCAGAAAGGCGAGAAAATGGAAACCCCTACGTCTCGTAGGGGACCCCAAGTCTAAAGAATCCAACAAATGAGCCCGGCGGGATTCGAACCCACGACCCACGGATTAAAAGTCCGATGCTCTACCAACTGAGCTACGGGCTCAAAGCTTTTGCTGGCAATAGTTTAGAACAAGCCAGCTCGGTATCCAAGGCGGGCAACCCGCCAAAAACCCGCCACAGCTACGCTTTTTTCGTCAGGATCTCCGGAACGTGGATCAGGTCCGCGGTCCCCTGGCGACGCAACCGCGCCGCACGGTTCACGTACAGCTTGGTAGTCTTGGCGTCCTGATGCTGCATCAGCTGCTGCAGGACGTCGGCGGGCAAGGCGTCTACATTAGCGTTACAGAAGCCGAAGCGGAAGCGGTGGAACGCTCCGCTGTATTCGACCTTGGCGGCCTTCTTCAGGTTCGCGAAGTGGGCGTAGAGAGTCCGCGTGTGGTGCGGCCAGGCGAACAGCAGGTCGTCGAAGCCTGCAATGCCCTTCAGGTGGTCCACCACGGGCTTCGGGAGATCGACCCTGGCGTCCCTCTTGCCCTTGGTCTTGTCGGCCTCTACGAACGCCGTACCGGCTCCAAAATCGACGTCATCGCGACGCAGGGCCATGATCTGGCCAATTCGCCACCCGGTCAGGTAGGCGAACACCAGCAGAGCCCGCCACCAGTCCGGCGCCGGGTAGTGCTTGCCGGCCGGAAGCGTCATCTGGTCGCAGGCGTTGTACAGCTTGGCGAATGCGTCGTCGTCGACGTACTCGGGATCTCGCTCGGGTTCCCTGAGCATCTCAAATTCGACCCGCTCGCCGATCAGTCGCCACTTGCGGGCCTTGTTCATGGCCACCTTGAGGTGGCGCAGGTCTTTGTTGACCGTAGCGGGGCCGACGCCTTCCTTCAGCCGCTTGGCCCGGAACTCGTCAACCATCGCCGCGTCGACCTGCTCGACGTACCCCGGCCTGCAGATGCGGTTGAACTGCCCGAGGCTTGTCTTGTACTCCTCGCGGGAGCGCGCCGCGAGCGTGTCTAGGTGGCCTTCCTCGAAGCGGGTGACGAATTCCGCCCACTTCAGCCGCTCCCGGCTCTTCAGTAGTCCGGCGGCAGACTCCCCCTCCAGCTTCCGCGCGTACGCCTTAGCCGTGCTCTTGGGTCCGACGCTCTTCGACTTCTTCCGCCCTCGCTCGTCATACCATCCGACCGACCACGGGCACTTCTTCTCGCCGTGCTTGGTCTTCTGCTTCGGATCTTGGAATACCCACGCTTTCATGATCTCCCATCCTTTCGAAAGGCCCGGCCGCCAAATGCGCAACGGCTGCGCATTTGGCAACGCGGGCTTGGTTCAAAGTTACACCAGCTCAGCCAAGTGCTGTGCCCGGAATCGCTCGCAGTGAGCTTCGATCTCTTCGGCCGACGGCAGGTAGGCGTCGGCCGGGTCGCGAGCCACACGCGGCCGCTCAGGAGCCCTGCCGCGATGCTGACGGCGGTAGTGCTCGGCCGCGGCTCGGACCCGCTCCCAAGTGTCAACCGTTGCCACGCCGCGCCGACCCCGCGGCCGCTCGCCGGCCTCGATCTTCGCAATGATGCCGGTGCGGACGCCGGTCAGGCGGGAGACCCTGCGCCGGGGCATGCCGGAAGCGAGCAGCGTCTCGATCTGCTTCACGCGTTCGGGGCTGAGCACGGCTCACCTCCTTTCACGATTCGACGGCGCCGCGGCCTCGGGTGGGCCACGCCCCGGCGGGCGACCGTGGCCGGCGACGGCCGGTAAGTCGCCATGCTTCCCGTCCGGAACGCCTCGAACAGGCCCCGGCGAAACTCATCCGCCAAGACGATCAGCTGCACAGCTCGGTGGAGGCTCACCCGCTCACCGTGAGCCACTGCGCTGGCGTCGCTGTAGACGCCAACCAGGTCCTTCCGGAACCGCCGGGAGATCACGCCCTTGGCCTCAAGCCGCTCGAGGCTCTCTCGCATGAAGTTGCGATCGGGCAAGTCGTCCTCGAAACCGAGCTCGCGGACCATATCCGCGACGACCGACTCGAGGGCCGCCCGCGCGACGACCACGGAGGCGCGAGCCCAGCCCAGCGAGACCAGGGACTTCGCCGCTGCCAGCAGATCTCCGCCGACATCGTCGGCATGGGGGAAGTCGTTCAAGCTGCACCCCCTTCCGACAGCAGGCGAGCCACCTTGCCGGCGAGCTGCTTCGCCCGCGGCACAATGAACGACGCGTCACGGGGTCGGCAGCGGCCACCGTTGGCCACCTTGCGTTGCTCGCTGAGCATCCGGGTCAGATGCCGGTGGAGCGTGCCGCCGAAGCAACCGGCGGCCCTGAGGCGGTCACAGCACCGCCAGGGATCCGGCTCATCGACTCCGCAGATCCGGTCGACGGCGCTCCGGAGCACGTATGCCAGCGGCTCACGCATCGCGACGACGGCCTCTCGGGCCTGCTCGTTCACCAGCAGGGTCTCGGGGTACTTGAACGACGCGGGGGAGTGGGCGGGGATCATGCTTCACCCCCTTCCGTCAGCGTCCAGCGGCCGCCGAGCATCGCCTCGAGCTCGGCGGGGCTCACCGGCTCGAGCTCAGCCGAGCGGGCGACTGCCGCGGCGATGGTCTCCCACGCGGGGAGGTCGTCAGCGGCGGGGGATTGCGCGGCGGTGCGCGCAGCGAGAGCAGAAGTAGCCATCCTAATCTTGGCCTTCCTTGCGCCGGCAGAATGCCGGTAGCAAATAAAGAAGCCCCAGCCCTCACGAGCGTCGTATAGGCAGCCGTAACTGCCCGGCCACGGTCACCCGTGGGCGCATGGGTTGCCCCACACGCACGGCCACACTCGCAAGGGCTGGGACTCCTGAATACGGTTTAGTTCATACGGGAACCTAGCTGGTGCTTTCGCAGAATCACGGGCGCCACCAGAAACGCTTTATACGCCCGCGATTCTGCCCGATTGGCGGGGTGGGTGTCAACTGCGGTATACTGCTCGCCGCATTTCTGCGTCTGCCACCGCCGGGAGGGATCCGTGAGCCTTTGGTCTAAGGACATCAACGCCATAAGCTTCGACGACGTGCTCGAGTTCTGCGAGGCAGAGCTGCCCGAAGGGACGGAGCTCGACTACAAGCAAGAGCTCACCAAGGACATCTGGCAGGTCGTTGGGGCGATGGCGAACACGCGAGGGGGCCTAGTCATCATCGGAGTCGCGGAGGAGAAGGAAACAGCGACCCCACAGCTGCCGCTGTGCGGAATTGCACTCGAAAGAGGCATTGAAGCCAGGATCATTCAGCTTTGCCGCGATCGGCTTTCCCCGCCGGTCCTGCCGGAGATCTCTAAACCGCTTCTACTTCCGGGCGCTGCGGATCGATGTGCGGTCGTCGTCCGCGTGCCGCTCAGTCCGCTGGCGCCGCATGCGAGCCGCAACAGGCCAGAGATCCGAGTTCGCACCGGAAGCCTCAGTAATCCGGAAGAATTGGCCGCGGTCGACCGGATTGTCGAGATGCTGCGAACTCGCCGCGAGTGGGAGCTGACACGCGGGAAGCTGATAGATGTTAGCCAGCATCGCCTCTCCATTGTGGTGGACGCGAACGAAGGCCAGGAGCAATCATCCCCCCATACCCCGATGCTCATCACCGGGTATGTCGCGCCGACGTTTTCCGCGGGACCCGTATGCGATCGCGACACCGTGTTCCGCCAGAGTGCCCACGGGAGCAGGCGGCGTGTGCCTGGCGGTGTCTTGTGGCACTACGGTTCCAAAGCAACGCACTTTGGCACCTGGGGGGAAGTGGTCAAAGCCGAGGCCATGCTGCCCAGCCCACAGGTGCAGGAGCCGACGATCTACCTGTACTGGATTCTCGAGTTCCTTCGAGAGCTCTTTGAAGCGTCCAAGGAGTTCTATTCGAACGATGGAGTCAGTGCTGCGGGCCCACTTCGCGCAGGGATTGCGTTCAAAGGCTGCCGCGGATTTCAGGCGAAAGCTGGACGCTGGGATGCCGGTAAGCCTCTCCTAGATGATGAGTTCAGAATCGACACCGATCTTGAGGCACACGACCTGCTCGACTCAGAGCCTCGAACGACACCAATGCCGGAGTACCTCCATGGCCTCTTAGGCGACATTGCGTTTGCCTGGGACTGTGGCGAACCGCCCGCCGACTGGGCTCCACGCTGGTAGGAGAAAATCACTTGTCGATCCTCGACCCCCTCGTCGCACTGTCACTCTCACTGGCCGAACACCCTGGGCAATTCGCTGTCTTGCTTGGCTCAGGAGCATCTCGCAGCGCAGGTATTCCCACTGGCTGGGAGGTGATCCTTGAGCTAACCAGACGCGTAGCTATCGCGTCTGGAGAAGAGACCGAGCCAGAGGACCTCGAACAGTGGTACCGCGACAAGTTCGGCGCTGAGCCCAACTACTCGGCTCTCTTGGAAGAGGTCGCGAGCAGGCCCGCGGAGCGAATGTCCTTGCTTCGGCAGTTCTTTGAGCCAACCGAGGAAGAGAGGGCGGAGGGCAAGAAGCTTCCCACCGCAGCCCACCGAGCAATCGCCAAGCTGGTGGCCGCGGGCGTTGTGAAAATCATCATCACAACGAACTTCGACCGCCTCATCGAACAGGCACTCGAGGCCGAGGGGATCCAGCCCGTTGTCGTTTCCTCGGCCGACCACGTTCAAGGAATGATGCCAGTTCAGCATTTGCCCTGCTTGGTGGTGAAGGTGCACGGAGACTACCTCGACACCCGGATCCTGAACACCGAATCGGAACTGGCGACCTACGATCAAGCCCTGGCCGATCTTCTCAATCGACTCTTCTCGGAGTACAGCTTGGTTGCCTGCGGCTGGTCTGGGGAGTGGGACAAGGCGCTCGTGGATGCCATCGATCGGTCAGTGAATCGCTTTACGCTCTACTTTCTCGGGCGTGGGCAACCGGGAGAGGCGGCCGCTGGTCTCCTGCATCGCCGAAGGGGAGTGCTAGTGCCAATCGCTTCAGCCGATGCCGCTTTCGAACAGATTGTGTCAAAGGTGGACGCCCTTCGCTCGGGACGGAAGGCTCACCCATTGTCGGCTGAATTGGCTGCAGCCGAGGCCAAGCGTGCCATAGCTCGGCCCGACGGTTTCATCGGCCTTCACGACTTGATAATCCGTGAGGCAACTCGCGTCTTTGACGCAATTGGTCCGGATTCGTATCCCGTTCAAGGTGCTAGCCCGAAGGCCGACACCTATCGGGAACGGGCGGAAATCTTCTGCGCTTCGTCGGCTGGTTTAGCAGCCATGGCGAACGCTTGCGGTGCCTGGGGCGATGATAGAGCCATTCGGCTAGTGCAACGAATAATCCGCCTGTTTGCAGAACGCCCCGGCCCGGATTACTCCCACAAGCAATGGTGGCACGACTTGTCGAGGTATCCAGGAACGCTAGTGATGTACGCTGCCGGAATGGCTGCTCTTCACGAGGACCGATTGTCCACGGTGATCGATCTAGCAACGACAAGGATCCGAATCCGCGACAACGAGTATCCCGCGGTCATGCGAATCGCACCGGAAGATCTGCTCCAATTGGGCGAAGCGTTGTCACCACTGGACCAAGCAAGACACAAAACGCCGTACAGCAACTGGACAGAGAACATCATCGGGCCGACGATCCATCTTGTGCTGGGACGGGATGTTGACCTATTGAGGCTTTTCGACCGATTCGAGGTCTACCTCGGCCTGACTTCCAGGTCTCTAGGTGGCCCCGTATTCGATTGCAACTACCAGTGGCGGGGAGAAGCGAGAACCGAGGGCAACGCTTATCTCGAGGAAGAGCGGACGGCGTTGGAGAGCCAAGGTGGTGAGCATCCACTCCTAAAGGCCGGGCTCTTCGATCAAGACACCAACAGACTCTCGGCCGCAATCGACGACTTGCAGGGCGCATCCACCAGAATGTCGTTCAGGTAGTAGCCCGCGCCGCGGCCGTTGACGCTCTGACCGACGCGGGAATCGTTCAAGATGCCAAAGATCTAGCCCCTCAGGTGTCAACCGTTGACACCCGCCGCGCCTCACTCCCGCCACTCCTCGACGCCGTGCCCCTCCGCCAGCTCGAGCTCCGGCGCCGTCCAGCTAGCGGGCCGCCAGTCGGGCCGGATCCGCCGGAGGGTCTCTTCCGGTGACCACGTGGCCCGGATCTCGGCGCAGACGGCTGCGATCTCCTCCGGGTCGGGCGTGTGTTTGCAGTTGGCGTTGTCGTCGACGTCGATCAACTCAGCCTCCGGTGACGGAAGGATCTACTCGCGCCGCTGGCCAGCGTTCGGCAGGCTCATGCGCTCCGCCTGCTCGCCAATCCGCTCGAAGATGTCGGCCGTTCGCTCCAGCTTCTCGAGAGCGTTGTTCACGTCCTTGATCTGCTCGGGTCCGGCCTGCAACTCAGAGCCGCCCGGGCCGTGGTAAGATTGCCAGCGCTCGAGGCTAGCGATCTCGCTCTCGATGACTGCCCGCGCCTCAGGGATCGAAACCTGCGATCCGGTCTTCGCGTAGCGCCGGAGACTGTTGCCCCATGCCGTGCCGCGGAAGAAGTCGGCGTCACCCGACGCCGCTCGCCCGCTGAACAGCAACGCCTGGTCGAGCTTCTGCTTCGCCTCTTCGGTGAGGTACCCGTCCGATCCCAACTCGAACCGCTCATTCAACGAGGCGACGACCCGGTTGGCGGTGGCGGTGTTGCCGTATTTGTCGCCGGCAATGATGCCGAGCGTGCGCTTGCCGTGGGCCTCCTGGTCGGCCGCGGTGCCGAAACCCGCCTTTGTGGCCGCGTACGCTTTGGCGATGTCGGAGTTCGGGTCCATCACCAGCTGCTCGAGGGCGCCCTTCGCCTTTGCCTCACCGCCCATCATGCCCACGAACGCGCGGCCTAAGGCTGCATCGCCCTGCACGGCCAGTAATCGCTCGCCGAAGGTGTCAACGTCGGGCGTGAGCTTGCCGCTCTTAATGGCCTTGTCGGCGAACTCCTCGAGCTTGGCGCCGAAGTTGATCGACGCGGTCGCCGTGACGTTGCCCTCGGTGTCGGGGATCGCGTTCGACAGGGCCGCGAACAGCGCTCCCGACTCCTGCGCGGTCGCCTCGGCCGTGACCAAGCCGCCCAGCGCCTGCGGGATCGCCTTGAATTGCTTGCCCGCATCGGTGACGCGTGACGCGAGCCCGACCTTGTTGAGGAATCCAAGGTTCCTGGCCGCGTTGAGGTCGCCGGTGCTCTTGCTGACGTCCGACAGGGCCCCCGCCGTCGGGCCGATAGCGCTCGGGGTGTTCGGGTTGTACTCGGCGGCGATGCGTACGTTCCGGAACGCGGCCTCGGTGTTGCCGCCGGAACCCGAGTAGGCGTCCGCGAGGGCTGAGTCGATCACGTTCTGCGGCTGGCCAGTGCTTGCCGCCAGCTTCTCGGCTCTCGCGACGAACTTTTCCCGCTGGGCGGAGGAGAGCCCCGCAGTGTTCTGCAGCAACTTCTCGCGAGCGCCGGCCGCGTTGATGTGCGTCTGACCGATCCGGTCTGCCTGCTGGCGGAGCGCCTCGAGCTCGTTGCGTACGAGCGCGATGGCCGACCCGAAGCTGAGCGTGCCGGCCGCCAGCATGCCGACCTTGCTGATCAGCTGCGTGCCGAGTGTGCGATCCGCAGTCCTTCCCAGGTAGTCCAGCGATCGCGTGTACTTCTCCGTGAGCACCCGGGCGTTCTCGGTAGACAGGCCCTGCTTGCGCTGGGCCAACTCCACCTTGGCGATCTGAGCCTCGAATCGCCGCATCGGGTCGGCCTGCCGGGCCAGACGCTCGACCGCGCCCGCCGCGCCCTTGCCGCTGGACACGATATTCTCGAGCTGCTCGTCGGTCATTCCGAGCACGCGGTTCAGCGCCTGCCCAGCTTTGACGTCGGCCTTCAGGTTGATGGGGACTACAGCCATGGGATCAGCCTTTCGGAAGTTGGGTCGCGAGGTCCGCGTTCACGCCTACCTGCCAGATGACAGAGCGTGCGGCCTCGAGGGTGGATGTGATGTAGCCGTGGGCTTCCACGTGCTCCTGCAGGTCGAGAGCGATCACCCGCGCTTGCTCAGCCATGCCGGGCATCTCGTCATCGGCCAGGCGGCCGGCGAGTTCAATCAGAGGTGCTGCCTCCTCGAGGCAGTAGCTCAGGGCCGGATGGATCGGCGGATCCAGCAAGTCGGGTTCAACGCCGGGCAGCGCCAGCAGCTCGGCGCCGTCGACGAGCTCGAGGCTCGCCAGGCGGTGGAAAATCGCGGCGTAGCTGGGGCGGGTGGGGGTCATGCCGGCAGCCTCGGCGGGAATTTCTTCACCAGGCAGTCGTCGCACTCGATCTCGTCGATCAGGTACCCGGCCGGCGGGACCATTTTCCGCCACTCCAGCACCCACAGCACCCGCCGGCAGTCGGGGCACTGCTCGACAACGCGGCCGAGTTGCCGCGATTCGCGTTCCTCCTCCTCGCGGAGTCGGTCGGCGACCCGCTCCTCGAGGTCCGCCAGCACCTTGGCCCGCACCTCGGCCTCGGTCAACTTGGGCCGCGGCCGGTGGCTTGGTTGGTCGCCCCAGCGGGCGTGGTCCCACTTCAGACTGCGGAGGAGGATCTCGCCGGCCCGGGCCAGCCCCGCGGCGCCGAACCTCGCTTGGATACTCTCGAGGATTTGAATTCCGATGCTTCGATGAGTGTCCTCGAGGTGCCCACAGGTCTGAACCATCGCCTGCAGGTCCGGCTCAGGGACCTCTGCCGGCTCGAGGCGGCTCTTCTCGTCAGCCAGGAACGCTCGCACCAGGTCCCGAGCGTTGTACTTTCCATCCGGGCGCCGGCCGTCGAGGTCGGCCCGGTCGCGGAGCCAGCTGGTCGGCTTGCCGATGAGCCACGCGGCCTGCTGTTGGGTGAGGCTCTCCAGGTCCGCTGTGTGGCCGCCTGACGGCTTCGGGGCTTCGGTGGTCTTAGGCATCGGGAAGGGGCCTTTCTGGGGGCGTGGCGGGCTGGCTGACGGAGAGAGAGGGTCGTACTACTACTCGTTTGGCGCGCCGCGTGTAAAAAAGTGGCACGATCGCTTTTGGCAAAGCCCCCGCGGGGCGCCATGGGGAGGACCCGGATGGGGGGGGCGATCAGAACGGGCTCGGCTCCTGGCTTCGATCCAATGCGTAAGCGTCGCGAGCAAGGCTGACACCGGGCTCGGCCGCCATGAGGAGGCGGTCGGTTGTCACGCTGGGGGATCGGTGCTGGCCGCCCAACATGGCCTGGACGACGTGGACGGGCCTGCTATTGCCTGGACGGCCTGGACGGCGCCAGCGGGGGTGACGTGGACGGGCCCTATTTATAGGCCCGCCACACACACCGCTCACCACGTGGACCGGACGTGGCCCGTCCACGTCGTCCACGTCAGCTTTCGGAGTCGTTTGGGAGGTAGTATTCATCGCAGGGATTGCCTCTCTTGAGTGTGGTTTCGGACTTGATCTGGCCCTCAGACTCGAGGGCATCGAGAAGCCGAGCCAGCTTCTCTCGGCCCATGCCAGTGGCCTTTCGCAGCAGCTTATTGGTGACGCGATCGCTGGCCTTCTGCATGGCCGCGACGATCGCCAGCTTGTCCTTGCGGTCCTGATCGTTCCTGGCCTCTTGTTGGCGGCTCTTACGGCCCTTGAGCTCGCCAGGATCGAGCCCCTCTGCTGGCCACCAGCAGGGGAACTCCCACTGCAGGACGATCGGATCGACGGGGGCGAACGATCGCAGGGCCGCGTCGAGCACAACGCAGCCCTCTTCCTCGTGTTCTCGCAGGACGAGGTGAGTGTCGGCGGCGCGAGACTGGCTGCCGCCGCCGGCGCCAACATCCGTGACTCGCTTGTCGGTCTGGTTGCCCTTGGTGGTGTGGTGCACCAGCACAATCGCGGCCTCGGTCCGCTCGGCGATCCGGTCGAGCGTGTTGTAGAACATCGCCTGCGCGGCGTTGTCGTTCTCCGACTCGCCAGCGATCGCGAACCGGTACCGGGCGTCGAAGGCGATCAGCTGATACTGGCCGGGCTCGATCGCGTCGAATTCGGCCATCATGTCCTCGAGCGACCGCAGGTTGCCTCGCAGCGGCCAGACGTCGAGTTGGGTGGCGTAGTGCTCGAGCTCGCAGTCGAGCCGCTCCGCGACCATGCCGATCCGATTCGCCAGCGTCGGCCGATGCAGCTCGTTGTCGATCAGGAGCACGCCGCCTTGGGTGGTCGGGTAGGTTCCGAGCCAGCTCTTGCCCGTGGCGATGCTGAGCAGCAGCGAGTAGGCGAGCCAGGACTTGCCCACCTTCGAGTAGCTCACAACGTTCATCGTCTCCCCTCGCCGCAGCAGGCCGTCGACCACGGGGGGCTTCATGGCGGGGTAGGCGGACCGCAGGTCGAGGTAGCTGAACTTCTCGATGGGTGTCAACGGTTGGCGCCTGGCAGGTGGGCCCGGGATCTCGCCGAAGTCGCGAACGCTGTCGGGCAGCAGGTTGGACATTCCCTGCCGCTGGGCTGCGTCGCCGTACCCTTCGGCCGCCAGCTGGCGTGCCGCGGTTGCGAAGTCGCCGCCGTGGTTCAGCAGGCAGTAGGCCCCGAATTTGGTGTGCGTGCTGCAAGGCGAGCCGTTGGCGCCGGGGAACGGGTGGGCCGAAGTAGAGAACACGCACAGGAGGTCGGTCCCTCGCTTGCTCGTCAGCCCGGTCGTCGCGCTGGTGCCCTGATCCTTGCCGGGGCGGGTCCAGTGTTGGACGTCGCCAGCCGCGTGCGACCGGGTCCAACCGTGCGGCGCCAAGATCTCATCCCACGACGCGCGGAGGTTGAAGTCGTCGCCCGGGGGCATGCCGGCATAACCTCCGGCCTGCTGCCCGTGGTGGACTTCGGCCGGCTCCTGCTCGACCACCTCATTCAGCAGCCGCGCCGCGCGGAAGAGGACCTCTCGCTCATCGGCAGTGATCGTCGCCAATTTGGTGAGGTCCGGGCCTGCGAGGTGCACGTACGGCCGACCGGTCGGGTGCGCTGCGGGATCGCCCCCAGGCGCCAGGGCATAGCCGCCTTGGCCGCGGGTCTCGATCTTGCACTTCACCCGCTCAGACGGCTTGGCCTGCAGCTCCTCGGGCGTTGCGTGACGCATCGCCAGTTTCTGATTGCCGTCGATGTGCTCGCAGCGGTAGACGACGTGACGACCTGGCCGCGGTGTCTTGATGATGCACAGCTTGGCCAGCAGCCCGGGGGCGGCGCGCTCCACCTCATCGGCGAACGGCTGATAGCTCGCTTCGTCGTCGACGTCGATCAGCTCCGCGCCGCGGCTGCCGGCGCCATAACAGATGCCGACCCCAATATTGCTGGCCAGGAACTTGGTGGCCAGCTCGGACTCCGACGCGGGCTCGGTCTGGAATCGCTTCCAGGGGCCCTCCGGGGCTTTGCTGCCATCCGCGCGGATGGGGATCGGCGACAGCCCCGCCGCCCGGTACGCCTGCGCGTAGTCCCCCGGGCGAGCGTGGCCGTTCAGTTCGTCGATTGCCGAGAGGCGGGACATCAGGCCGCGACCTCCTCATAGCGGGTCGGAAGTCCGAGCACGGGGACGCGGATCGGACGCCAGTCGAGCTGGTGATTGACCCCGAACGACGCAAGCAGGAATGCGAGGTGGGCATGATTCAGCCGAACCGGCCGCTTGGTCTCGCTGCCGACCCCGTTTGCCGAATCGCCGCGCCGCCAGCGGACCGACGACACTAGCGAGTAGCCGTCGCCCAGCGGCCAGATTTGGCACTGAACGTTCTCGCTGGTGCCGAAGAACGCTTGGCGACCATCCAGCGGAGGGAACGCGTCGCAGTGGAAGTCGTCCCGGAACTCCCCGTCATCGTCGATGCACTCCGGGTGAGCCTTCGCCCAGAGCTGCAGGTCAACTATTGCCGGCGGGCTGAACGAATCGTCTTGCTCATCCTCCTGCAGCGCCCGGACGGCGTCGGCGATCGAGTCAAAAGCGCAGTCGCTGCGCATTTGAAGCCGCTCCCGACCAGCCGCGAGCCTCATCCACTGCTGCGCCGTGCGGCGCGAGCCGGAGAAGTTGCTATCGAGCCAGCTGAGCCACTCGCCGTGTTCGAGTTGGCCCTTGGCCTGAGCGAGCAGCTCGCCCGCTCGCATTGCGTGCTCGATGGCTTGTGAGGCTGACCGGTTGGCAGCGTCGGTCTCTGCCCGGAGCGTTGCCGGGATCTCCGCGAGCGTCAGCGCGGCAATCGGTTGGTCTGAATGATTCGTCTCGGTTAACATTGATCTCTCCTGAGTTACTGCCCGGCCGCCCTCTCCGTCGCCAAAACTTCGAGGGTGTGTCGGGCATTTTTTGTAAGATCCCCCAGCCCGAGCCGCAGCAGTTCCTGAACTGCGACCCGAGCCAGGGGCGGGCGCCCCGCTAGAACCGTCGGCCGATGAACAAAACCGACGCACCCCAGCGCGGGGCACGGACTACGCGTCGGAGCGGACCAAGCCGCGCCAGTCGATCGCCTTGGCGCCGATCCAGTGCCGGCAGTCGCACCACCAGCCCCACTCGCCCTGGCTGAGCATCCCCGAGCGGATCTGAGGCTGACCGCCCGTGCCGGTCCGGAAGCTAACCTCGACGGTGTGGGGGCCGCCCTCGGCCGCCAGGTACCAGCTGGTCGCCGAACCGTCGAGGCTGTCGCCCGTGTTCGGGTCGATCACACCGTTGTCGAGCTGAGCATCGCTACGGACGATCGGCGGCGGGACGCTCTCCTCCGAGGCGAGCTCGACCTCGCGGGACAGCTTCGACGCCGTCCGCTCGAGGGCCTGGGGGACGATCAGGTACCTGCCACGGAGGTTGAGCGGCTGCCCCCCTTCGGTCTGCTTTGCCATCAGCGTCGCCGCGCTCTGCAGCGTGCCGTCAGCCAGCGCAGAGCCGGTCTGAAGGTTCCCGTGGCTGGCGTGGAACAACGGCACGCCATCACGCATATTCGGGTTCGACAGCAACTCGGCCGCCACCCGCAGCGGCCGGAGCCGCGCCGCGGCGATGCCAAGCATCCGCGGGCCTAGCTGCTCGGTGTTGCCGAACTGGTTGTTGCGGATGTCGATCTCGTCGAGCTGCCACTGCGCGGCGAACTCGCCGAGCTGGGTGGTCTCGCCGGGGAACTCGGCCGCAAGGTGGTCGGCCTCCGCACCGCGAACCCTCTTGCTCAGCGCGCCCGCCTCGGCACGGACCCGCGGCGTCGGCTGCAGGTTGGGGTTCTCGCCCTCCATCGTCCAACCCTGAGTTGGGTCATAGACCGATTCGTACCCGTCGACGAACGCGGCCCCGAAGGTGTTGCTGAACAGTTCGCCAACGGCCGTGCTGAAGCCCGCACGGCCCTGCATCGCGTTGAAGTAGGTGTTGAGCGTCTCGACGACGCCCAGGCCGTCGAGGTTGATGCCGTCGTGCGCCGCCGCCTGGCGGAGGATGTCGACCAGCGGCATCGACGACCAGCGGCGGCCCTCCTCGGCGTCCTGCTCGAACTGCGGGCACGGCGCGAGTCGGGTGAAGAAGGTCCCGTCGTGACTGACCCGGCATCGAGACGGATCGTTGATGCCGAGCCGCATCGTCAGGGCGGACTCGAGGGCGCCGATCGACGGGCGGCCAGTGACGCTGTTGCGGCTGTGAACCGCGGGGGCTGACTGGGGCATAGCGTTCGAATTCCTTGTGATGGTGGAGGAAGGGGCAGAGCGGATCCGCGCCTTGCGGTCCGCGCCGATGGCAACGACGCTGGTCTCCATGAGTTCCCACCTAGTGGTGACTCGCAGAGCGTGAAACTTGCTGGCGGTGTATACGCGGCCGCCGATCGTCGCCGATTCGCCCGGCGCGACCATCGCGTACTCGTGCACCCGGTACCCGACGCTGACCGCGTCGGCGTGCCCGTCCCGGACCTTCAGCCAAGTTGACTCGGCGACGGGGTCGCCTGTAGCGAACCGGAGTGTCGCAACGAGCTGCGTCCCCTCGAGGCGGATGTTCGACACCGAGCCGATTAGGGACGCGGCCGCCTTGGTGTGATCCAGCAAGAGCGGGATCCTCGGTTCGTGATCGACGCCGCCAACCAGCAGCACCTCCTCGACAACGTCCATGCGACCAACGTCGAAGAGCTGCGCCGGGTCCTCGGTGGCGATCACGGCCTCGACGGCCCGTTGAGCCTCGTTGACGGTTGCAGCACGGGTGAACACTTTCGCCCGCGGCTGGGTGGCCAACGCTGATCGCTGGCCGTGAATGGGGGTGGTCATCTTTGGTTTCCTGGAATGGGTGATTTGGTTCTCGAGAGGCGGCCGGCTACTCGGCTAGGTCGCTCGGCAGCGGCCAGGCGGCGGTGGCCATGACCGACTCGATGGCCTTGCCATGCTCGCGGAGGGCGGCCAGGTCCTTGGTCGCGGCCGCGCGGTCGATTTGGCAGCGGGCCTTGCGGGCCCGGGCATCCCCGAGCTGCGATTCGATGGTCTGCTGCTCTTCGATGAACCGCTCGCGACTCTTCTTGGCCTCGTAGTCGCCAGCGACGGCGCCGGCCAGCAGCTGCAAGCGTTGCACGACCCCCGCCCTGGACTTGCTGAGCTCCTCAATCCGACGCTCGACGCCGGAGAGCTCCCGGCTCAAACGTTCGGCGGTTTCGCCCGCCAACCGGATCGCCTGCTGGTTGTCGTCGTACGCTTGGCGGAGCCAGTCCGGGGAGGAGTTTCGCAGCTTGAGCCAGGCTTGAATCTCGCCTTGGCTGCGACGCTGGGCATCTTGCTGCTTGATGCTGAGCTCCGAGATCTTCTCGCGGATGGGCTGCGCGGCCTTCTGCAGCTTGGCCTGCTGTTCGGTGATCTGCTTCCCGAGCTCGTCGACCTCCACCTGAGCAGCCGCAGCGTCTGCCTGGCGCCGGATGATCGCACCCCGCGACTCGATTTGCAGCAGCAGCTTCCCGAGGTCGGCGACGGTTGACCCGATCGCCTCCAGGCGGGCTTCGACGTCCTCGGCCTCAGCCTTGCCGCTGGCCACCTCGAGGGCGATCTCGTCGAGGGTCTCGATCGTCGCCAGGTCGCGTTGATGCTGGCGGCCGGTCAGGGTGGCCATGATGGCGCGGCCGCCGTCGAGAACCGCCGACCGGGCCTCGATCGCCGAAGCATCGGCGCGGCAGCGTTTCGCCGTGGTCGCCCAATCCTGGACGGCCCGGACGGTCCAGAAGGGCTCGCCGGCTCTGTAGCCGCTGGGGGTCGGCTTCTCGCCGATGAGGCCGCCGAGCTGCATGATCTGCTCGAGCTGCTGCTCGTTGAGGTCGCCGGATTGCATGATCGCGCGGGCTTGTTCGACCGCGACTTGAGTGACTGACATAGCGTTCATCTCCTGAGTGTCTGCCGGCGGCTTCGGCCGCTGGCGGGGTTAGACTTGTCGCTGCCGAGCCAGGTAGGCCAACAGCTCTGTTTTCTCGTAGCCGATGCGGCCGCCGAGTTTGGTGGCGGTGATCTCGCCGCGGCGCCTCGCGTCGGCCAGCTGGTGCGGGCGAATCCCTAGCAGCTGAGCCGCTTCGGGCTCCGGGTAGGCGAGTCGCCCGTCTCCGCCGGCCGTGAGCAGGTCCTGCAGGGCCTGGCTGACGACGGCTTCGACGATGGGTCGCAGGTCGGCGGGGTCGAGGTTGATCGTCATTGCGACACAGCCTCCCGGTTCTGACGCTGGTCGAACTGGACTCGCATACCGAACCGCTCGAGCAGCTCTCGGCGAGCGGCTCTCTCGAGGTCGGTGTCGCCACTTAGGCGAGCAGCCCGGACAATCGCAACGAGTGTCGACGGGCTGTCAGAGCAGGCTGTCTGGTGCGTCGTGGGCATGGCGTGAAGCCTTGAGGGCAGGATGACTGGGGTCTCTACCCATTCCGCGTTCGTTCGGTTTTCGAAACCGAACGAACGGCCTATCTGGCACTTCGCGCACGAAAAAAGCCGGCGTTCCTCGGGGAATGCCGGCTCAAGAAATTCTGAGAATCTTCGGACGCCGTTCGGTTTTTCTAACCGAACGTTCGGTTTAGCTGCTCATTCGGTCCTGCTTCTGCATCTCGCGAACGCGCTGCAGGTTCTTCCAGGTTTCGCATCCGTGGATCGTGCTCACGGAGCAGTCGAGCGCGGTAGCGAACTGCCGTGCAGACCAAGCAGCCGCCTCTGGGGTACTTTCCAGGAGGTCTCGCATTCGCTCGTTGATGGTTTTCTTGGTGCCGGCTGGCCTCCCTCCGACCTTCCGGGTGGGCTCCCTGCTGGCCTCTGGCGGCGGATCTGCAACAGATGCTGTCGCTACCAAAATCTGCCACTCCTGCGTCAACCGGACGCCGAGCTCCTGGCTCGCTACCCTGTAATCTTCCTGCAAGATGTCGCACCTCTCAGCGTCGAGCCCTTCTGGGTCCTCCGTCAGCAGCGAGTAGATCGCTTCAGTCGCTTCGTGAAACCGCTCCTCGCTGCTCACCGCCGCCGAGAACATGCCGCGAGCGCAGAAGCAGAGCACCGGGGAGAGATGGGAGATCGCCTCGAATGCCGTCGCGAAAGGTTGCCCAAGGAATCTGATCGGAGGCAAAGTGTTGACGATCTGAGCTTCGATCGTATCGAGGTCCGTTACCTCGGACCGACCCACCAGGCACATGGAATACACCTGACCAGCGAAGCCGTAGGCGCCCTGCAGGTACTCGATAGCTCCACCAGCTGCCTGCGCCTCTGGCCAGAGCTCATCCATATGTTCGAGCCGACTTGAGAGCTCGAAGCTAGAACTTCCAGCGTGGAAGTAGTCCAGAGCCTCTCCATACCGCTTCAGGCAATTCTCCCCCATGCGGCGGAGTTTGGTGACTTTCTGTGCGTCAAGCATCGATAGCTCCCATCGTTTGCCGACCCGCACGCCGCGCCGCGATGGGAGTAGCGGCGACGGCGTCGCGAGTCGCGGGGCCATCCGTCGATGACGCCCGGTAGTCCTCCGGCAGGGGCCGCAACTGCAGCAGCTGCACAGTAGAGGCAGTCGCTGCAGCGAGGCGCCGCGGTGATCGGCCGCGGCCCGGCTGGTCCATTGTACCCCCGGTGCGTCCGGAGATAACACATCGGAAAACCCGAGCCTCTGACCCTCCAGAAACCCTCCACGCTGCCCCCGCGTCGGCCAACCTTGGCCAATCCTAGGCGCATGAAAAACCCTGCGATTCCCGAAGGAAACGCAGGGTGTGGTTGGTAGCGGTTGGGCTCACGCAAGATTAAAAGTCCGATGCTCTACCAACTGAGCTACGGGCTCATTCTCAAGGCGGCCTGATTCATGGACGCCTGCTTCCGGCTCGGGCGGGGCCGCTGCTGGTGGGGGCGGCCGGCGCTGGGGAGCCTCTGCGAGGACCCATCGGGCCCCGCGGGGTTCGCATTTTAGCCGTAATGGCCGCAGGGTGTTAGCCCTGCTTTGGCCGGCCGCTACCCCAGGGCGAACCCGCGGTTTACACTGGTGGTCTTACGAAAAACGGGGGGCTGGGCATGACGCCCGGCCGCGATCACTCGAACTACCCTCCCTACCGACTGCCATGACTGCTTCGGCTCCACGCACGCTGTTTGAGAAAATCTGGGACAACCACGTCGTCCACTCCGAGGAGGGCCGCCAGACCATCCTGTACATCGACCTTCAGCTAGTGCACGAGGTGACCAGCGCCCAGGCGTTTGAAGGCTTGCGGCTGGCCGGCCGCCAAGTGCGGCGCCCCGGGCGGACAATCGCCACGGCCGACCACAATGTCCCCACGACCGACCGCAGCCTGCCGATCGCCGACCCGATCTCCAAGCAGCAGATCGACACCCTCGAGTCCAACTGCAGCGAGTTCGGCATCCAGTACTACGGCCTGGGCCACGTCAACCAGGGCGTGGTGCACGTGATGGGGCCCGAGCTGGGCTACACGCAGCCGGGCATGACCATCGTCTGCGGCGACAGCCACACCTCGACGCACGGCGCGTTTGGCGCCCTGGCGTTCGGCATCGGCACCAGCGAGGTCGAGCACGTGCTAGCCACGCAGACGCTGCTGCAGTCGAAGCCGAAGACGCTCGAGCTGCGGGTCGACGGCGGGCTCGGCTTCGGCGTGACGGCCAAGGACCTCGTGATGTACCTGATCGGCAAGCTGACCACCGCCGGCGGCACCGGGTACTGCATCGAGTACACCGGCGACGCCATCCGCAGCCTGTCGATGGAGGGCCGCATGACGGTCTGCAACATGTCGATCGAGGCGGGCGCCCGGGCCGGCATGATCTCGCCGGACGAGACCACCTTCAACTACATCAAGGGCCGCAAGTTCGCCCCGCAGGGCGCCGACTGGGACAAGGCGGTCGCCGAGTGGAAGCAGTTGCCGACCGACCCCGGCGCGGCCTACGACAAGTCGCTCACGTTCGACGGCGCCGACATCGCCCCGCAGGTGAGCTGGGGCACCAACCCCGGCCAGGTGGCGAGCGTCAACAGCAGCATCCCCAACCCGGCCGACTTCACCGACCCGACCGACCAGAAGACCACCGCCCAGGCTCTGGAGTACATGGGCATCGCGGCCGGCACCCCGATCACCGACCTCAAGCTCGACCGCGTGTTCATCGGCAGCTGCACCAACGGCCGCATCGAGGACCTGCGGGCAGCGGCCGAGGTCGCCAAGGGCAAGAAGGTCGCCTCGCACGTCGACGCGATGGTGGTGCCGGGCTCCGGCATCGTCAAGCAGCAGGCCGAGGAAGAAGGCCTGGACAAGATCTTCAAGGAGGCCGGCTTCGACTGGCGCGAGGCGGGCTGCAGCATGTGCCTGGCGATGAACCCGGACAAGCTCGAGCCAGGCCAACGGTGCGCGTCGACCTCCAACCGCAACTTCGAAGGCCGCCAGGGCCGCGGCGGGCGGACCCATCTGGTCAGCCCAGCGATGGCCGCCGCCGCCGCTTGTGCGGGGCACTTTGTCGACGTGCGTGAGTGGAAGTAGGTAGGCTGCCATGAGCGAGGATCAGGAGATTCTTGAAGCTGTCGATCGCCATGGGTGGCAGGCGATCAACATCTCCGACACCGATCCTCCCTTCATGTATACCGTAGGGCTAACCAAGACCTTCAAGCACCCGGAAGCAA
The DNA here is from genome assembly GCF_007859935.1 of Posidoniimonas polymericola. Taxonomy (NCBI): domain Bacteria; kingdom Pseudomonadati; phylum Planctomycetota; class Planctomycetia; order Pirellulales; family Lacipirellulaceae; genus Posidoniimonas; species Posidoniimonas polymericola. The sequence continues at coordinate 52,602 of NZ_SJPO01000007.1, read as the reverse complement.
TCACGATTGGCCTTGAGCCGAGTACCGCCCAACGACTGCTATCCGATTTCGTCGAAGGGCTCCGTATGGGGCTACGATTCGATTGTGATGGAACCTCGGATCACGAAGTGTTTGCAAGCGAGGTGGGGTTTAGGAGAGTAGACGAATCGCAACACCCAGTCTTCGCTGGCTATGCGATGTCTTTCTGTCGCCTTTCAAATCTAAGCTTAGACGTTGTTCAAGTTTTCTGGCCCGACTCACACGGTAAGTTTCCGTTTGAGGCGAATTGTGACGAGTCCTGTTATCGGCTGCAGCCACGTCTAGATATCCCACTCACCGCGTCTGAGTCACAAGAGTTTAGATGGATGGATGACCTCTAAATCGCTCGCCATCGACTCGATTGCGCAAACCACACCATTAACCAAATCGCTCTCTCATGAATCCCTTCACCGTACACACCGGCCTGGTCGCCGCCATGGACCGGGCCAATGTCGACACCGACCAGATCATCCCCAAGCAGTTCCTCAAGCGGATCGAGCGGACCGGCTTTGGCGAGTTCCTGTTCTGGGACTGGCGGAAGAAGCCGGACGGCAGCGAGGACCCGGACTTCGAGCTCAACAAGCCCGAGGCCCAGGGAGCCAGCGTGCTGTTGGCCCGGCGGAATTTCGGCAGCGGATCGAGCCGCGAGCACGCCCCGTGGGCGCTGGAGGACTACGGCTTCCTGGTGATCGTCGCGCCGAGCTTCGCCGACATCTTCTACAACAACTGCTTCAAGAACGGCATGCTGCCAATCGTGCTGAGCGAGGAGCAGGTCGAGGAGCTGTTCCAGCGGGCCGCCAAGCACCCCGGCTACAAGCTGACCGCCGACCTCAACACGCAGAAGGTGACCGACGAGCACGGCTTCGAGGCCTCGTTCGAGGTCGATGAGTTCCGCCGCCACTGCCTGCTGAACGGCCTGGACCACATCAGCCTGACGCTAGAAAACGAAGACAAGATCTCGGCCTACGAGGCGAGTCATGGCATCGCGTAGCAGGGGCCGGGCCCTTCGGGCGCGTCGCATCCCGTTGCTGCTCCTGCTGGCCCTGTCCGCGCCGCTGCCGGTGCTAGGCGACGGCCCGACCGAGGTGCTGGTCGCCGGTCTCGCCGGGGCAATCGACCTGGCCGCCTCGCCCGCCGCGTCGGGCGGCGTGCTGATCGCCCAGCAGCGAGGTGACACGGCGGTGGCCTACTGGGCGCCGGGCTACACCGACGCGAAGCCCCTGGTCGCAGGACCGCCGGCCGAGCTAGAGAGCCCGGCGGCCAAGCCGACCGCAATCGCTTTCCTTTCCCCCACACACTTCGTTGTTGCGTGGCGGGACCAAGCCGCGGCCGCGGCCGTTTCGCTGCACGAGTTTAATCCACTCGATTCGCCGTCCGACTCGGTGCGGCTCAAGAGCATCCGGCGACTCGACGCGGAAGAGCTTCCCGGCGGCGGCTCATTACTAGCCTGCTTGGCGCGCGGCGAGAAGTTCCTCTACACCTGCGGCGGCACGCCCGCCCGGCTGCTCCGCGCCCGGCACAACGCGGGCTTGCTAAGCCGGTTCCGCGTTGTCTCGCAGCTCGATCGGCCGGCAACCGCATGCTGCGAAACGCCCGAGGGCTACCTGCTGGCGACGGTCGACGCGTCGATCGTGTTCTTCAACCCGGCCGAGCCCGACTCGCCCCCGCTGGTCACCTACGACACGGGCCTCGATCAGATCTCGGCGGTCGCCTATGGGCAGGCCCCGCGGCCCTACAGCCGGTTGCTGTACGTGCTCGGGGAAGGTCGAGGCTCCGCCGCGAAGCCGGGACGCCGGCCGGCCGGGCTGTACCGACTCGACGCCGGGCTCGACACGCACGACCGGCCGACCTGCGACGCGTCGCTGGTCCTGGCAGCAGACGGGCTCGTGGCAATGTCGTTCGCGGCCGACGGCGGGCTGCTGCTCGTTCAGGCAGAGGACAACGGCAGCGCCCGACTGCTTCGCGTGGCAGACGAATTGTAGTCGGCGCACAAGAAAACCCGGGCGGGTTTGATACCCGCCCGGGTTCAACCGCGTCGTCCCGGCACGTTGCCGGGCGACGGCGATCACTCGGGGGCCAGACTACTCCTTGTCCATCACGGCGGGCGCCTCGGTCATGGTGTTGGCCGAGGTGTTCTCGCTGGCCTTGATGTCGGCGTCTGCGTTGCTGCCGGCCGGGCCGTCAGCGGCCGCATCTACGTTCGCGTCGGCGTCAGCATCGATGTCAGCTTGGTCAGCATCGCTCTTCGGAGCCGAATCGGCGTCGGCCTGCCCGCTATCCTCCGCCGAAGCCCTAGCAGCTGCGTCGGTCTGGGCGTTGCTATTCAGGTCAGCCTGGCCAGACTCGGCGTCCTGCTCGCTGTTAGCCGAGGTACCCAGGATCGCGTCCCGCGACGGGGCTTCCGGAAGGTCCGCGTTCCGGTCCTCGAAGTCGCCGGGGGTCGGCGCCGGCGGCGGGGTCACAGGACGGGCGGCGGTGTAGCGCTGAGCCTGATCGCCATTGTTCTGCTGACTGGCGGACTGGTCCTGCTGATCTCCATGCTGGCTCTGCTGGTCGCGGTTCGACTGAGCGGCCTGAGTGCTCAAGGTCGAGATCACGGTCACCAAGCGACGCTTGCCGTCGATGCACATGTACTCCTGGTGCTGCCCCTGCGGCTGGCCCTGCTGCTGAGTCGTAGCGTACTGGGCCTGCTGGTGCTGGCCCTGCTGGTGCTGGCCCCCTGCAGGTTGGCCGTCAGTGTACTGCGCCTGCTGAGCGCCGTACGGCTGGCCGTTGTCCACGTACTGACCGTTCACAACCTGACGGTCGTTGTAGCCGCGGTTCATACGGTTCTGGCCGGAGTAGTTCACCCAGCGACCATCTTGCTGCACCATCCAGGTGTTCATCGGGGTGCGGTACCACCAAGCGCCGTTCCGCTCGACGAAGCGCCAGTTCGCGTTGCGGTCCGCATCGTCGAAGTCACGCGAAGCCCGGTCCCTCTCACGAGAGTCGATATTGGCGTTGCTGCGGTTTAGTCGACTCTGGCCATCCATGTCCCAGTTGGATCCACGGTCCTCACGGTCCTCACGGTTCAGGCGGCCGCGGTTGCCGAGGTTGCCGTTGGCGTCGACTCGGCCGTTGCGGAGCGAGTCGACCCCGCGGCGGGCGGCGTCAGCGGTGTTGCGGACGCCTTCGCGGGCGATGTCGCCGGTTATCTCGGCCTTGCCCGCCAAGTTCTGGGCGCCGCGACTCACGTCGCGACCAACGTTATCGACAACGCTCTGGCCGTAGCCGCTCGTCGTCATGACGCCGGCAATCAGCATCGAGGTGAAGAAAGAATACATACGCATGAGGTTCTCCAATCATATTCGTAATCGTGTTGCTTATGGCAGCCGCCCTGCGAGTCCGCCCGTCGAGGTTGCTCGCCGTTGTTGCTCTGAGCAGTTGCCGCTTCGTGGCTTGTAGAAATTGCAACCGCTATGCCACTCGGCACGCGACGCCGGAAAGCAGCGCACCACGAGGGCAGAAGGCGCACACTGCTTGGCAACCGACCGCTCTTACCCGCACAAATGTGAAGTTGACGCTCCCGCGGCAACCCGCGCCGCGGCATACACAGGATGCCCGGCGACACAATGGCGGCCAAAGACCCAGTAGGATCGATGCGCGGTCGCCGAGCCAATGACTCGCGAACGACCGCCAACGCTGCTAGCGAGCCAATGCGAGACCACCATGGCGCGGCGGCCGGCGCCTGCACACGCGGAGATTGCTTGCCGCCGCCCCGCCGATCGGCCGTCAATGGCGTGCGGACCTTCCGGGCAGAAAGGCGGCCCTCGCCCGCGGCGGCTTGCTAACTAGGCGAGCCTCGCCAGCCGAACGCCCGAAAACTGCCAGCGGGCGGCGGTCGAGAAGAAGTTGCGGTACGTCGCGCGGAGATGATCCGACGACGACGCGCACGAACCGCCGCGCAGCACGTATTGGTTGCACATGAACTTGCCGTTGTACTCGCCGAGCGCCCCGGGGGGCGGGCGGTAGCCCGGGTAGGCGGTGTAGCTGCTGCTGGTCCATTCCCACGAGTCGCCGTAGAGACGGCACAGCGGGCCCACGTCGTCCTCGGCATGGCGCACCTCCGCGGCCGGGTGCGGCGCCAGCCCGGATTGCATCAGCACATCGGCAAAGTTGCCAACAATAGGCTGCGCGGCCGCGGCGGCTTCCCACTCGGCTTCGGTCGGCAGCCGCGCGCCGGACCAGCGGGCGAACGCGTCGGCCTCAAAGTAGCTGAGGTGCGTCACCGGCCGGTCGGCCTGCAGTGGGATACGACCGGCGAGCGAGAACTCACTCCAATCGCCGCCATCGTTGCGCCAGTAGATCGGCGCGGCCCAGCCCTCGCCCTGCACCGTCGCCCAGCCCTCCGACAACCAAAGCTCCGGCCGGGAGTAGCCGTCGTCGGCTATGAAGGCCTGGTACTCACCGCAGGTGGCGGGCGAGTTGCGCAGCTGGTACGCGTCGAGCCACACGCGGTGCCGCGGCGACTCGTTGTCGTAGGCGAAGCCCGCGTCGGCGTGCCCAACCTCGTAGTTCCCCTCGTCGAAGGTTGTCCATCCAGTGTCGGGCGCCGCAACTGCTGGCTCCTGGTCAAGGCCTCCGGGAATCACCGCCGGCTGCAGTGGATTGATGGAGAACGCGTGTTTGATATCGGTCAGGATCAGCTCTTGGTGCTGCTGCTCGTGGTGCAGACCGAGCTCGATAATGGCAGCCGCGTCGGGGTCGCGCTCGGTGAGCCCCGCGTCTAGCGCCCCGCGCAATGACTCGTCTACCGCCCGACGATACCTGCGTGCCTGGTCGAGGGTCGGCCGGCTGAGCACCCCGCGGAGAGCCCGCGGGAACGGCGTCCCGACCGTGTTGTAGTACGAATTGAAGAGCGACTCGAAAGCGGCGTCGACCGGCCGGTAGCCGTCGAGCCTGGCGAGCACGAAGGTCTCAAAGAACCAAGTGGTGTGCGCCAGGTGCCACTTCACGGGGCTGGCGTCCGACATCGACTGAACGGTGGCGTCTTCGGGACCGAGGTCGGCGGTGAGCCGATCGGTAAAACCGCGGACCCCGGCGTAGCGTTCCGAAAGGCTGGGCTTCGTATTGCCTGGCGTTGTCGTGAGCAGTGACACGCGTGCTCCCCGTTTGCGTGGATACCTGGGCGTGGTAGATGGCGGACGGCCTAGATGGACGTCTTGGTCGGCGACATCAGCAGCACGGCGAAGTAGCGGCGGCGGTCGTTCCACTGGCGGCGCAGCTCAAATCCTGCCTGATCCGCCATCGCGGCGAACTGCGGGATCGTGTACTTGTGAGAGTACTCGGTGCGGATCGGCTCGCCGCGGCCGAAGCTGATCTCCCGCCCGCGGACCTCGTGCCGCTGGTCGCACCGGCTGACCAGCGCGGCCTCGATGCGGCCCTTCGCGGTGTTGTAGTGGGCGTGGTAGTCGAAGTCGTCGACCGGGATCTCAGCGCCGAGCTCACGGTTGATACGCCGCAGCAGGTTCTTGGTGAACTCCGCAGTAACGCCTTCGCGGTCGTTGTAGGCGGCGTGGATCACCTGCGGGTCCTTCTGCAGGTCGACGCCGATCAGGGCCTGACCGTCGTCGCCGCAGAGCGACCGCATGTTCTTCAGCAGGCCGATGGCGTCGGCTTCCTCAAAATTCCCGAGCGTCGAACCGGGGAAGTACGTGACATTCGCCAGCCCGTTGTCGGCCCATTCCGGCAGCTCGATCGGCTGGGTGAAGTCGCCGGGGAGCGGCTCGATCGCCAATTCCGGGAAGTCCGCGGCGAGCGCCTCACAGCTCTCTTCAAGGTGCTCACGCGAGACGTCCACCGGGAGGTAGACCGACGCCGGATCAAGGTGGTCTAGCAGCAACCGCGTCTTCATGCTGCTGCCGCTGCCAAACTCGATCAGGTTGACCGGCCCGCCCAACTGCTCAACGATCTCGGCCGAGCTGGCCCGCATGATCTCTGCTTCCGCCCGGGTGACGTAGTACTCGTCGAGCCCGCAAATCTTGTCGAACAGTTCCGAGCCCCGCTTGTCGTACAGGTGCTTGCTCGAAATCCATTTGGGGTTGTCCGACAACCCAGCAAGCACGTCGGCGGCGAAGCCCGAATCGACTATCTGGTGGGAAGTAGCGGTGTCGAATGCAGTCATGCAGTTGCTGGGGGCGGAGCGAAGCGGGTGAGGAGGTTGTGGGGCGGCTCAAGGGGAATCGAAGGCGTGGTGACTCGCCCGCGGTCAAGCAGCAGCCAGGGTGCAACCGGTATGCCAAACGAGCTAGAAGCGGCCGGCATACGGTAGTGGTGCGACGAATCCAGCTCCTGCAGAAAAGCTGTAGGGACCGACCGGCGGGGTGGGAACCCTGAGTGATGACAAAAAACGACAGTCGCCAAGCCACCAGGGACGTTTCCCCGCAATCCGCTGCACGCCGCTAGTCTAGTGGTCGCGCACCGACCAGGCAACCTTCGAGCAGTTGTAGCTGTCGGGACAGTTAAGTGGATTACGACCACCGCGCCTCCGGGCTTCTAGGTACTAGACTTGCCTAAAAGCCTCGCCGCTCACCCTGGACCGCCGCATGTCTTCCGAACCCCGTCTGCTGGACAATTGGACCCACGCCCAAACCGCGCTCCTGAACCGCGGCAACCTCGTGGCGGGACACAAGCTGCACCAGCTCGACCTGTTTAGCGACCAGGGACTGATCCAGACGCTCGCTTCGCACCCGCGGAGCGCGTTGGGCGTCAACACCATGGGCGACGATCCGGCCAACCGCGGCGACTGGCGCGAGGGCTCCGCCGGCGAGCTCGACGCCGCGACCATGCTGCAGGCGGTCAAGGACGGGCGCCTGTGGCTGAACCTCCGCCGCGTGATGGACTTCCACCCCGAGTACGACCACCTGGTCAACCAGCTGTACGACGAGCTCGAGCAGATCTCGCCCGGGCTGAACACCTTCAACCGTTCGGCGAACCTGCTGATCTCTTCACCGACTGCGCTGGTTTACTACCACATGGACTGCCCGGTGAACATGCTGTGGCACATCCGCGGTGAGAAGCGGGTGTGGGTCTACCCGCTGGAGACCGGCGTGCTGCCCGACTCGACCATCGAGAGCGTGCTGATCGGCGACTCGGCCGAGGAGGTCGAGTACCGCGCCGAGCTCGACGAGATCGCCGAGGTGTACGACGTGCAGCCGGGTCAGATGATCACCTGGCCGCAGCACACGCCGCACCGGGTGGTAAACACCTCGGGGCTGAACATCTCGCTGTCGACCGAGCACATGACCCGGCGTGCGGTCCGCAAGAACAACGTCTACCTGGCGAATCGTCACTTCCGCGACCTGCTCGGCGGCACGTTCCACTCGACCCGGCTCGACGGCTTCGGGGCGGCGGCTAAGGAGGCTGCACTGCGGGTTTGCCGCCGGCTGCCCGGGCTCGCGCCGAACCCGCCCCAGGGGTACGAGTACCCGGTGTCGTTCGAGATCGACCCGGCTTCGCCGAACGGCTATCGGCTGCTCGACGGCACGGACCACGAGGCGCCGATCATCGTGCCGATGCCCAGCCTCGCCGAGGTCGAATCGCTGGCGCCGGTCAACTAGCGGCGCGACTGTCTGCTCGTGGTTACGCTCAGCGGGTCGTCGTCACCGCCGACGCGGGACGCACCGTCGCCTGCGGCTGCGGCGGGGGACCGAACATCAGCTCGGCAAACTTCTGCGGGGGCTGGTAGCCCTCGACCCGGGCGATCTCCTTGCCGTCGGAACCGACGATCACCGTGGTCGGGAACGCCCGGACCTGCAGCTTCTTGACCAGCGCCTGGTTGTCCTCCCGCATCACGGTCACCGGCTCGCAGCTCTGAGCTAGCGCGGCGGCAATCTGCGGGTTGGAGTACGTGTCCCGCAGCATCTTGACGCAGTAGGTGCAGTTCTCGGAGCTGACGAACAACAGCATCGGCCGCTTCGTCTTCTGCGCCGCCTGCCAGGCCGCGTCGACCGACGGGTGGCGGAACACCGGCGCGTTGTGGGCCGGCGCGTTCTCAACCGGCCCAGCCAGGGCGGCGGACGAGGGCGTCATGATAAGCAGGGCGAACAGGGCAAGTGCGCGACGTGTCATTGCTAGCAGACTCCGTTAGAATCGTTGGTTCGATGGCTTTGTGTCGGTAGTTATCGGCGCCCCTACGAGGATCGATTGTGCCCCACCATACGGATTAGCAGGAAATGGACGTCGGTTCGCCCCACCCCGCCACACTCCCCGAGGACCAGCTCCGCCAGGCGTGCCAGACGCAACGCCTGCGCAGGTCGGGCCCGGGCGGCCAGCACCGCAACAAGGTCGAGACCGCGGTCGTCCTGACGCACGGGCCGACCGGCATCGCGGCTGAGGCAAACGAGCGCCGCAGCCAGGCAGACAATTTGGCCTCCGCCCTGTTCCGCTTGAGGGTAAAGCTGGCAATCGCCACGCGGGTCGCTGCAGCTGCAACTGAATCTCAGTACCCGAGCGACCTGTGGCGGTCGCGGCTGCGGGGCGGCAAGCTCGCGATCAACCCCGCCCACGCCGACTTCCCGGCCCTCCTCGCCGAGGCGCTCGACGTGCTCTCGGCCAGCGAGTGGGACGACCGCACCGCCGCCGAGCGGCTCTCGATCACCCGCACGCAGCTGGTCCGGTTCCTGCAGCTCGAGCCCGCCGCCCTCGCCCTGCTCAACGACCGCCGCCAGGCCCTGGGCCTGCGTCCCCTGCGCTAGCGCCGCCAGGCACTCGGCCTGCATCCCCTGCGGAAGCGTCGGCGCAGCGGCTACAATCTCTGTTCCACGCCCAGCGACTCCCCTACGAATACTCAACCGTCCGCACCGCTTATGAAGACCTGCCTGTTTGACATCGATGGCACCCTGATCCAGACCGGCGGCGCCGGTCAGGTGGCGTTCGCGCAGACGTTCGACGAGGTGTTCGGTGTCGACGAGATCACCAACTCGGTCTCGTTCGCCGGACGCAGCGACCGGGCGATCGCGCTGGACCTGATGCGTTCGCACGACATCGACGTCAACGAGGAGACTTGGCAGAGCTTCCGCCAGGGCTACGCCGCCCGGCTGCCGGCCGCGCTCGCGGCCTGCGTCGGCCAGGTGCTGCCGGGCGTGCCGTCGCTGATCGACGCCCTGCAGCAGCGCGGCGATGTGCTCATCGGCCTGTTAACCGGCAACCTCGAGCAGACCGCCGAGCTGAAGCTGGCCCACTACGGCCTGTGGGACCACTTCGACTTCGGCGGCTTCGGCGACGTCTGCACCAACCGCGACGACATCGCCGCGGCCGCGGTCCGTGAGGCGGTCGAGCGGGCGCCGGCGCACTGCACGCCGCCCTACACGATCGTCGTGATCGGCGACACGCAGCACGACGTCACCTGCGCGCACTCGGTCGGCGCCAAGGCGGTGGCGGTCCCCACCGGCGGCGCCACCGCGGACCAGCTGCGGCAGGCCAGCCCCGACCTGTTTGTCGAGAGCCTCGAGGACGTCGCGCCGATCCTGCGATGCTTCGACTAGCCCCGCCGGACCACGCCGATGATCACTATCGCCCGACTCACCGTTTACCCGATCAAGTCGCTCGACGGCCTCGACCTGGCCGAGGCGCGGGTGCTCGCCAGCGGCGCCCTGCGGCACGACCGGCGGTACGCGTTCCGCGACGCCGACGACAAGACCGTCAACGCCAAGCGGACAGCGGCGATTCAGCGGCTCCGCTCCGAGTTCCGCCCGGACGCCGCGGCGGTGCGGCTGCAGCACCAGGGCGCATCGAGCGACTGGCTCGAGCTGCCCGACCAACGCGAGGAAGCGGCCGCCTGGGCCGGTGAGCGGCTCGGGCAGGCGTGCACGCTCGACGAGAACCCGTCCCGCGGCTTCCCCGACGACACCGACGCGCCCGGCCCGACGCTAATCAGCACCGCGAGTTTGGCAGCGATCGCCGCGTGGTTCGACCTGCCAGTCGACGAAGCCCGCCGCCGGCTGCGGGCCAATATCGAGATCGACGCGCGCTCGGCGTTCTGGGAGGACCGGTTGGCGGGCCGCGAGTTCATGCTGGGGACCATCCGCTTCGCCGCTACTGGGGTCTGCCAGCGCTGCGCCGTGCCGGTCCGCGACTCGCTCACCGGCGAGACAACCGCCGGCTTCCAGAAGCGGTTCGCCAAGCAGCGCGAGGCCGAGCTGCCCGCCGAGTCGCCCCGCACGGCGTTCGACCACTACTACCGGGCCGCCATCAACACCCGGCTGACCGGCGTGCCCGCCACGCTCCGCGTGGGGGATGCGGTGGAAATCGCCGAGTAGCCCGCTTCCTGAGGGCCCGGCCTGCGTCGGAACTGGCGCCACCGCTACAGCCGGCATACCCCGACGGGAATCACGGCAACCCACCGTTGCAAGGGCGTCCTGCGCCGGTTGGAGCCACCTACGCTTGTCTGCGGCGTCGCCCCATAGGCGCCAATCCCTACGCAGACGAAAGCGGACGAATCATGCGGTACGACCTGGTGGTAATCGGCAGCGGCCCCGGTGGACAGAAGGCGGCCATCGCCGCCTCGAAGCTCGGCAAGCGGGTGGCGATCGTGGAACGCGCCAAGCAGCTGGTCGGCGGCGTCTGCCTGCACACCGGCACGATCCCGTCGAAGACAATCCGCGAGGCGATCCTGCACCTGACCGGCTTCCGCCAACGCGGCGCCTACCCCGACCTGTACCGCAACAAACGCCAGATCACGATGGACGAGCTGCGCCGCAAGCTCGCGCAGGTCAGCCGCACCGAGTGGGAGGTGCTGCAGGACCAGTTCGACCGCAACGGGGTCGAGGTGCACGCCGGCGAGGCCTCGTTTGTCGACCGCCAGACGATCCGCATCGGCGCGCTGGGCGAGCACTACATTATCCACGCGGACAACGTGATCCTCGCGCCGGGCACCAAGCCGGCCCGCCCGAAGCACATCCCGTTCGACGGCGTCACCGTGTTCGACTCGGACGAGTTCCTGAACCTCGACCACATCCCGCGGTCAATGGTCGTGGTCGGCGCCGGCGTGATCGGCATCGAGTACGGCCTGATGTTCGCCACGCTCGGCGTCAAGGTGACCCTGATCGACGGCCGGCCTAACCTGCTGGAGTTTGTCGACCGCGAGATCATCGACGTGCTGGTCTACCACGCGCGTTCGCTCGGCGTCACGCTCCGACTGGGCGAGGCGGTCGAGAACATCCACAAGATCGACGAGGGCTCGGTCGCGGTCGAGCTGGCCAGCGGCAAGCGGATCGTCGGCGAGACCGTCCTGTTCAGCGTCGGCCGCCAGGGCGACACCGCCGCCCTCAACGTCGAGGCGGCCGGCCTGACCGCCGACAAGCGGGGCCGCCTGTCCTGCGACGAGAACTTCCAGACCGAGGTCCGCGGCATCTACGCCGTGGGCGACATCGTTGGCTTCCCGGCGCTGGCCAGCGCCGCCATGGAGCAGGGCCGGCAGGCCGCCAGCCACGCGTTCAAGCAGCCCTTCCAGCCGTGCGACAGCATCCCCTACGGCCTGTTCACCGTGCCGGAGATCTCGACCGTCGGCAAGAACGAGGAGGAGCTGACCAAGGACTGCGTCCCGTACGAGACCGGCGTCGCGCGGTTCTCCGAGATCGCCCGCGGCCAGATCATTGGCGACACCACCGGCCTCTTGAAGCTGTTGTTCCACCGCGAGACCCTGCAGCTGCTTGGCGTGCACTGCATCGGCGACGCCGCCACCGAGCTGGTGCACATCGGCCAGGCGGTGATGCGGCTGGGCGGCACCATCGAGTACTTCCGCGACACCGTCTTCAACTACCCGACCATGGCCGAGTGCTACAAGGTCGCCGCGCTCGACGGGCTCAACAAGATCCGCCTGGCGTACACCAGCCCCACAGCGCCCGCCAAGGAAGAGCGGCGCGAGGTCGAGCAGCTCGACGCCGCGGCGGACGCCGAGGAGTCGACCCTGCCGATTTTGACCACGCTGTCGGAGCTCGCCACCGAGTCGCCATCGACGCCGATCGTGTAGCGGGCGGAGCGGTCGCCGCCCGGACCGCTTTTGATATAATCCGCGGCATGACCAACCGCGACATTGCCGCTGTCTTCGATCAGGTCGCCGACCTGCTCGAGTTTCAGAACGCCAACCCGTTCCGCGTCCGCGCGTACCGCAACGGCGCCCGCAAGCTGAAAGACCTGGCGGACCCGCTGTCGCGGCTCGTGGCGGACGACGCCGACCTGACCGCCATCGACGGCATCGGCAAGGACCTGGCCGAGAAGATCGCGACCCTGGTCCAGACCGGCTCGCTGCCGATGCTCACCGAGCTGGAGCAGCAGGTCCCCGCTTCGGTGCTGCCAATGATGCGGGTGCCGGGGCTGGGCCCCAAGAAGGCCGCCGCGCTCTACAACGACCTCAAGATCACCTCGCTCGACATGCTCCGCGCCGCATGCGAGGAGGGCCGCGTCCGCGAGCTGAAGGGCTTCGGCAAGAAGACCGAGGAGACCATCCTCGCCGGCATCGCCCTCGCCGAACGCGCCACCGACCGCATCTACTGGTCCGCCGCCGACGAGATCGTCCAGGAGCTGCTCGCCCACCTCCGCCCCGTCAAGGCGATCAAGCAGCTCGAGGCCGCCGGCAGCTACCGCCGCGGCAAGGAGACCGTCGGCGACATCGACCTGCTGGCCGACGCGACGGACGTGGACGCCGTGATGGACCGCTTGGGCGAGTTCCCCGCCGTCGCGGAGGTGATCGCCCGCGGCGACACCAAGATGTCGGTCCGGCTGGACAGCCAGCTGCAGGTCGACCTGCGGGTGGTGCCGAGCGAGTCGTTCGGCGCCGCGCTGCAGTACTTCACCGGCAGCAAGGAGCACAACGTCGAGGTCCGCGGCCGGGCCAAGCAGCAGGGGCTGCGGGTCAACGAGTGGGGCGTCTTCCGCACCACTGACGATGGCGAGCAGGGCGAGCGCGTCGCCGGTGCGACCGAAGACGAGGTCTACGCAGCGCTCGGACTGCCGACCTTCCCGCCCGAGCTCCGCGAGGCCCGCGGCGAGTTCGACCTTGCTGAGGAGGGCGAACTGCCCAGGCTAGTCGAGGTCGGCGACCTCCGCGGCGACCTCCACATGCACACCACCGCGACCGACGGCAAGGCGACCCTCCGCGAGATGATCGACGCCGCCCGCGACCGCGGCCACGAGTACATCGCCATCACCGACCACTCGAAGCGGGTCTCGATGGCGGGCGGGCTCGACGCCGATCGGCTGCGGGCCCAGTGGGCCGAGATCGACGCCCTCCGCCCCGACTACGACGACATCGTCGTGCTGAAGGGGATCGAGTGCGACATCCTCGAGTCGGGCGAGATGGACCTGCCCGACGAAGTCCTCGCCGAGGCCGACTGGGTGATCGCCAGCCTGCACTACGGCCAGAAGCAGCCCCGCGAGAAGATCATGCAGCGGCTGCTGTTCGCCGTGGAGCACCCGAGCGTGTCGATCATCGCGCACCCCACCGGGCGGCTGATCAACCGCCGCGAGTCGTACGACCTGGACGTCGACCAGCTGATCGCCGCGGCCAGGCAGCACGGCAAGCTGCTGGAGCTCAACGCCAACCCCGCGCGGCTCGACCTGGACGACTCGCACTGCGCACTGGCGAAGCGAGCCGGCGTGCCGATAGTAGTCAGCAGCGACGCCCACCACACCGGCGGGCTCGACGTGCTGCCGTACGGCGTCAAGCAGGCCCGCCGCGCCGGCCTGACCGCCGCGGACGTGGCCAACACCCTGCCGTGGAAGCAGCTCAAACCGCTGCTAGCAACGCCAGCCTCGCAGCTTCCCGGTTAGGCAAACTTTGCCGCTTGGGCTAACGCCGACGGCGGGGGGCTACCGATCGAGAGGTACGGGGGGAACCTGCGCAGGGATAGCCGCTCGGTTCCAGATGGCGTTACGCGATGAAACTCAATCCATTGTTGCTGGCGTTTAGCGCCGTGGTCCTGCTCTCGGGCTGCGCCGTGGGGTTGCCCCGCGGCCCGATCGAGCCCTCGATCACGGCGGACTGCGTCGCGTACCTAAACGAGAACTGGATCGAGCCGCTGCAGGGCCCCTCGGACCACTACGCCAAGGCCCCGGCGCCCCAGCCTGCCAAGGCTGCTCCGCGGCGCCGCTCGGCGCAGGTCGCTGTGACCAGCGCGTCCGAGGAGCTTGCGCCGCCGCGGCCGATGCCCGCGGCCGAACCACCGATGGTCCAGCGTCCCCTAGCGTCGCCGCCATTGAGCGAAGAACACCTGTCATCTGCGTGCGCCCCGTGCGAGCACGGCCCGCCGTGCCACGACTGCCCGCTGATCCCGAATGTCTCGCTGCCGCGCGGTGCGCCGCAGCCGATGTACGTCGACCCCGGTCCGCCGGGTCGATTCCTGCCGGTACCGGTGCGTCCGGTGTTCGAGCCGCGGCCTGAAATGGGCTACTACGGGGCGATGCCGCCGCCGTATTGAAATCGCTGCGGCGGGACGCAGTCACGACCGGGCCAACACGAGCATCACCACCAACTCTTCACTTTTCACCACAAACCACTCGAAGCCAGTGGCAATCTGGGCTAACTGTGACGGGGCCAGATTGTGCCGATCAAGCCGATCGTGAGACCGGGCCGATCCCAACCTTCGTGCCACGGCCTCCGCGCCGTGCCATCCGGCGCCCTGCCCTTGCTGGCATGTGCGGAACCACAGTTAGCACCCGCCCGAGTTACCCGCACGATGCATCGCTTGCCATCCGTCGCTGCCCGTCTGGCGTTCCTGTCTGCTGTCACCCTGCTGGCGGCGCCGACGCCTGGCTTGGCAGAAGTCTCCGAGCTGCGGATGACGCCCGTCGTCCGGGCCGTCGAAGCGGCGGCGCCGTCGGTCGTCAACATCCAGGGGCAGAAGACCGTGCCGGCCGCCGGAGCGACCGCCGGGAACAACGCCTCTCGCGAGGTGAGCGGGATGGGGACCGGCGTGGTGATCGACCCCCGCGGCTACATCCTCACCAACCACCACGTGGTCGCCGGCGTCCGCCAGATCAACGTGACCTTTGCCGACCGCCGCCACTACATCGCCAAGGTGGTCGCCCACGACGCCCGCACCGACCTGGCCGTCATCAAGGTGAACGCCGGCCAGGACCTGCCGACCATCGATTTCGGCACCTCGAGCGACCTGATGACCGGCGAGTCGGTCATCGCGATCGGCAATGCTTACGGGTACGAGCACACCGTGACCCGCGGCATCATCTCGCAGCTGCACCGCGATGTGCAGGTCAGCGACACCCAGTCCTACGACGACCTCATCCAGACCGACGCCAGCATCAACCCGGGCAACTCGGGCGGGCCGCTGCTGTCGATCGAGGGCAAGATGATCGGCGTCAACGTGGCGGTGCGGGCCGGCGCCCAGGGGATCGGCTTCGCGATCCCGGTCGACGCCGCCCTCGGCATCACCGCCCAGCTGCTGAGCATCGAGCGGATGGAGAACACCTGGCACGGCATGGAGACCGCCGCCTACTCGACCGACGGCGACGGCCTGGTGGTGCGTCGGGTGGCCAACGGCGGCCCCGCGGCGGCCTGCGGCCTGCGTCCGGGCGACGTCGTCCGCAGCATCAACCACAGCAAGACCTCGCGTCCGCTGGACGTCGAGCTGGCCCTGCTCGGCGCCGGCCTCGGCAAGTCGATCCCGGTTGAGGTTATCCGCGACGACGAGCCGGTTGAGATCAACCTCTCGCTGGCCGCCCGCGGCCGCCGCGTCCAGGTCGCGTCGACCGCTCCGACCGATTCGGCCGACCGCCACGACGAGCGGGCCTGGGACCTGCTCGGCATGGACCTCGAGACGGTGCCCCGCGGCGAGTTCGAGAAGTTCAGCACCCGCTACCGCGGGGGCATGCGGGTGGTGGACGTCCGCGAGACCGGCCCGGCAGAAAAGCAGGGCATCCGTGCCGGCGACATCCTGGTCGGCATGCACGAGTGGGAGACCGCCAGCGAGCAGGACCTCCGCTACATCACCACCCGCGCCAACCTGGCCTCGCGGGGCCCGGTGAAGTTCTACATCCTCCGCGACGGCGAGACGCTGTTTGGTCACATCGCCTGCGGCGAGTCGGCCCGCCGCCGCTAGCCGGCGGCCGCTGCCGGGCGACGGGTCGCTTGCACAGCGGAGCCGGGCCGGCGAAACTCGCGGGATGGAACGAGAACTGGTCGACTGGCTCCGCGCGACGCTCCCCCGACACCCGCTGCTGCGGGTCGGCCTGGGGGACGACGCCGCCGTGATTGCCCGCGAGCGGTCTGCTGCCGAGGGTGGCGACCTGGTGGTCACAACCGACTCGCTGGGCGACGGCTCGCACTTCCTGCTGACCGAAGTCGAACCCCGCTGGGTCGGCCACAAGTGCCTGGCCGCCAACCTCAGCGACCTGGCCGCGATGGCGGCCCGCCCGACCGCGGTCGTGGTGTCGCTGATGCTGCCCCGCAGCCACGCCGACCCCGTGGCGTTGGCCCGCGGGCTCTACGCGGGCATGCTGCCGCTGGCCGAAAGGTTCGACACGGCCATCGCTGGGGGGGACACCAACTGCTGGGATGGGCCGCTGACAGTCTCGGTGACCGCGCTAGGCCGCACCACCGAGCGCGGCCCGCTCCTCCGGAGCGGCGCCCAGCCGGGCGACGCGATCCTGGTCAGCGGAGAGCTGGGCGGCAGCATCACCGGGCATCACCTCGACTTTATCCCCCGCGTCGCCGAGGCGCTGTTGCTGCACGAGCGGTACGACCTGCACGCCGGCATGGACATCACCGACGGCCTGTCGCTCGACCTCAGCCGGCTGTGCATTGCGAGTGGCTGCGGCGCCGTGCTCGACGAGCAGGCGATTCCGATCTCTGCCGCCGCCGAACAGCTCGCCGCGGCCTCCGGCGGCGACGCGCTTAGCCACGCGTTTTCGGACGGCGAGGACTTCGAGCTGCTTCTCACCGCTCCGCAAGAGGTCGCCGAGGCGATGGTCGCCGACAGACCGGTCGAGTGCGGACTGACCATTGTCGGCCAGATGGCGGAGGGCCAGGGGCTGACCCTTCGCACCGCCGATGGTAAACAAGAAGCCCTAGAGCCCACCGGCTACTGGCACTAGACACCCATCAACACCTTCAACTTGCAATCGTGACCCCGCTCGAAATCTCTATCACCACGATCGACGAAACCGACCGCCTCGGCGAGGCGCTGGCCGCCGTGCTGCCGCCCGGCACGACCGTCTCGCTGATCGGCACGCTCGGCGCAGGCAAGACGCGGCTGGTGCAGGCCGCGGCGGCCGCGCTCGGCAACAACCGCGACACGATCACCAGCCCGACCTTCGTGCTGCTCAACGAGTACACCGCCGGCCAGCGGCCGGTCTACCACTTCGACGCCTACCGCCTGAAGGACGACGACGAGTTCCTCAACCTCGGGCCCGACGAGTACTTCGAGGGCGACGGGCTGACCTTCGTGGAGTGGGGCGATCTGGTCGAGGCCTGCCTGCCGGCAGACGCGGTTACGGTCGCCATCGAGACGCTCGACGGCGAGGCGCGGCACGTGACCATCACCGGCCTGCCAGATGATACGCGGGCGGCGCTCGAATCGGCGCTGAGGGCAAGCGCCTAGCTCTGCATCGTTTGGGTAGCTTGAATTGGGGACTGGCGCTCGACCGCACCGCCGACCGACGCCGTGGTTAGAACTGGGCCGCGGTCGCGTGCCAGTCCCCATCTCAAGCGGGGGACGCTATTGGTCCGTCAAAAAGGCTTCCGGCACGTCGCATCGAAACCGTTCCCGTGCGCCGCACCAGAACGCGGCGGCAAGCCAGCCCCCCCTTTCGACTCGCCGGCTGCCTCCCCAGACCTGGTTCAGTTCCGCAGGGCTGCCCGCAGCACACAGTCATCGCTCGCGGGCTGCCCCTGGCGGTACTGGTGCAGCAGCTCTTTCGACTTTGCGGCCAGCATCCGCCGCACCTCGCGACGCTTGCCCTTCACGCGGGGGATCTTCAGCGAGTCGTACGCCGTAGTTTGGTGCCGCATCCAGGCAATGACGGCCGCCTCGGCCCGCTGCTCGACCGGGATCCGGTTCGTCCGGGCGACCGTGCCGCTGCCGACCGGCGTGGCGTGCCGGGCGACCGCCTCGGCCAGCCGGTCGCCCAGGTCGGCGTGCTTGGGGTGGAACGCCAGGTACTGCCGGACCGCGGTGGTGAACTCGCCGACGTAGTCGGACTGCGCCTGCTCGCGCCGCTTGGCGTCCGCCTCGCGGCGTTTGGCGTAGGCGTCGGTCGAGCGCTCGCCCTCCAGTTCGGCCTGGATCCGCTCGATCGTCGCGGCGGGCGCCCACACGCCACGGGAGAACATCCGGCGGCCCCGTTTCTCCTGCACCAGCCAGAACTCGCCCGCGGCCTTCACCCGGCGTGTCAGGGCCGCATCGCCCGGCGGCAAGAGACTCCAGCCTGCGGGCACATCCAGTACGGCTCCTGCTGCGTCGCAAACGGTGCGGTCACTCGGGCCGGGACGGTAGACATTGTCGCTCAAGGTGCTGATCTCTGTCGATTCCTCTGGCCGGGGCGGTCGCGCCGCCTGACACACCGCAGCACCAATTTGTACACTATACGGCTCTGCCTGGGACCTCCACGACCACTACCTCCGCGACCGAGCACCGCATGGCCTGGGCGACCCCCGATGCCTACTTCGACCAGCTAGAGCGTTGGCTTGAACTCGAAGGCGCCGCCGAGCGCCAGCGGCTCACCCAGCGGATGCAGCAGGGCCGGTCAGGCGATCCGGAGCGGTCGGGCGAGACGATCGTCAACCTGCGGATCGCCGACCACCGCTCCGGCCTGGGCGGGCGTTACCTGATCGACTTCACCAAACCGGCCGGCGAGCGGCTGCCGATGAACCGGCTCAAGGTCGGCTCGCCGGTGGTGGTCTCGAACGAGAAGAACCTCGGCGAGGCCGGCCAGCCCGGCGTCGTGAGCCGCCGCACATCGACCGCCATCCAGGTCGCCCTCGAAAACTGGCCCGACGCCAAGCATTGCCGCATCGACCTCTCGCCCGACGAGCGGACCCGCATCCGCCAGCAGGGGGCGATCGCCCGCACGCGGCAGGTGACCGGCTCGCAGGCCCGCCTCGCAGAAACCCTGCTCGGCCTCCAGGAGCCGCGGTTCGGCCCCGAGCCGTTGGTGGGGTTCTCGACCCACCTCAACCCGCCGCAGGAGGACGCCGTCCGGTTCGCGCTCTCCGCCCGCGACCTCGCGATCCTGCACGGCCCGCCCGGCACGGGCAAGACGACCACGCTCGCCGAGGTCGTCCACCAGGCAGTGATCGCGGGCGACAAGGTGCTGGCCTGCGCTCCGAGCAACACGGCGGTCGACAACCTGCTCGAGCGGCTCGTGCCGCTGGTCCCGACCGTCGTGCGGGTGGGCCACCCCGCCCGCGTTTTCGAGGCGCTCCGCGGCCACACACTCGACGAACTGGTCGAGGCGGACGAGTCGACCAAGATCATCCAGGAGATGTACCGCGAGGCCGAGCAGCTGATCTGCAGCGCGGAGAAGATCTCCCGCTCGCGCGACGCGTACCGCCGCCGCGGCGAGCTGTTCGGCGAGGCCAAGACCCTCCGCTCTCACGCCCGGCAGCTCGAGCGGCACGTGGTGCAGCAGGTGCTCGACTCGGCCGACGTGATCTGCACCACGATGACCATCGACGACGAGCTGCTCGGCGACCGCCGCTTCCCCCTGGTCGTCATCGACGAGGCGTGCCAGTCGACCGAGCCCGCCCTCTGGCAGGCGGTGCTCCGCGCCGACCGCATCGTGCTGGCCGGCGACCACTGCCAGCTGCCCCCCACGGTGCTCTCCAGCGAGGCCGCCCACGAGGGCCTCCGCATCAGCCCAATGGAACGGCTGGTCGGCCGCTTCGGCGATGCAATCTTCCGCCGCCTGACCGTGCAGTACCGCATGCACGAGTCGATCATGCGGTTCTCGAGCGAGCACTTCTACAACGGCGAGCTGGTGGCGGACGTCTCCGTGAAGCAGCACACGCTGGCCGACATCCTGCCGACGGACACGGCCGAAGAGCAACCGATCCTCGAGTTTTGGGACACCGCCGGAGCCGGCTGGGACGAGGAGCTCGAGCCCGACGGCGAGAGCAAACGCAACCCGAAGGAGGCCGGCTGGGTCGTCACGCAGGTCAAGCAGCTGCTCGACGCGGGGCTCGAGGCCG
The DNA here is from genome assembly GCF_007859935.1 of Posidoniimonas polymericola. Taxonomy (NCBI): domain Bacteria; kingdom Pseudomonadati; phylum Planctomycetota; class Planctomycetia; order Pirellulales; family Lacipirellulaceae; genus Posidoniimonas; species Posidoniimonas polymericola. Next base: position 32,402 of record NZ_SJPO01000007.1, on the reverse strand, counting down.
AGCAGATCGCCGTGATTGCGCCCTACGCCGCCCAGGTCCGGCTGCTGCGGAACCGGCTCCGGATCGACGGGCTGGAGATCGACACCGTCGACGGCTTCCAGGGCCGCGAGAAGGAGGCCGTCATCCTCACCTTCGTCCGCAGCAACCCCATGGGCGAGATCGGCTTCCTCGCCGACGCCCGCCGCTCGAACGTCGCCCTGACCCGGGCCAAGCGGTCCCTGCGGGCGATCGGCGACAGCGCCACCCTGGGCGGCGACGCGTTCTACGCCTCGGTGCTGGAGTACTTCCAGATCGAAGGCGCCTACCGCTCGGTGTGGGAGCTCGACGACACGCTGCTGTAGCTGACAAACGACTCGGGGATGCGAGTGCCGGGGGCGCTCCCGCCAGGGAAGCCCCCGAGAAGCACCAGCCTCGGCCCGTACATCGCGGGGGCTTCCGCTGCCGCGGAGCGCCCCCGGCACCCGATTCGTGGCGAGTGCGCTACAGAATAAACCGGCTCAAATCTTCGTCGCCAGTAATCTCCTTGAACCGCTCGTCGACGTACGCGGCGTTGATGTCGACCGTGCCCATCTTCATGTCGGGCGCCTCGAAGCTAAGCTCCTCGAGCAGCCGCTCCATCATTGTGTAGAGCCGCCGGGCGCCGATGTTCTGCGTGGTTTGGTTGACGTCGAACGCCAGCTGGGCGAGGCGGTCGATGGCGTCGTCGGTGAAGTTGACGGTCACGCCCTCGGTCTTCATCAGCTCGGCGTACTGGCGGGTCAGGCTGGCGCGCGGCTCGGTCAGGATACGGACAAAGTCGTCGTGCGTCAGGTCGTTCAGTTCGACGCGGATCGGGAACCGGCCCTGCAGCTCGGGCATCAGGTCGCTGGGGCTCACCTTGTGGAACGCGCCGGCGCCGACAAACAGGATGTGGTCGGTCTTCACGTAGCCGTAGCGGGTCTGCACCGTGGTGCCCTCGACAATCGGCAAGAGGTCCCGCTGCACGCCCTGCCGGCTGACGTCGGCGCCCTTGCCGCCCTCGGTAGCGACCACCTTGTCCATCTCGTCGAGGAAGATGATGCCGACGTTCTCGGCCAGCTCGACCGCCTTGGCGTTGACCTTCTCCTGGTTGATGAGGGCCTCGCACTCCTGCTCGAACAAGACCCGACGGGCGTCCTTCACCGCCATCTTGCAGCGGACCACCTGCTTGGGCAGGATCTTGTCGAGCATGCCCTGCATGTCGATGTCCATGCCGCCCCCCTCCCCGCCGCCCATGCCGGGGATCATCATCGCCTGCGTCTTCTTCTCGGTCTGGACCTCGACCTCGCGCTCTTCCATCTCGCCGCCGGCGAGCATCGCCCGCATCTTCTCGCGGGTCCGCTCGTAGCGCTCGGCCGAGTCGTCCTCGCCCGCGCCGACGTGGAACGAGTTGGGCGCCGGCGCCAGGAGGTCGAGCAGCCGGTTCTCGGCCCGCCGCTTGGCCTCTTCTTCAACGCCGGCGGTCTCCTGCTCGCGGACGATGCCAATCGCGTTTTCCACCAGCTCGCGGACCATGCTCTCGACATCGCGGCCGTAGTAGCCGACCTCGGTGTACTTGGTCGCCTCGACCTTGATGAACGGCGCGCCGGTCAGCGTCGCCAGCCGCCGGGCGATCTCCGTCTTGCCGACGCCGGTCGGGCCGATCATCAGGATGTTCTTCGGAGCGATCTCCTTGCGGAGCGACTCGTCGACACGCTGCCGCCGCCAGCGGTTGCGGATCGCAACCGCCACGGCCCGCTTCGCGTCGGCCTGGCCAACGATGTGACGGTCGAGCTCGCTAACGATCTCTCGGGGGGTAAGTTCTTTCATAGGTTCGTCAGTGGTCCGTCGTCAGTTGTCCGTTGCTGCCCTCGGCAATGCCGCTTGCTGGGGCTATTCGCGTTCCGCAGGCCGAGATTGGTTCGATGGCAGGGCCGGCCCGCTGCTGCAACGGACAACGGACCACTGGCAACGGACTAACCAAGCGTCTCAACAACGATGTTGTGGTTAGAGTAAACGCAGATGTCCGCGGCGATGGTGAGCGCCTCGCGGACGACCTCCTCGGCCGACAAGCTCGAGTGCTTGACCAACGCCCGGGCGGCAGACACGGCGTAGTTGCCGCCGGAGCCGATGCCGAGGATGCCGTCGGACGGCTGGATCACGTCGCCGGTGCCGCTGACCAGTAATGTGTCTTTCTCATCGCAGATGGCCAGCAGGGCCTCGAGCCGCCGCAGCGCGCGGTCGGTACGCCAGTCCTTGGCCAGCTCGGTCGCCGCCCGCGGCATGTTGCGAGGGTAGTCCTTCAGCTTGGCCTCAAACCGGTCCAGGAGCGCAAACGCGTCGGCCGCACTCCCCGCAAACCCGGTCAGCACGCGGCCGTCCATCAGCGGGCGGATCTTCCGGGCGTCGGACTTCATCACCGTGTCCCCCAGGCTCACCTGGCCGTCGCCCCCCATGGCGACAACGCCGTCCTTGCGGACAGTCAGGATCGTGGTGGAACGGATGCGGGGTCGGAGGTTCTCTGCCATACCCGCCATTGTCGGCTGACAGGAGGCCGAGGCCAAGGGGCATAGGAGGCCCCCACTAGTCCATAATAGCCCTACTCTCCGAGTAGGGTCGCTCGAGCCTGATCTACGTGTGGCCTCTTCCTGTGTGGAATATCTCCGACGCTCGATCTGCCGGCTCTCGCCGGCAGCTAGGGACGGCAGTAAACGGACAGGTGCGCCGCTCGCTAGTTCCGAATCGAGCGACACGACTCAGGAGAGTCGTGCTACTTTGCGGCCATCAATCGTCGTCGTCCTCGTCGGCGCCGGCGGTGATGGCCCACTCAGGGTACGGCTCGCTGGTCCCCCGCATGGCCCGCCAGAGGATGCGGTTGAGGACGTCCTCCGGCGCGCGGTCGACGCCCTCAAAGTCCAACGACGCCGATACTAGGGCATCTTCGCGGAGCACCGGGTCGGTGATGGCCGCCGGGTCGGGGTTCATCTGGTCAAGTGGCACTAGCGCCGGGGCCGCGTCGTAGGGCGTCGGATCCGGCTCATCGACAAAGCAGTCAAACATCGGTGTGGCGCTGGCGTCAAACTGGTTCATCGGCGGCAGGCCGAGGATTTGCTCGATCGTCCGCAGCACGCTGGTCGTGTTGTACTGCGTGCTGACCAGTGCGCCCCGCTTGGCGTAGGGGCTCGCGCAGAACGCGATCGTGCGGTAACCGCTGACGTGGTCCCAGCCCGCCTGCGGGTCGTCCTCGATGGCGAACACGGCCATCTCCGGCCAGAACTTAGAGTGGCTCAGGCCTTCCAGAATCCGGCCGAACGCCAGGTCGTTGTCTGCGATGCAGGCGGCCGGCGTGGGGCAGCCGGGCCGCGTGCCGCTGGCGTGGTCGTTGGGCAGGCAGATGATCGTCAGCCGCGGGTACTCGCCCTTTTTCTCGAACTCGGCCAGCTCACGCAGCACGAAATCGGCCCGGTACTGGTCCGGCACCGACATCTCCCAGCCGACGTAGTCCAGCGGCGAGATGTCGCGCAGCGTCTCGACGCTCGGCCAGCACGCGAACACGACATCGTCCGTGCCGTTTTTCCACGCCTGGTAGCAGGCAGTGAAGTCGGGGCTCCCCTGCCGGTTCGGGTCCCGCCACCGCACCGACGGGCCCATGAACTCGCCGTAGTTGCGGATCGACACGCCGTGCTTGATCGCGGAGTCCCAGAGGAAGCCCGACGACGCGTAGGCGAGCGCGTCGTCCTCGTCGACGCCCATGCCGTCGGGGTAGCTGCGGGGGAAGCCGGCGAAGCTCTTCTCCATGTAGTCGGTCGAGTAGGCGGTGGTGCTCCACTGGTGCCCGTCCGCGCTGAGGATGCCGCAGCAGTAGGTGTTGTCGAGCAGCACAAAGTCGCGGGCAATCTTGTAGTGGTTCGGCGCGATCTCGGGGCCGAAGATGCACAGCGACGGGTCGCAGTCGCCGCGGCCGATCTTGCCGAGCACCTGATCGAACGTGCGGTTCTCCTTGATGATGTACACCACGTGCTTGATCAGGCTCGGCTCGCCGATCCGCTCGGGGATCGGCCGCGGCGACTGATCGGGGCGGGCGGGGAGCAGCGCGTCGGCGATCCGCGGCGTGCGGAGGTTGCGCGAGACCTGCTCGGAGAGCTCGGCCAGCTGCTCGTCAGCGGGGATCTCGAACAGCGAGAGCGAGCCGTGGTAGTGGTGCGAGTTGAACCCCTTGGCGTCGGGCACGGCGCCGCCGCCGTAGTCCTTCGGCCGCTCGGCAAGGCCCTTGATGTTCGCCGCGACCACCGTGTTGCGGGCGTCGTCGACCAGCACCGCGCCGGGGTACCAGCCGACCGGGACCAGCCCGATCAGCTTCGACTCCTCTGGCTCGTCGGCGTCGAAGTCGAAGACGGCGACCGCGTTCTGCGAGCCGTTGGCGACATACAAACGGCGGCCCGCGGCGTCGAAGGCCGCCGCGTTCGGCGCTGCGCCGAGCAGGTCGGCCGGGCTCGCCTTGGTCCACAGGGTGGCGACGACCGAGTCGGTGCGGGTGTCGATGACGCTGAGGTGGTCGCTCTCTGAGTTGCAGCAGATCAAGTAAGGGTGGGCGGGCGAAGACGCGAGCCCACTAGCGTGCCGGCCGGTGATGATCTCGTTGCGAACTTGGCCAGAGGCGAGGTCGACGACGCTGACCGAGCCCTCGCTGGCGATGTGCCGCACGGGGTCGACCCGCACGACGGTGCCGCGGCCTGCCGGTCCGGTGAGGTCGCCCTGCTCAGGACGCCGGCCGCCCCAGTTGCTGACGTACGCCTTCTCGCCCATCAGAACGACGTCGAACGGCGCGACGCCGACGTCGAACACCCGTAATGCCTCGCCTGTGTCGGTGTCGAGCTCGAACAGCCGGTTAGAAAGGTTGCCGCAGACGTAGAGCCGCGATCCGTCCGTCGAAACCGCGAGTCCGCTCGGCGCCTCGGCCTTGCGACGCGGCGCATTGGCGTCGGGCACGCTCCAAGCGAACGACGGCTCGACGTGGCCGGAGTCGTCGACGTCGAAAACCTTGATCGAGCCGTTGACGTCGCTCATGTAGAGCCGGTCGCCCTGCGGCGAGAAGATCAGGCCGTTGTAGCTGAGCTGGCCATCAGTGTCGGTGGGGACGACTGCCTGTTTGGTTTCTGGCTGGGAGCGGTTCTCGGGCAGCTTGGCCGGCAGCGCCACCCGCTGCACCACGACCGCCCTGTCGGGGTCGACGACGACGATCTCGTTCGTCTTGCCGGCGGTGACCAGGATGCGGCCATTGGGCGACAGCGCGACCGCCTGCGGCCGCATGCCCGGCAGGTGAAGTTGCCGCCCGTGCGGCGTGAGGATCTGGTTCACCGGGGTGACGCCCTGCCCGTTCGGCTGCGGACCCACCTTGGCGTTATCGGCGGCGGGCGCGGCGGCGTCCAAAGCGCCGGCTCCTACCGCCAGCAGCAGTATGGCGAAGCTCGATAGTAACCGTTGCGGTCGACGCAGCATTCGACAGGCTCCAGGAAAACGCGGGGCACGCTCAAGAGCGAGCGGCGGCAGTCCGCCCGCCGTTGTACACGAGGGGCCCAGCGACGACACTCCGGGGCCCAAACCCCCGCACTCTACCGCGTTCCGAACAGATAGGAACCATCTTCCGCAAATCTTCACACCGGGCGCCAACACCTGCGGACCGACCGTCCGCGGCGCCATGGTCGTTCTACTCTCTCAGTAGCGCCGTTCTGGTGCGTCACTCAAGACTCCCTGGCCCATGCTTGCGGTGCGCGGTGGACGCACTGCCGGCTTCCGCCGCCAGTTGCTGGATACTGTTCCGCACGGCCGAGTCTTTCTGGGTGCGCGGCATCGAGCGGGACCACTCGGAGAGTGCTGCTACAGTCTTATCGATCTTTGTCAAAAAGAGCCACGCCGCGCGGTCCAATAGGGGAGGCGATTGAAGGTAGCCGCACGGCAGTAGCGGCAGTGAGACTCGGCGACTTTTGTCCGCGCCGGCGCGCACAAACGGACAAAAGTCGCCGGTCGGGAAAGAAGGCGATTTTCGCAATGGTTACCACCGCAACGACTTACAGAGAGCCTCGGCCGAGATGGGGCCCGACTTTTGTCCCTAGAATTGCATGTCGCCTAACGGGACAAAACTCGGCAGGGACAAAACCCATCGGAGAAGGGCGGGCAGCGCGGCTTGCCTAGAGCCTCACTTCTCCAGCGGTTTGCCTTTGCAGAGCCACTTCTTGTCGCACGCGGCGCGGCCGCACTTTATGCACGCGAAGCGCGGGTCGGCGACAATCGTCTTGAGCAGGTCAAACTTGCTGGCGAAGTCCTTCTTCGACCAGTCGCAGAGCGTCTTGGCGTCCGAGGCCATAGGTGTGGGTGCTGCCTTCTGCGGCGGATGACCGCGGGGGTGGTGAATTGGCGGTGGGGCGTTGGGGCACTATTCTAACAGCCCCAGCCTCGAGCAACTGGTCTCCCTTTAACCAACTACCGATCGAATGCCCGCTCCCCTGCCTCGCAGCCCAGAACTGATGAACGTCGACGATACGGCCCTGCTCGTGATCGACGTGCAGGAGCGGTTGGCGCCGGCGGTGGGCGAATCGGCAAGAATCACTTGGAACTGCGGCCGGCTACTGCGGGGAGCAGCGGCGACGGGCGTGGCGGCCGCGGCGACCGAGCAGTACCCCGAAAAACTCGGCCCAACCGTCCCCGAACTAGCCGGACACCTGGCCGCGGCCTGCGGAGATCAGCAGACCAGCCCCAAGCGGATGTTCAGCTGCCGCGAGTGCGGTGACGTGCTCGACGCGTGGCAAGCATCGGGCCGACACCGGGTGCTGCTCGCCGGCTTCGAGACCCACGTCTGCGTGCAGCAGACGGCGCTCGACCTGCTGGCCGCCGGTTTTCGCGTCTACCTGGCGGTCGACGCGGTTGGCTCGCGGAGTCCGGTCGACCACCAGACGGCGCTCCAGCGGATGACGGCCGCCGGCGTGACGCCGACCACCACCGAGGCTGCCCTGTTCGAGTGGTGCGTCGACTCGAGCGCCGCAGCGTTTAAGACAATCAGCGGTCTGGCAAAGGAGCCGCCGCCTAGCTAGTCCGCACCAGACAACCTAAACCACCCAAACCCAACGGTAGGGCGTCGTTTCGGCAGAAAACTCCGCTTGACTCGATGGCCTTGGCTCGTTGCATTCTGCGCGACCAGTCGATACGCTGTCGTCAACCGGCATGCATGGATTTAAGCCGGCCCCTCACAAGGATCCCTCCCCGGTGTTAGTCCTTTCCCGCAAAATTGGCGAGCGTCTGCTGATTGGCGACCAGGTTGTCGTGACCGTGGTCAAGGCCGGACCGGGCGGCGTGCGGCTCGGCATCGAGGCGCCGGCGAACATGCCGGTGGTCCGCGAAGAGCTGGCCGAGCAGATCGCGGCCGAGGAAGAGCTCCGCCGCCAAGACGCGGCTGCGCTCGATATCGATCCCGAAGCGGTTTAGCCCCGGCGGCGATTCCTACTTAACGACCTCGCTGTCCGGGTCGTCGGGCGCCTGGGCGGTACGCTTGCCGTCGTTTTTCTTCGCGATCCGTTTGGTCGTGTCGAAGCCGTGGCGGAGGTCGATGGTCTTAGGAGAGTAGTCCGAGTCGAGCCGCACCTGCTCGCGCTGGACAAACTGCTGCAGCGTGGTGAGCTTGGCATTGAAGGCTGGCTCGTCCGCGGGGACGCCGGGCGCGGCGCCCCAGTAGATCCGCGTGCCGCCGATGGTCAGCAGCTCGTACTGGTAGAACTGCTGGTCGCCGCGGATTTCGGGCATGCGGCTAGGTACCACGTCGGCCAGGCTGAGCCTGGTCCAGGCGGGCCCAAGGCTGCTAATGAGCGCGACGGCGCCGTTGACCTGCGGGTTGGCCCAGGCCTCGCCCTCGGGCGGCGCGTCTTGGATGTGGGTGATGCGGGGCAGCCGGCGGAGCTCGCCGTCGTGCAGCCCGGCGGACGGGAGGCGGACCGACTCGGCGTCGAGCGGCGTGAGGACGAGGCCGGCGTCCGTGGCGAGCTCGACCACCGCCAGCGGCTGACGCCACTGGAGGTCGACGCGGGCGCCGTTGGGCGCCTGCAGTTCGACACGGTTGACCTTGCGGACCCACGGCTCGCCGCGGAACGCCTGGGCGATACGGGCGATGCTCTGCTCGGGGTCGATGACCGAGAGCGGGCCCTGCATGGCGGCGCGGTCGATGGCAGTCGAGCGGATGTCGACCCGCACCCATGGTGGGGGCGGGGAGATCTGCACCGACTCGACAGAGATTTGATAGTGCGGGCTGTTGCGTAGCGGCCCCTGCGAGACCCGCCAGGCGGTCGAGCCGACCCAACCGAGACCCACCAGCACGGCTCCGCCGAGCAGCACGCGGCGGCGCGCAGCCACCGAGGTGACAATGGCGGAGATCAGGTTGCCGCTGTTAGGCTCCGCCACGGGGCGCCTCCCTGCATCAGGTGGCGCCGCTAGAAAACGGTGCGCTGCGACAGGCCTCCTGCCCGCCGCCGCCCTGACACAGGCGCCACGGGTGGGTGTCTACCAGATATCGAGCTCGGTTTCCAGCTCGACTCCGAGCCGCTCCGCCACCCGGCTGCGGACGGTGTCGATCAGCTTGAGGACATCGGTGCTAGTGGCGCCGGCGCCCGCGACGATGAAGTTGGCGTATTTCTCGCTAACCCGGGCGTCGCCGACGCTCGCGCCGCGGAGCCCGGCCTGGTCGATCAGCATGCCGGCGCTCATCCCGCGGGGGTTCTTGAAGATGCTGCCGGTCCGCTCGTCGACCATCGGCTGGCTCGCCTTTTTGATGATCCACTGCTTCTGGAGGCGTTTGGTGAGCTGCTCGGGGTTGTCTTCCTCGAGTTGGAACTCGGCGTCGATGATCACGAGCTCATCGAGGCTGCTCTTGCGGTACGCGAAGACCATCTCGTCGCGGGTCCGTGTGGCGATCTCGCCCGAGCGGGTCATCACCGTGGCCGAGCAGGTCCACTGGCCGATGTCGCCGCCGCGCGAGCCGGCGTTGCCGTGCAGCGCCCCGCCCACGACGCCGGGGATGCCGACCAGCGGGTCGAGCCCCGCCAGGCCTCGGCGGACCGACTCGCTGATGACCTCGGCCAGCACCGCCCCGCCGCCCGCCTTGATCGACGTGCCGGTGGCGGAGATCGCCGCAAACGCGGGTGCGGCGAGGCTGATCACCATGCCGCCGACCCCCTCGTCACGGATCAGGATATTCGACCCGCCGCCGAGCACCCGCACGGTGAGCCCCTCGCTGTGGCACCGCTTCACCAGCTCCTGCAGCTGTTCGACGCTCTGCGGCTCGGCGAAGAACTCGGCGGCCCCGCCGGTGCGGAACCAGGTCCGCTCGGCGATGGGAGCCTGGGGCGTGAGGATGTGTTGGAAGTCGGTAGCCAGTGACATAGCGGCAACGGGAATGGGGACCTGTAGCGAGACCAACCTATTGGAGGTGATTGTACCCTCTAGGGAAAGGCCGCTCGCCGGGAAAATAGCCGCGGGGTCCGCTAACCGGCCGACTCCCACTGCCGCAGCGCCTCGTACCCGGCAATGGCCACACAGTTCGACAGGTTCAGGCTTCGCACCTCGGACCGGGTCGGGAACGAGACGGCCCGGTCGCCCGCCGCGGTGCGGATCTCCTCCGGCAGCCCTTGGGATTCGCGGCCAAACAGCAGCACATCCCCCTCCTGGAATCGGGCGTCGGTGTAGTTCCGCTTGGCGAATTTGGTGAAGCACCAGAACCGCTCGAACGGCAGCCGCTCGGTCAGCGCCCGCCAGTCGTCAACAACCTCCCACGCCAGGTGCTGCCAGTAGTCGAGCCCCGCCCGGCGGAGGTTGTGGTGGTCCACCTGGAAACCGAGCGGGCGGACCAGCCACAGCTTGGCCCCCAGCGCGACGCACGTCCGGCCGACGCTGCCGGTGTTGTAGGGGATCTCGGGCTGGTACAGCACCACGTGCAGCCGGGGCTCGTAGGGGTCGGTCGCTGGAGTCGGATCGGGCATAGCAAGGGGAAAGTCGTTGTTGAGGCCGGCGGGTAGAACACAGCACGGGGCCCCTTTATACTAGCCGCTCGAGCCCCTGGAACTCATCCCCTGTTGGTACCCACCGCACGCTATGCCTATCGGATTCGGAATCATCGGTTGCGGCATGATCAGCCGCTTTCACGCCCGCGCCATCAACGAGGTGCGGGGCGCCAAGCTGGTTGGCTGTGTGGACCGCAATCCGGCGAACGCCGAGCGGCTAGCGGGCGAGTTCGGGATCACTGCCTACGCCGACCTCAAGCAGATGCTGGCCGACCCGTCCATCGACGCGGTGACGATCGGCACCCCGAGCGGCGCCCACCTCGATCCGACCGTGGCCGCCGCCAAAGCGGACAAGCACGTGATTGTCGAGAAGCCGCTGGAGGTCACCACGAAGCGGTGCGACAAGGCGATCGCCGCCTGCGAGGCCGCGGGTGTGAAGCTCGCCGCGATCTTCCCGTCGCGGTTCCACGGCTCGTCGGTCCAGATGAAGCGTGCAATCGACAAGGGCCGCTTTGGCCGCGTCACGCTCGGCGACGCCTACGTCAAGTGGTTCCGCACGCAGGAGTACTACGACAGCGGCGCATGGCGGGGCACCTGGAAGCTCGACGGCGGCGGCGCCCTGATGAACCAGGCGATCCACACGGTCGACCTGCTGCAGTGGCTGATGGGTCCCGTGGCCGAGATCCAGGCCCAAACCGCCACGCTGGCCCACGAGCGGATCGAGGTCGAGGACACCGCGGTCGCGACGCTCCGCTTCGCCAGCGGCGCGCTAGGCGTGATCGAGGCCACCACCGCCGCCTACCCCGGCTACCTCAAGCGGATTGAGCTGCACGGGTCGCACGGCACCGCGGTGCTCGAGGAGGAGGACCTCAAGACCTGGGACTTCGCGAAGCGTCTGAAGGCCGACGAAAAGATCCTGGCCGAGATGAAAAAATCCAAGAGCACCGGCGGCGGCGCCGCCGACCCGTCGGCCATTGGCCACCACGGCCACGCCCTGCAGATCCAAGACTTCGTCAAGGCGATCCAGCAGGACGGCACGCCGGCGGTTGACGGGCACGAGGGCCGCAAGAGCGTCGCGATTATCGAGGCCATTTACAAGTCGGCCAAAACCGGCAAGACCGTCAAGCTCGGCTAGCCGCCGCGGCAATCGCGAATCGCGCTTCCTGGCCAACGGCGTCTTTGTCACAATCGCGGAATGAACTCCCACGCCAGCCGCCCGCCCGTGACCAAGGCCGCCGCCGACTACGCGGCGTACGCCGTGCTGCGGGTGGTGATCGCGGTGATCCAGGCGCTGCCGCTGTCGGCGTGCGAGCAGGCCGCCGACATGCTCGGCAAGCTGGTCGGCGGCCTGCTCGGTTTCCGCCGCCGGCTGGTCGACGAGAACCTGACGCTCGCGCTGCCCGAAGCGACCCCGGCACAACGCCGCGTGGTCGCCCAGGCGATGTGGCGGCACCTGTTCCTGATGGTCGCCGAGATCGCCCACGCCCCCCGCGCCGTGCACCGCACCACCTGGCGGCGGCACTGCCGCGTAAGGCAGATGCGCGAAACTGTCGCCACGCTGTTGCAGGACCGGCCGAAGGTGGTCATCTCTGGCCACTACAGCAACTTCGAGTTCGGCGGGTTCATGCTCGGGCTGTTCGGCTTCCCCTCGCACACCGTCGCCCGCTCGCTTGACAATCCTTATGTCGACAGGTTCGTCAACGACTTCCGCGGCCGCACCGGCCAGCACATGCTCCCCAAGCACGGCAGCCGCGAGGCGATCGAGACGCTCCTCTCTAGCGGCGGCACGCTGACGCTGCTCGGCGACCAGGCCGCCGGCGACAAGGCGTGCTGGGTCAACTTTTTTGGCAAGCCGGCGTCGACCCACAAGGCCGTAGCGCTGTTCACATTAGGGTACGACGCGCCGACCCTCGTCACGGCGACCCGCCGCATCGGCGGCCCGCTGCAGTTCGAGATCGAGCTCGCCGACCAGGTCGACCCACTCGCCGAGGGCTTCCCCTACGGTTCGGTGCCGGCCCTGACCGAGTGGTACACCGGCCAGCTCGAGCGGATGATCCTCAAGGCCCCCGAGCAGTACTGGTGGGTCCACCGCCGCTGGAAGGGAACGCCGCCGCCCCGCGCCCTGAAACGCCTGAGCCAACAGGCCTCAACTCAAGGGCAGGCCGCCGCCACCGAGACAACCGCCCCCCAAGGGACCACCGCCGATGCCTGACGACCCGCAGACCGCAGGCCCCGGCTGGCACGACCTCGGCCCCGCCCACCAGCTCCCGCCCGGCGAGGTAATCGAGGCGGTCGCGGGCGACCGGATCGTGGCGGTCGCCAATGTCGACGGCGAGCTGTTGGCCCTGGACGGGATCTGCGCCCACCAGGGAGGCCCGCTCGGCAAGGGCCGGCTGGAGGCTTGCACGCTGACCTGCCCCTGGCACGGCTGGCAGTACGATGTCCGCACCGGCCGCCAGCAGCTCAGCCAGACCATCCGCCAGGCGTCCTTTGCGGTCCAGGTCCGTAGCGATAGGATATGGGTACGCCTCGATCCGCCGGCCTAAGGCGCCGACGCGAAGCCGCCCCGTCAAGGCTGCCCCGTCACGGCCCACGGCTGCCCCGTCACGGCTCACGGCTGCCCTGCCACGACTCACGGCTGCCCTGTCACGACTCAAGCACTCATACTCCGCGGCAGCGCGTTGTTCCAACTGCGCAGTTTTAGAAACTCGGACCCCCCCGCCATCGCGGAGGTATGGAATCGGCAGCCGCCCCAGCGGGGCTTGGTGCAGCCGGTCTCTTCGCCGTTGCTCGAGCAGCTGCTGTTCTCCAAGCAGACGTTCGACCCGGAGGGGATGATTGTCGCGTGCCGCAACGGCCGGCCGATCGGGTTCGCGCACGGCGGCTTCGGCCCCAGCGACGACGGCAGCAGCATCGACTACTCGATGGGCGCCACCCAGATGCTGATGACGCTGCCGACCATGCGCTCCCCGGAGCTGATCGCCGACCTCCTGGCGGCCTCCGAAGAGTACCTCCGGTCCCGCGGGGCCAAGGTGCTGTACGGCGGCGGCATGCGGCCGCTCGACGGCTTCTACCTCGGCCTGTACGGCGGCAGCGAGCTCTCCGGCGTGCTCGAGTCCGACCGCCTGATGACCGACGCCTTCCAGCAGTCCAGCTACGAGGTCGCCGCCCGCGCGCTGGTCCTGCACCACGAGCTCTCCCGCCACCGCCCCGCGGTCTCGCGCGAGCAGCGGCTGCTCAAACGCGAGACCCAGTTTCAGCAGAACTTCTCGCCGGCAGTCACCAACTGGTGGGACGCCAACCGGCTGGCCGACGCCGACCGCCAGGTGTTCCGCCTCACGCCACGGCGGACGCTCGACACGCTCGCCCGCGTCGAGTTCTGGGACATCGAGCCGCTGGCCACCCGCTGGGGGATCCGCACCGCCGGCCTGCGCGAGCTCCACGTCCCGGCCGAGCACCGCCGCCGCAAGCTCGCCTCGTTCCTGCTGAATGAATCGTTCAAGACCCTCCGCAAGCGCGGCGTCGCCCTGCTCGAGGCGCACGTCATGCAGGACAACGAGCCGGCGCTCAACCTTTACCGCGGCATGGACTTCACCCAGGTCGACACCGGCGTCGTGTTCCGCAAGCCGGGCGGCACGGCGTAGGCAACTCGCCCGAATCGCGTGGCTGCCGGCCGATCCGGGCCGAGGTGTCAAAGGGGAAAGGCGAATGCCGAAAGGGGAAGATTGCTGCCCCTGCGCGGCGTTCCCCTCTCCGGTTGCCTTTCCGCTTCTGTTCTCACCGACTCTGCATCCTCCCGCGGACCACGTTGCGGTGGCTACGGCCCCACGTGACGTATACTTCTGGTAGAGCCGCCCTCGGGAGCGTCTCCCTCTCTTCTGGCCCGCAGGTGTGCTATGCCCCGACACGACCCAGAACGCGCCATCGACCTCGACCTGGTCCGCTGCACCGAGAACGCGTCGCTCGCGGCCTGGAAGCACTTCGGCCGGGGCGACAAGAACACGGCCGACTACGCCGCCTCCGACGCCATCCGCGGCATGTTCGAGCTGATCGAGTGCCGCGGCCTGGTCCGCATCGGCGAGGGCCGCAAGGACGACGCGCCCGGCATCTTCACCGGCGAGCGGCTCGGCGCCTGGGGCGAGGACCACATCCCCGCCGCCATCGCGCTCGACCCGATCGACGGCACCACGCTCACCGCCAAGGGCCTGCCCGGCGCGATCTCGGTGATCGCGGCCTCGACCTGCACGCGGCCCGAGGACAACCCATCCGGCCTGTTCCCGGCGATCCCCTCGCACTACATGCAGAAGCTGGCGGTCGGACCCATTGTCGCCGAGTCCGACGTGCACGTCGACCTCGACGCGCCGCTGCGGGCCACGCTCAGCACGGTCGCCGGCCAGCTCCGCAAGCGGGTCCGCGACCTGGTCGTCGTGGTGCTCGACCGCCCCCGCCACGAGGCGATCATCACCGAACTCCGCGGGGTCGGCTGCGGCGTCCGCCTGATCCCCGACGGCGACGTCGCGGCCGCGATCGCGCCGAGCCTGCCCGACTCGGGCGTCGACGCGTACGTCGGCGTCGGCGGCAGCCCGGAGGCGGTGATCGCCGCGGCCGCCATCAAGTGCCTCGGCGGCCAGCAGCTCTGCCGCATGTGGCCCAAGTCCGACGACGAGCTCGCCACGCTCAAAGCCGAGCACCGCTGCACCCCCGACGACCTCGCCCGCGTGTGGGACGTCGAGTCGATGGCGCCGGGCGAGCACATCATCTTCGCGGCCACCGGCATCAGCGACTCGCCGATGCTGCCCGGCATCCGCTACCGCAACCACCACGCCGTTACGACGTCGATCCTGATGCGGGCCCGCAACCGCACCGTCCGCCGCGTCGAGGCCTACCACGACCTCGGCCGCAAGACGATCCGCGTCGGCAGCTCGGGCGACGAGGTGACGCTGTAGCCGAGCGCGGCTCGCGGAACAATTGTCCCTGCTGAGTTTTGTCCCCTGTAGCGACATCGATTGATAGGGACAAAAGTCGGGCGCTACCGCCGGCCGCAAGGGCCAGTTGAACCTGCTATAGCAGTGGCTGCGAGCTTTCCCTCCCGTTCTACGCTCCGACTTTTGTCCGATCTTGCACGCAGCGGGGACAAAAGTCTTTCGCGACCCCGCACCATCGCTGCATCAGGCGCCTCGAAGCAACCTCCGGCGGAAGCCGGGGTGTGAGGCGTCCCGCAACGCGCAACCGCACAAGCTGCCGGCTTCCACCGGTAGCTATGCGACGGAGACGCGCCTGGACCATGCTTGTTCGAGCACTCTCCACGCCCCAATTGGACCGCGCCGGGTGGCTCTTTTCGACAGCAAAATGGACCGCATGCCTGTTCAACTTGGCCCCCACGTGCACACGCCGCTCCCTGCCGCCGCAGCGAGAAACTGCCGGCGGGTCGCCGAATGCCATCGCGTGCCTATGATTGGGAACTACAGCGAATTGGGCAGCAGCAAGAGCAGCACGCGATATGCGACGCGATTTCGAAAACCGAGAGCAGCTCATCGACTACGTCCGCACGGAGTTTCCGGAGGCAGCGGCGGTTTCGGACTTCGTGTCCGACATCCGCGGTGGCCTGGCAGCCGCCGAGCAGCAGTTCGACGCCGTCGACCCGGTCGCCTACGGGCGGACGCGGAACTCGCTCGATGGGGCGGTCACCGGGTTGTCGCCCTACCTCCGCCACGGCGTGCTGGGGCTCGCCGAGACGATCAGCCGCGTGAAGCAGCAGGTCGATTCGCCCCAGTCGGCCTACAAGCTGCTCCAGGAGCTCGCCTGGCGTGACTACTGGCGAAGGGTGCTTGATGAGATTGGCGACGACGTGTGGGAGGACCAGGAGCCGTACAAGACCGGCTTCGACGCCGACTACTACCAGGACTCCCTGCCCGATGACTTCGTGAACGCCGAGACCGGCAACGACTTCGTCGACGGCGTCGTCCGCGAGCTGCACGAGACCGGCTACCTGCACAACCAGCTGCGGATGAAGATCGCCGCTTACCTGGTCCACTGGCGGCGCGTCCGCTGGCAGGCGGGCGCCGCCTGGATGCTGTCGCACCTGCTCGACGGCGACCTCGCCTCGAACAACCTGTCGTGGCAGTGGGTCGCCAGCACCTTCGCGGCCAAGCCGTACATCTTCAACCAGGAAAACCTGCAGCACGTCACCTGCGGCCGGTTCACTGGCGCCGACGCCGACGGCGCCTCGCCGTTCGCCGACAGCTACGACGAACTCAACGCCCGGCTGTTCCCAGGAGCCACCCCGCAATGAGCAACGCGATCACTTGGGTCCACGACGAGATGCTGAGCCCCGCGTGGCAGTCGCCCGAAACGCCGTCCGTGTTTATCTTCGACGAGCAGTGGATTGAAACAGAGCAGATCTCGCTCAAACGGATCGTGTTTATGTACGAGTGTTTGCTCGAGATGCCCGGCGTCGAGATCCGCAAGGGGAACGTCGTCGCCGAGGTCACGAGATTCGCCCAGGAGCACCACGCCACCCGCATCGTCACCGCCCGCAGCCCCCTGCCCCGCCTCAAACGCCAGGGCGCCCAGCTAGCAACGCAGCTAACAGTCGACTGGATCGACCCCGAGCCAATCGTGACCCTGCCCGAGGGCGTCGACCTCAAACGCTTCAGCCGCTACTGGCGCCGCGCCGAGAAGCAAGTGCTGCGAAACGACTAGCGCCGCTCTGCCTTCGCCGCGTTGCGGCACCGCTCGCTGCAGTACCGTACCTGCTCCCAGCACCGCTGCCACTTCTTCCGCCAAGCGAAGTCCCTGCCGCAGTGGGCGCAGGATTTGGTTGGAAGGTTCGGTTTGGCGTGGGGCATTCTAGTTTGCCTCAGTTCACTGCAGGACGGCTGCCGGGGGCGCTCCGCGGTAGCGGAAGCCCCCGGCTGTGTGCGAGCGACGGCTAGTACGTCTCGGGGGCTGCCCTGACGGGAGCGCCCCCGGCACCCTTATAAAGAATGAGCCGGCCGGAAAACTACCGCCGCAGCCGCCGCTGACCGCGGCTCCGCAGCGCGGCCAAACACAACTCGCGGCGGTTGAAGGCCAGTTGCCGGAGCCGCACGTCCTTGTAGCCCCAGCCCTTCACGCGTTTGACGATCGCGTCGAGCGCGGCGGGTTCGGCCAGCGACCAGTCGGGCAGCTTGAGCGTGAGGATCATGCCACGGATCGAGACCTCCCGGTGCGAGACGATCGGCTCGACCGCGTCGAGCGTGTACTGCGGGGCGGCGTTCACGTCGCACGCCAGCCAGCGGGCCGGTTCGAACTCCTTGCGGCGGACGTCGCCGGCCCGCATCTTCAGGTGCATGAAGTCGGGGTGCTCGTCGAGCAGCGGGTCGACATCGGCCGGGTCGACGCCGATCACGCCCATGCCGCGCTCGAGCAGCGCCTGGCTGGCGCCGCCGGGGGCGCAGCCGATCTCGACCCAGACGTCGCCGGCGTGGGTCGGCAGGGCGGCCCAGCGGAGGGCCTCCTCGATCTTGAGGTACGCTCGGCTGACGGCGTCCTCGGGGAGTTTGAGGTTCGGCACGCCGCCGGGCCAGCGGTCGACGCGGGACTTCATCAGGTGGGCGCCCAGCCACCACTCGTTCGGCGCCACCAGCGCGACGTCGAGCACGGCGCCCTCGGACGGCGGGGTCTGTGGGTTGTGCAGGGCGCCCTCGGGCGCGGCCGCGCAGAGGGCCGCGCGGACCATCGCGCTCAGCTCGTCACGGCCCGGCTCGAAGCCGTCGGCGCCGGGCACGACCTCGTCCCGCCGCCAGACGTGCACGGCTAGCGGCGCGTGCTCGGCGACCAGCTGCTGGACCTGCTCGGACGCCCACACCTGACCGACCAGCTCGTCGAGCTGGTCGGTGCCGGTCGCCTTGCCGAGCGACAGCCCGCGGGTGCGGGCGAAGGTCATGCGCGGAATCTCCTCGCTGGCGAGCGAGACCGGCCCGGGCGCCTTGAACGTGACGAAGCCGGGGCGGCTGAACGACAGCCGCCATTCGGGCGCGCGGAACTCGACCTCTTGCTTGAGGGCGTTCTGGGCGCCTGCCTGGCAGGCGGCGAAGAGGTACTGGCTGGTTAGCATCGGGGGTGTCTTCGTGGTTGAGCCCCAACGGGGCGCGCTTTCACAGCCCAGGGCGTAGCCCTGGGTAGGGGTTGGATTGTTTTTTCGAAGCCCGGAAGGGGCGCGCTACGTAGCGCTGCCCGTTGGGCCATTGCTGTAGGCTAGGTTGGGTATTGGTTGGGGACGGATTGACGGGGCGACAGTTTCACCCTCCCCTAGCCCCTCCCTGCGAGGGAGGGGAATTCTATGGGCCCTCGGTCTCTCGGCGGCATCAGCCTTTGTTCCCCACCGGCTCGAGCGGGCTGTGGGCGAGGACGATGCGTCGCTCGCCGGCGAGCGCGAACTCGACGGTCGCCGCGCGGCGTTTGCCGGCGCCGCTGAGCGACTTGATCTTACCAAGCCCGTACTCGGGGTGCCGCACGGTCATGTCGAGCGAGAAGTCGTCGGGCGAGAACCGGGTGTGCGGTTGGGGGGGGTGCGACGGCTTGGGGGCGGCCTCGCCACTCAGCTCCGCGGCGGTGGTGATCGCCGCGGAGATCGACGGCTTCGACTCCTCTGGCTCGGCCGCGTTGGGGTCGGTCCAGACCTCTTCCTCGGGGGGCAGCTCGAACTGCTCCCACGGGTCGATCTCGAACGTCTGGCCGCCGTGGTCGGTGTCCATCTCGGCAGTCGGCATCTCCATCAAGAAGCTGCTGGGGACGGCCATGCGGCGCTGGCCGCGGAAGTCGCGGCGGCGGACCAGGCTGAGCTGGAGCTGCTGTTCGGCGCGGGTGATGCCGACGAACGCCAGCCGGCGTTCCTCCTCCAGCTGCTGGGTGTCCATCGAGCTGCGTTCGTGCGGCAGGATGCCGTCCTCGACCGCCACGAGGTAGACCACCGGGAACTCGAGGCCCTTAGCGGCGTGCAGCGTCATCAGCGTGACCTTGTCGGAGTCGTCCTCCCAGTTGTCGGTCTCGTTGACCAACCAGGTCCGCTCGAGGTACTCCTCGAGCCCGGCCCCGCCCTCGAACTCGCCCTCGGATTCTTCGTCGAACTGCCGCGCGTCGGTCAGCAGCTCCTCGATATTGGCCAGCCGGCTGGCGTCCTCCTCGTCGTCGCTGTCGACGAGCCGCTGGCGGTAGCCCGACTCGGTGATCACGCTGCCGATGACTTCCTCGACCGGGCCGGCGGCGCGGCTCGCGAGCTTCTCAACCAGCGCAACGAACTGCGAGAGCTTCGTGGCCGAGCGTTTAGCCAGCCCCTCGATCAGCCCGGCCTCGCGGGCCGCATCGAGCAGGGGCGTGCCGTAGCGGTAGGCGTGGTCGTTCAGCGCGTCGAGGGTTTTCTTGCCGATGCCGCGGGTCGGCGAGTTGACCGTCCTCACAAACGCGACGTCGTCCTTCGGGTTGTTGATCAGCTGGCAGTAGGCCAGCACGTCCTTGATCTCTTTGCGTTGGTAGAACTCCTGGCCGCGGACCATCTGGAACGGCACGCGGTGGGCCCGCAGCGCGCGCTCGACCGAGCGGGAGAGCGCGTTGATGCGGTAGAAGACAGCGAAGTCGCTCGCCTTGCGTTCGCCGGAGTCGATGGCGGCGCGGATCTGCTGGGCGATGGCCGACGCCTCGGCGTCCTGGTCGGCGTAGGTCACCAGGCGGATCGGGGCGCCCTCGTCGTTCTCGGTGAACAGGGCCTTCTTCTTGCGGCGCTGGTTGTGGCCGATCAGCATGTCGGCGGCGCGGAGGATCGCCTTGGTGCTGCGGTAGTTCTGCTCCAGGCGGATCACCTTGGCCTGGCCGTAGTCCTTCTCGAAGTCGAGGATGTTGTTGAGGTCGGCGCCACGCCAGCCGTAGATCGACTGGTCCGGATCGCCGGTGGCGGCCAGGTTGGGGTAGTCGAGCGACAACGCCCGGAGGATGACGTACTGGGCCCGGTTGGTGTCCTGGTACTCGTCGACCAGCACGTAGCGGAAGCGGCTGTCGAGCTCGGCGCGGACCTCGGGGTTGTCCTTCAGCAGCTTCGCGACGTGCAGCAGCAGGTCGTCGAAGTCGACCGCGCTGGAGGCGAGCAGCCGCTCTTGGTACGCCGGGTACGCCCGCGCCACCACGCTCGACAGCGGGCTGCTGCTGCGGGGCTGGTACTCGTCGGCGGTGATGAGCTTGTTCTTGGCGGAGCTGATGCCGGCCGCGATGCGGTCGGCGGTGTAGTGCATGGTCGGGATCTTCTCGGCCTCGATGACCCGCTTGAGCGTCTGCCGCGAGTCGGAGGTGTCGTAGATCGTGAAGTTCTGGCCGAGGCCGACCAGGTCGGCCCGCTCACGGAGCAGGCGGGCGCCGAAGCGGTGGAACGTGCTGACCCACACCCGCTCGCCGGGGGCGAGCTGTTCGACGCGGCGGCGCATCTCCTGGGCGGCCTTGTTGGTGAAGGTCAGCGCCAGGATCTGCGAGGCGTGCACGCCCTGCTTGAGCAGGTGGGCGATGCGGTGCGTGACGACCCGCGTCTTGCCACTGCCCGGTCCGGCGAGGATCAGCAGCGGGCCGTCGACGTGCAGCACCGCCTCGCGCTGGGCGGCGTTGAGTTTTTGAAGGAGCGGGTCCACGGCGTGGGCAGCGTTGGCGGTCGGTGGGCGGGAGGGGCGAACCCACCATTCTACCGCGGCGACCCCGCGGTGGGACGGGCCCGCCGGCCGCGGCAAGTGCTAGCACGTGGCGATAAGTCGCCCGATTTTTTGCCGTAATCCTTACATTTTCTGGACTTGATTCGCTATACTCCCCCGCATCGGCGCAACGGATCGCCCGACGCCAGACGCACGCCATCGAGGCCAAGACGGTCTTGCATGAGTCTGGAGGGCGGCCCTTTGCAGGACCCGATTGCATCAACGACGGTCCTGATGACAGGACCGTCTGCACACATTGGGAGGGACCCCGAACGATGGCTACTCGCATCCCGCTGGACCGCGCTCAGGCGCAGTCGGAAGAGCTTAAGGACCGCCTGGAGATGAGCACGGCCGAGATCGGCCTGGCTGTCCGCACGACGAACTGCCTGGAA
This sequence comes from Posidoniimonas polymericola, assembly GCF_007859935.1. Classification (NCBI taxonomy): domain Bacteria; kingdom Pseudomonadati; phylum Planctomycetota; class Planctomycetia; order Pirellulales; family Lacipirellulaceae; genus Posidoniimonas; species Posidoniimonas polymericola. The sequence goes on along the minus strand of NZ_SJPO01000007.1, from coordinate 11,264 downwards.
GAGAAGGGCGTTTTCACCGTGCACGACCTGCTGCACTGCACGCAGGAAGACCTGCTGAGCATCTCGAACTTCGGCGAGAAGACGCTTGAAGAGGTCTACAAGGCACTAGAGAATGTAGGCTTCTACCGCCCCGGCCGCGCCACGCTGCCGTCGCAGCGTAAGGCCAAGTAGCCCCGCCCGACGCGGCAGGGCTCGTCGGACTGTGGCGGGTCGCCCCCACTGACGCCGCCCTCTGACTCCGCCCTCCGCCAGGGCCGCGCCGATGCGTTCTCGATTCCGCCTGTGGCTGAAAAAGCGTGGTGCGCGGCGGAGCGGCTCGCCGCGCACCGCGCTCGCCGCCGAGCTGCTGTACCACGTCGTGTTTGTCGGCGTCGGCGCGGTGGCCCTGTGGCTGCACGTGCAGAACGTGCTGATCCCGCACTGGGTGCTGCGGAGCGAGCTGGCCGAGTACCAGCCAAGCGTTTGCCGCGTGGTCCAGAAAAAGTGCCAGCCCCAGCAGGGGCCGACCGGCCTGGAGCACCAGCCCGAGTGCCAGGTGCAGCTGCGGCAGGAGGGCCCCCTCCAGCCGACGAGCTGGCTCCCGCCGGTTTGGGCGATGGCCGACGAGCCCTCGCCCAACCGGGCGGACGCCGAGCAGAGCCTCGAGCGGTTTGAGGTCGGCGCAGAGCACCCCTGCTGGTTCGACCCCGACAACCCGCAGACGGTCACCCTGACGCAGCACCGACGGTGGTGGATCTGGCTGGTGACGCTGATCCCGTTCTCGCTGATGGTGCTCGGCGTGGTCGGCATGGTGCGTTCGTTGATGTCGGCGGGCGTCTCGCCCGAGAGGCGGCAGTCGGTCGCGCAGCGGGCCGGCCGCTGGGAGGCGGCCTTCGGCTCATCGGGCAGCCCGGTCGGCACCGGCCTGCCCGACACCTCGCAGGTGACCGACAGCCCCGGCGTGCGGCAGCGGTACCGGCTGCCCTCGCTCGGCGACCCCGGCTGGCGGATCGCCACGCTGGCCACGATCTGCGTCGCCTGGAACCTGCTGGTGGTGTTCTTCATGACCGGGCTCGGCATCGAGTTCTGGATGGGCCGCCCGCAGTGGGCGTTGTCGCTGGCCATCGCGCCGCTGGCGATCGGCGGCGTCTACATGGTCGCCCTGCTGTACCACGAGGCCCGCTCCTCCACCGGCATCGGGCTGACCAGCGTGGAGGTCAGCGACCACCCCTTCTACCCGGGCGGGCGGTACCGCGGGCTGATGATGCAAACCGGCCAGTTCAAGTTCCGGGCGTTGAGCGTCGCGTTGATCTGCGAAGAGATCGCCACCTTCTGCGAGGGGACCGACACCCGCACCAGCGTCGAGGAGGTGTTCCGGCAGGTGGTGCTGCAGGAGCCGCGGTCGGAGGTGAGCACCAGCAAGCCGCTGGAGCGGGAGTTCGGCTTCGAGATCCCCGTGGGGGCGATGCACTCGTTCAAGGCCCCGCACAACGAGGTGCGTTGGTCGCTCGAGGTGCGGGTCACGCCGCTGCGGTGGCCGCCGTTCCGCCGCAGCTACCTGGTGTGCGTGTACCCGGCCCGCCAGGAGGCCGCCGCCGCGGCGGAGCCCCCGTTGACAACAGCAGACCGATAGGCGCCGCAAGTGACCCAGCTAAGCAGCAACCCGACCGCTCCGCTCGAGCCCGACGTGGTGATCCGGTTTGCCGACTCGCGCCGGGAGCTCGACGCCGGCGAGACCCTGTCGGCGTCGGTCTCGGTGCTGAACGCCGATCAGCTGGAGTGCCGCAGCGCCGAGGTGTCGGTCGTTTGGCGGACGGTCGGCAAGGGGGACGAGGACCTCGAGGTCCACTTTTTTGAGCGGCTGCTGGGCGACGCCGCCGCCTTCGCGGAGCCGTACCTCATCGAGGCGACCCTGCCCGACAGCCCACTCTCGTACGACGGCGTGAGCGTCAAGATCTGCTGGAGCGTGAGGCTGCGTCTGAGCCTCGGCGGCTACCGCACCCACGTCACTGAGGCGCCGTTCCGCTTGGGGGCGGTCGGCGCGCCGCAAGCGAAGGCGCCGGCGTGACGCGGCCCGACCCAATCCCGACCGCGGCGAGCAACCCGTTCGCCACCTGCTGGACCCGGCCCGGCGCCCTGCCCTTCCTTCCCACCGACCAGGCGAGCGTCGACCACTGCCTGGCGGTCCTGCGAGGGAACGGGATGCGCGGCAAGATTGTCGGCCCGCACGGAGCCGGCAAGAGCACGCTGCTGAGGGCGTTGCAGGCTTCGCTGGAGGAGGCCGGCGTGCCGACGGCGTGGCTGCGTGGCGGGCGGGACGCGGCCCCTGCGACCGCCGCCCAGTTCCGCGGCCGGGTATGCCTGATCGACAGCTTCGAGGAGCTCGGCCGCTGGCGCCGGCGGCAGTGGCGCCGCCACCCGTGGGGCGTGGTGGTCACGACCCACGGCCGCGACCGCCTGCCGGCCCTGGCCGAGCTGCGCCCGACGCTGGCCGACATCGAGCGGTGCTTTGGGCTGCTGACCCAGGACCGCAGCACGCCGGTCACCCGAACGGACCTGCGTAACGCGTTCGCTCGGCACGAGGGGAACGTGCGGGAGGTGTGGTTCGACCTCTACGACCGGCACGAGCAGCGGCAGAGAAATCTGAACCCTTCGGCGGCCGGTGCGTAGCAGAGGATGGCAAGGAATGTCGCGTGCTGGCTCGCCCCGCTTTCAGGGGTCGGGCGAACGCGTAACCCCGCTCTGGACGGTGGTTAATGCTCTGCAGGCATGGCGGAGCGATGAGGAATCTTTACCTGCGCGGCAGGTCCCAGCGTAAACTGGGTTTCGCCGCGTGCTCCTTGGCCCTCGAGTTGTCGGTAACCGTTACATCCGGCCCAAACCGTGCAGAACAAATCTGCTTCCAAATGTTCAAGCCGGGGCAGTAATCGGTTGCCCAAGGGGTGGTTTGGGGGTTACATCAATATATGAGAAAGACTGCCTTCACCATGCTACGAGCTCGAACCATGCTTTCCAGCGCCGCCACGATCCGCCGCCTCGCCGCCTTGTGCGTCGCCATTGTCGTAGCCGCTTCTGCCGGCGTCGCCTCGGCCCAGTGCTCGACCTGCGCACAACCAGCGATGAGCTACGCCCCCGCGGCCCAGACCGCGTACATACCCGTGGCACAAACCGCCTACATGCCCGCGGCCCAGCCGGCGTACTCGCCGGTCTACCAAACCACGACCACTCCTGGCTGGTACCCCGGGATGTACCTGCGTCGGTTGTTCGGCATGGGCGACCCGGCCGTCAGCACCACGTACGCCACCGCCGCCTACCAACCGACCTATCCCCCCAGCTACAACGTTGGCTACGCGCCCGCCTCGTACAATGTTGGTTACGCCCCCACGGCGTACAACGCAGGCTACGCACCGGCCAGCTACAGCGTTGGTTACGCACCCACGAGCTACACGGCCGGCTACCGCGCGGTGACGCTCTCGCCGGTCAGCCCTTGCTGCGACACCGGCTGCTCGGCGTGCAGCAGCTGCGGCGGGGCGGTCCAGGCCGGCTACGAGTCGAGCTGCCCGAACTGCGCCGGCGGCGCGAGTCAGGCGATCTACACCGAGTCGCCGTCGAACTACGGCGGCCAAGACTACGGCCAGTCGTACGGCAACGAGCCGACCCCCGCACCGGCGATCGATCCGAACGCCGCGGTGCGCGAGCAGCGTCAGAAGCCGCCCGCCGAGGCCAATCCGAATGAGGACAGCGTCCTTGAGGGTGACGAGGCGACCTACTTCCGCGCGCCCGAGCTGTACGCCCCGAATGGCAACGACCGCGTGACCCGGGCGCCTTCGGCCCCCGTGTGGAACGCCGTCTACAAGCAGGACAACCGGGTCCAGCAGGTTTCGGCCGCGGTCCAGCGTCCGGCCCCCGCACCGCGTCACATCAAGTCCGACGCCAGCATCTGGTCGTCAACGAAGTAACGACCACTCCGTGCGGACAAGCGTCCACCAAGCCCGCCCCGGCAGCCCGCCGGGGCGGGCTTTTTTTGTCGCCGGACTGCGGCGCCAGCGACTCGCAAGTGCTTGCCAAACTACGACTTGAGAGATTGTTTCGCGATCACGAAGAACTTCCCTTGACGCCAGTAGGGGATTCGCGGAACATCCACGCACCCCAAGGACGGGGTCATCAATTCAGCCACTCACGCAGGCAAGGAGGCCGCGCGTGCAGACCAGTCTTAGACAACCGGCCGGCGTATGCCTGCTCGAAACCCTGGCGGATGCCCGGGTGTTCGGCGATCGGGGCATTTACGCTGAGAGCTGCACCACCGACGCCACCGACACGCGTCCCGGCGACGTCTACTTCGCCGTAGACAGCTTCGTCGAGGACGTCGCGGCGGCCGCCAAGCTGGCGGTGGAGAGCGGCGCCAAGGCGATCGTCACCGATCAGTACCTGCCGATCTTCGACGTGCCGCAGTTCGTCGTCTCGGACGCCCGCGTCGCTTACGGCGAGTTCTGCCAACAGCTGGTGGGCGACCCCAGCCGCTCGCTGACGCTGGCGGGCGTTGCCGGGGCCCACGGCAAGTCAACCGTATCGCGGCTGCTCACGAGCATCCTCAAGCACGCCGGCACACGCTGCGGCTGCCTGGTCGACAACCTCGAGTTCAACGGCTCGGTCGCCAACGAGAACCACCACCCGGCGCCCGGCGCCGCCCGCCTGGCCCGCTGGCTTGGCGACTGCGACGCCGACGGCTGCCAGGCCGCCGTGCTCGAGCTCTCGCCCCGCTCGCTGCGTCAGCACAGCCACGCCGGCGTCCGGCTCGGCCTCCTCTGCCTGACCAATCAAAACTTCGATCGCTCCAGCGGCCGCTCCCCCGAGGACGAGCGGCAGCTCGCCGCGCGGCTCGTCGCTGACCTGCCGCCGTTCGCGACGCTGGTCACCAACGTCAACGACCCCCACTGCGTCAAGCTGGCCGCCGAGCGCGACGGGCTGACCATGACGTACGGCCTCGACAAGCCGGCGGACGTGCAGGGCACGATCATCGAATCCAGCGCCGGCGGTCAGGTGCTGATGGTCACCATCGGCTGCACGACCACGGCGGTCAGCCTGCCGATCGGCGGCGAAGCGTTCGCGCTCGACTACCTGGCCGCAATCGCCTCGGCCCACGCTCTGGGCTTGGCGCTTGACAAGGCCGCGACCGGAGCCGAAGCGGCGCCGCACCCGCCGGGGATCATGCAGCCCACGACGTGCGGCCAGTCGTTCACTGTCCAACTAGACCGCGGCGCCACGCCCGAGCGGGTCCGGGCCGCGCTCAACGCCGCCCGCCGGACCACGACCGGACGGGTCATCGTGGTGCTGCCGGAGAACCCGCCCGCGGCGGTGTGCACGGTGGCGACCTCGCTGGGCGACATGGTCATCCTGCCCCGCGACGGCGAGCCTTCGGGCGAGCCGTGCCAAACGAAACAAGTCGAAGACCGCTTCAGCGCAATCGCGTTGGCGCTCGGCCTGGCCGATCCCGGCGACACCGTGGTATTGGCGGGTGTGCCCAAGCCGCCCGCCTGCCGCCGCGCCGAGGAGGGGCTGGTCAAGCAACTCCTGGAGCTGCGAATCGCCAACACCCGGGAGCCGGTCACCATGCCATAACGCGGCCACACGCCGCAACACAAACCATGCTGTAGCTTCATCGTCGGCCGGCGCCAGATTGCGGGGTCTAGCGTCGCCACCCTCCCCTGGGTTGGAGCTTGCTGCCACAAGGGACCGCGGTAACTGGGTCAACCGCTCCTTGTGGTGCTTCACGATGAAGCTTACGCGCTGAGCGCCGGGGCGGCTTGCCGCCCCGGCGACTCAGCGGATACACCCCCCTTGGGCCGGGCGTTCGCCCGGCCCTTTTCCTTTGTCCTTGCCTGCCGCCATGATCCGAAGCCCGCACCTGGTCCTTGCCGGCGGTGGTTGCCTGGGAAACCTGTACCCGGGCCTCGCCGTCGCGAAGCAGCTCTCGCAGCTCTGCCCCAAGCTAGAGCTCTCGTTTGTCGGCAGCGGCGAGCCGAGCGAGCGTCACGAGGCGCTCACGGTCTGCCACAACTACCTGTCGGTGCCGGCCCAGCCGATGCCGCGGAGCCCGCTCGAGGGGATCCGCTACCTGACGGACAACGCGGCGGGCTACTGGGCCTCCCGCTGGCTGCTCGGCGAGAAAAACGCCTCCCTGCTGCTGGCGCTCGGCGGGCCAGTTTCGGCCGTGATGGCGCGGGCCGCCCACAGCCGCCGGACGCCGTTCGTGCTGCTCGAGGCCAACGCCCGCCCGTCGCGCACGGCCCGCGCGCTCGGCGGCTTCGCCGAGGCGGTCTGCCTGTCGCACCCCGAGTCGCAGACCGGCATGCCGGTCGAGACGCCGCTGGTCGTGACCGGCACGCCGACCCGCGCTGACTTCGACGGCGTCCCGCGTCTGGTCGCCGAACACGCCGGCCAGAAACAGCTGCTCGTCATGGCCGGGGCGAACGGCAAACGGGCCGAGAACCTCAACCGCGGAGTGGTCGCGGCCCTCACGCAGGTCCCGCAGCAACTCGAGGGCTGGCGGATCGTCCACCAGGCCGGCCAAGGCCAGCTGCAGAAGGTCGAGCAGGCGTACCAGGCCTCGGGCCTCGACGCACTGGTTGTGACGCAGCTCGACGAGATCGCTACGGCGTTTGCCGCAAGCGACCTGGCGATCTGCCGGGCCGGGGCGTCGACCCTGGCAGAGCTGGCCGCGGCCGGGCTGCCTTCGATTTTGGTGCCAGACCCCGCGGCCCCCGAGAACCAGCAGGCGGCCAACGCGGCGAATCACGTCGCGGCCGGCTGTGCGGTGTCGGCGATGGAGAATGCCAGCGAGCCGCTAGAAATTGGCCTGTCACGTCAACTCACCGAGCTCCTGACAAACGACCTCCGGCGGGCCCAGATGACCAAGGCCAGCGAGGCGATTTCCCGGCCCGACGCCGCCCTGCGGATCGCTGAAATCTGCGCCGGGCTGCTCGGCCTGGGCTCGGTCCGGGCGGCGGCCTAGCCCAGCGGATCGCGGAAATCCGCTCGCAAAGGGTGCAGGCGCCTTTGAAAACGGCCCCCCACCCGATATATCTAAAGGCTTATCCCCGCATTGATTTAGGGGCCCTGCGAGGACCTGCCGGCGGCGCCGGCGGCCGCGTGGTTCCTGTGACGCCTACGATGGAAAGCAATGGCCAATAAATCCGCCACCGACGGCGAAGCCAAACGCGTGCTGCTGGTTGACGACGACGCCGAGATTATTGAGTCGCTGCGGCTCGCCCTCGAGTCAAACGGCTACGAGGTCCTCGTCGCGCGAGACGGCAACCAGGGCCTGGCCCTGACCGAGCGTGAGAACCCGTCCCTGGTGATTCTGGACATGATGATGCCGAAGCGGAGCGGCTTCCTGGTGCTGGAGAAGCTCCGCCGCACACGCGAAGACCCGCCGCGGGTGATCATGATCACGGCCAATGAGGGGAGCCGCCACAAGGCCTACGCCGAGATGCTTGGCGTCGACGACTACCTCCGCAAGCCGTTCCCGATGGACCGGCTGATCGAGAGCGTCAAGCGGCTGCTGGGTTAGCCGAGCCGCGGTATGCCGGACGACCTCCCCCCGCTGCCCGAACCAGACCGCCCCCCCTTCCGACTGCTCCCGTGGCTCGCCAAGTGGCTGGTGTTGCTGCTGTCCTGTGCAACGGTGGCGGCGTCGGTGTTTGCGTTCTGCGACCAGCACCACTGGTCGGCACGCATGGTGACGCCGTTCCGCCCGCAGCTGATGCTGCTCGGCCTGGGGCTGGCCGCCGCGGCGTGGTGGTTGCGTAGCGGCTGGCCGACCCGATTCGTCGCGTTGGCGGCCGTTGCTGTTAACCTGTGGGTGATCTGGCCGTGGCTGACGCCCCACAGCGGCGCCCGCCCCGACGCCACATTCACGCTGCTCTCGTGGAACACCTGGCGCGATCACCCGGACCCCCTCGCGGCGATCGCGGCGGTGCGCGACAGCGGCGTTGATGTGGCGTTGCTCTGCGAGCTGCCGGACGAACTGCGGGAGCAGCAGCGACTCGACATCCCTGGCTACCAGACGCGGGTGCACGACGAGTACGCGGTCGCGGTCCGCAACGGAGGCCCGGTAGAACTGCTCACCTCTGGGCTGCCACGACCGCCAAACTGCCTGGCGGCGGTGGTGCGGTTCCAGCAGCAAGAGATCCGCCTGCTCTGCTCCCACGACACGCGGCCTACCTCGAGCTTTGGCTGCCACTGCCAGGACTACCGCACACAAGTAGTCAAGCAGTGGCTCGAGGCCAGCCCGCTGCCCGCCGTGCTGGTCGGCGACTGCAACCAAACGCCGTGGTGCCCGCGGCTGAGCGAGTTCGTCGCCCAGACCGGCCTGCGAGACACCTCCCTGCAACGCGGCCTGACCTACACCTACCCGGGCGATGTGCCGATCGTCGGCCGCCTGATCGGCATCCCGATCGACCAGTGCCTGCTGACGACCGACCTGGCGTGCGAGTCGACCTGGGTCGGCGACGCCGCCGGATCCAACCACCGCCCCCTGCGGGCCACGATTGGATTTGCCCCACCGTAGCGTCGGCGATTGGCAACCCGAGCCCCAGAGCCTAAAACTACTACTTGAGGCCGGCTCGGTTGCCGGCCACTCCTCCTTCCGAAATTGGCTTCTCGATGTCGACAACCACGGTGCCCGCCGAAACGCTCCAGGAGCTGCACCGGCTGCTGGAGCAGCTTGCCGACCTGAGCGGCCGGCTCGAGCGCGGCCCCAAGCAGATCCAGGCGCACAAGGCGAGCGTCGCGAAGCTCGAGGCCGCCGCCGCCGCCGCCCACGAGCTGGTCAAGCAGACCCGCATGGCGGCCGACGCCAAGCAGCTCGACCTGCGGAGCTGCGAGGACCGGATCGGCAACTGGAAAGTCAAGCTCAACGAGTGCTCCAGCAACAAGGAGTACCACGCCCTGACCGAGCAGATCGCCGCCGCCGAGATGGCCAACAGCGTCATGGAGGACGAGATCCTCGAGGCCCTCGGCCGGGTCGACACCCTGGTCGAGGCCGCCGGCCAGGCCGACGCCAACCTCGAGCAGGGCAAGCAGGAGCTGGCCCGCGTCACCAAGCACGTCGAAGACTCGGCCGACTCGATCCGCGCGGAGATCACCCGGATCGAGGGCGAACGCGTTGCGGCCGAAAAAAAGCTGCCGGGCGACTTCCGCGCCGAGTACAGCCGGGTTATCAAGTCCAAGGGCGCCAGCGGCATGTCGGCGGTTGAGAACAAGACCTGCACCGGCTGCGGGAATCAGGTCACCCTCAACATGCAGAACACGCTGGCCATGTCCCGCCCGGCCTTCTGCCAGTCGTGCGGGGCGGTGCTCTACCTGGCGGATTAGACCCCCATTCTGCCGCCGCCGGCCCCACGAACCCCGCCCGATCGGCCTTTACAGCGGCCCGGGCAGCCCCCAAAATAGATTCCACCAGCGGGGCCTTCTGACGGAGAAGGCCCTGCTTCTTTTTTGAACCGTCCGATTGCGACCCGACCGAGTGAGCTGTGCTATGAGCGACGCCGTTCCCATGACCCGCGCCGGCTACGAGAAGATCCGCGCCGAGCTGGAACAGATGGAAGACGTGCAGATGCCGGAGATCACCAAGCGGATCGCCGAGGCCCGCGCCGAGGGCGACCTCAAGGAGAACGCCGAGTACCACGGCGCCCGCGAGTCGCAGGGCATGCTGCAGGCCAAGATCAACTCGCTTAAGACCAAGCTCGCCAAGGCGTCGATCGTCGATATGTCGCGGCTCCCCAAGGACGAGGTCGTCTTCGGCTGCACCGTGAAGGTCAAGGATCTCGACTTCGGCGACACCGAGGAGTTCACCATGGTCGGCGCCGGCGAGGAGGACATCGACGAGGGACGCATCAACGTCACCAGCCCGCTGGCCCAGGGCCTGATCGGCAAGAAGGTCGGCGAGGTGGCCGAGATCGAAGTGCCGGCGGGCGTCAACAAGTTCGAGGTCCTCGAGATCCGCTTTGACGACTGATTCCGACAAACACTGATCCTCGCGTAACAAGAGCCGCGGGGCGTCAGCCCCCGGAGCAACGACCCGCTCGGCACGCCGCCGGCTTCGGTTCGGCTCCCCCGGCTAACGCCGGAGGCTCAGGGCAGATCAACGTTTTTGGGTCGCCCGCGTTTTGTCCGAATATCCGCAGCGAGGGGACAAAACTCCGACCGCTGGAGCCTTCGCTCGGTTCGTTCTTGCCTTCTCCCCGAGGCTCGACGGTCGGCTCTATGGTGGTCCCGGCCGAACCACCTGCTGCGGGTTTTGTCCGACGCACAGGCGCCGCCGCTCGCTGGGACTCGACCTTCTCCTGACCGTCCAACTGCCTGTTGGCCGACGCGGCGAGCTGGCTGGCCATTTCGCTGAGCGCCGCGGCGACCGGCGAAGGCCGCTTCTTCGTGAGGGCGGGAGGCGGCGTGGCGGCGCTGACCGGCTCCCCCGGCTCAGGCCGGGGGCTCGTGGGAGGCAACGTTCGGTTGTGGGGAGTCGGTTTAACTGCCGGCGGCCGGGCGGAAGCGATTTGTTGGATCTCTTGCTCGAGGTTCCACGGCTGGGGCGGCTTGGTCGGTTTGGCATCGGCCCGTTGCTGCGTGAGCTTAGCCCGATCGCGCCGCGCCCGCCGCTCGCGCTCTTCCTGGCGATCCTGTCGGTCGACCAGCCACGCCGCGGCCCGCCAGTGGGTCGCCGCCGCGTTGCGCACCGCCTGCAGCGGCCCCAGCCGCGCCGCCACCCGGGCGCGCCGCACCCGCTCGTCAAAGTCCTCATCGCGCCGCTGCTCCCGCCGGATCGTCTTCTCGCAGCAGCCGACATACGCGGCCGCCTCACCGACGGTCATCCCCGCCGTGAGCAACGCACAAACCTCCCGCTGCTTCCCCTCATCCAGCACCCGTGGCCGACCCATGCTCGCTCCCTGTGGTTGGGGTTTCAATGGCGAATGTACCGATGCGTACACACTGCATCTGCATTTTCGCCGACCGGGTGGCTCATTTCCGCCGAAAACCACGCAGAATTTAGCACGGGATTAAAACGGGGACAGGCCCAATACTGTTCGGCACGCGATTTGCGCACGCCAATTCGTCACTGCGAGGCGATCTAGTCGAGGTTGGAGTAAAACGGGGACAGGTCCAGTTACGCAGCTACGGGTGGGGCTCTTAAGCATTGCGTTTATGCAAACTGGACCTGTCCCAATACTGTTCGGCACGCGATTTGCGCACGCCAATTCGTCACTGCGAGGCGATCTAGTCGAGGT